>NZ_JBGTFY010000233.1:0-37445 GCF_041747015.1 Nostoc sp.
TAGCATCCAGAGGTTCAAAAACCTTGCACTTTCGTCGGCGAGCGCCGGGCAAATTGGGAAACTAAGCGACGAAACTACTATTTTGTAAGCTGTGTGGCTTCTAGATTCGCTCTGGAGACTTATTCAGCAAGCCCTAATTAATTGGGAACGTCCCCACGAGTTTCTTGATAAGGAATTTCAACAAATAGTCCGCGAAGCAGAACTTGGTAGAAGATATGCCGATAAATTGGTCAAAGTCTGGCAAATTCAAGGAGAGGAAATTTGGCTGTTGATTCATGTGGAAATTCAGGCAAAATCGGAAGAGAATTTTGCTCAAAGGATTTTTTCCTACAACCTGCGAATTTTTGACAAATTTGCTAAACCAGCCATTAGCCTAGCAATTTTGTGCGATGCTGACCCGACTTGGAGACCAAATCAATACAGTTATAATTATCCCGATTGTGGTCTGCATTTTAGATTTGGAACCGTCAAACTACTCGATTATCAAAATCGATGGACAGAGTTAGAAAAGAGCGATAATCCCTTTGCGACGGTGGTAATGGCACATTTGAAAACCCAGCAAACTACTAAACAGTTGGGAGAAAGGAAAACGTGGAAATTTAGTTTAATTCGCCGATTATATGAACAAGGGCTGCAAGAAAGGGATATTCGTAACCTCTATCGTTTTATCGATTGGGTTATGATTTTACCAAAAGGATTAGAAGCAGAATTTTGGCAGGAGTTTAAACAATTCGAGCAGGAGCGTACCATGAGTTACATTACCACAGGCGAGCGCATTGGCTACGAGCGAGGCAAGGAAGAAGGAAAACAGGAAGGAGAGCAAGCACTCGTCATACGACAGCTACAAAAACGGGTAGGAGAGTTGCCACAACAGGTTAGAGAACAGATTCAGAGTCTTTCTCTAGAACAATTGGAAGCACTGGGTGATGCTTTGTTAGATTTTAGGGCGATCGCTGATTTGCTCAACTGGCTACAAACTGATCAAACAGTTAGCGCTGAGTCTTGAGTATTATAGACCAAAATTGTTTCTTACAGAGCAGTCAAAGTTACTCTATCTTAACTCCACTTATCGCTCACTACTTATAACTTTTAAAGTGGCTCAGGTCGGAGTTGAACCAACGACCCCAGGCTTATGAGTCCCGTGCTCTAACCAACTGAGCTACTGAGCCATATTCATTTAAATCATTACCTAATATAGCATACAAATTTGCTCAATAATAACTTTTTTGCAATTTTATTAGAACTTCTATCTTGTTGAGGTAATAGAAAGCAAAAGAGGGAGGTAAACTCCCTCAACTAACAAGACAATGATTTAGTTACAGACAGCCAAGAATTACACGCGCTCCGGCAACATAGCTATTGGATTAACAGCACCCTTACCTGATGGGCGGATTTCAAAGTGGGTGTGTGGCCCGGTGCTGTGACCAGTGCTACCCATTAAAGCAATTGTGTCTCCCTGATTTACCTGCTGACCAGGTTGCACCAAAATCTTGCTGTTATGGGCATAGCGAGTTATGCTGCCATCAGGATGGCGGACTTCCACAAGGTTGCCGTATCCACCTTTGTTCCAGCCAGCTTTTTCTATCGTACCCGCAGCGGAGGAGACAACTGGTGTGCCAGTGGAGTTAGCAATATCAATTCCTCGGTGCATTCTTCCCCAACGCCAGCCATAGCCAGAAGTGAGAGTACCCTTTGCTGGCCAGGTGTAAGTTATGGATGAGGAAGATGGAGGAGGTGTAAGTTCGTCAATCGGTCTGGGCAGATATTGATCCACTGCTGCCAAAGGCGGTATTATCTGTGGAGAAACTGTCCTTCCCCGCATCTTTCCTAAGGAATCCGAGGCATTTACTCTGGTAGGAGGGGTTGCAACTTTGATTCCAGATGGACCGCGAGGGGGAGTCCACTGACTAGCAGATCCTAGATTGGGTAAGAATTCTGGATTTACTAGCTCGTTGGCGGGTAAAGTAGCACGCAATTGGGGCTTAATTGGTTGAACGCCATAGTTAGCTTTGATCGGTGTAGGAACTGGAATTACTATCGCTACACTATTCGGTCGAACTGCGGGGTTAGGTACAGTGAAATTATTGGGGCTAGAAACAGGAGTGATCATCGCAGCAGTATTAATTTCGGTAGCTGCTGGCACAACTAAGTTCCCAGACTGTTGAGCGCGATATTTCTGCTGTAACTTCTGGATTTCTGCTTGTAAGCCCCGCAAACGGTCATTATTGTTTCCCCTTGCTACCTTATTTGCGAGTGTTTTAGGCTGTTGCATTTCGGCAAAAGCTTTTGGCACTGGGGTGTCACCACCTACAGCAAAGGAGGTAGGAGCGGTTGGAGCTGTTTCTAAGTCGTTCGCACTATCTGCCTGAATTTCATTGTTCGCAATTACCGGTGTAGGGACGGTAACTCTGCTGTTATCGGCAATAGTTGGTGATTGTGAAGCAGGTAGATATGAGTTACCACCACCAATGTTCACAGGGTAGCTGGCAACATGAGGAGTATTACTGGACTCTACGAAAGTAGGCTTAGTAGCTACAGTTGCCTCAACTTGAGCAGCAGGAATAATTAGTTGTTGACTAATTTGCAGTTCATTTGGGTTGCTGAGTTTATTTGCCCTAGCTAATTCTGATACTGAAGTATTGTATCTGCTGGCGATCGCTGCTAGTGTATCTCCAGGCTTAACTTCGTAGGCTGTTCGCGTCGAGGACGCGATAAATGTTGGTGTAGCTGGGACAAATGCACTCGTCTGTGTCTTTTGTTTTAACCTGGAGATGAGGTTAGCCCTGTTTGTCTGGTCAGAGGTGTCAGACTGGGCTAATACAGTTTTCTCAACTACAGTCGTTGGCTGCACCAAACCCATATCAGCTTGTGATAAATTTTTGGTTTCTCCAGACCGCAACTGTGCCAGACTCTTTCTTAAACGATTCGATTTTTCTTGTAAACGATTCAGTGCGAACTCTTGTTGCGCCTTAAGTTGTGCATTTATTTCACTATTGGCTGCGCCAGATGTTGCCACTGTTTGTGGTAGGGCATCCACCGATGCATTTGTACTGCCATCAATACCATTAGCATTAGAGTCAGATAGCTTGTTGACTGTTGGAAAATTAGTCTCAGCTAAGGTGTTGCTCAATCCCTGTGCTATTTGGGGCTTCAGGTAGGTAGATTTTTTATAAACTGGTGTTGCTTGAGAAAATGTTGCTGATGCCGGAACTTGCAAAGACATCCCATTTGCCGCAATTTGCCATTTAGCTTCAAGCCCAGGCACTTGTGAGACTGCCATTGGTTCCATAATCACAGGATTTTCCGGCACGCTCGCTGATGAGATTGCTTGGGACTCCAGCTTTGTGGAGGCAAATTTCACCTCAGTGTTAGAAGCAGCAGGAATCGTTGAAGTTGCCTTTTGACTACCTACAGGCACCGCTGCTTGGGCTTGATCGCTTTGCCGAGTCACCAAAAGGCTGGTTGCTCCCATCGAGATTGCCAAGCCAATCATTGCGGCTTTTGTCCGCACCCGGTGGTTAACTTTTGGATGTATCACATTTAGCAGTTCTACCGGGGCATCATCGCTGCTAGGGTTATTGTTCAACACAGCTTTTACTCTCTTTTTCAATGCTCGTTTCAAAGACGACCTCCTATGATCACTAGCGCTTAACTGACCTCGATTTTTCAGTTGGATACTAGTCAATGATTTAGATCACAACGAACGATATATCAAGATCACATTCACCAGAGATGCTTACGCAAGATTAACCTGCTTCTCTGATTTAGACAAGTTTACACGTGTGAGCAAAACTTAAAGTTTGCTGTGTTTACTTGTCCGAACCACTCCTAACACCACTTAGGACGTTTTACCATACTTATTACTCTTCATCATTGTCCGCGCTTGTCTTGCGTCAATCGCGGGGACTGGACAAACTAATTGCCAAGTCCATAGTCGCTGCTGGGAATTAAATTGCTGCGACTTCTGGAAAAGTAATGTCCCCTTCTGTAGATATATTCAAGATATTTCTACCGAATCCGTCTCAACACGAGACTTTACGTTGATTATTCCCTAAAAAACAACCGTATGAACTATTGGCTGCTTTTAGGCTGCTTTCTAGCGTTCCTTGAGCCAAAGTAGCTCAAATGTAAAACCTGACTCGGTTGTAGGGCTTTTGTTCCCCATTTGAGGATGTTTCAAATTCATCAAAATCTATCATTCTAATTTGGCAATATCCCAAGTTTTATATACAAATTTCTTATAATAACTTTCCCTTTTTTGTAAGTATTTTCCACTACAATTCATGGCTAATTACAATTTTAGTATATTGCTTTACATATTATTACGGTAAATAATAAAGTTTTTGCAGCCACAAATAACTCGTCTAATAGATTTCTGGATATTTCATACGTATATTTACTTGTAACAACAAAAGTAAACAACTATTGTAAGTAGCCTAACTGACGACGGGTTTCAAATAAGCCAATTGCTACACTCACTGACAGATTCAAACTGCGAACTCCCGGTTGGGTCATAGGAATATACAGGGTAGCATCGCAATCTGACAGAATTCCTGATGGTAAGCCCGTGGTTTCACTACCAAACAGCAGCCAATCATCAGGTTGAAACTGAAAGCTTACATAATTACAATTTCCACCGACTGTAAAACCTAACCATCTGCCTCCACGCTCCTGATGTAGGGTTTTAAAGGCTTCTAGCGATTCATGATAGTGTAGCTTTACATAAGGCCAGTAATCTAACCCAGCTCTTTTGAGGTAGCGATCGCTAATTTCAAATCCCAAAGGACCTACCAAATGTAACTCTGTACCCGTAGCTGCACAAGTACGAGCAATATTACCTGTATTAGGAGGGATTTGCGGGTTAACTAAAACTACCTGAGTCATTATCCGTATAATTTACGTATTGTATAAAACAATTTATTGTAAATGTTAAATCTACCAAAAGGTAGAGGCTATTCATAGGTTTTGTTAATAATAATCACGTACTCTCTATTGATTAGATTTTTAAACCGAAATGCAAATCCTCTCAGAGCAATGCCTGAGAGGATAGTTGGCTAAAATCAGAAAATATTAAGTTTTATGTAGAGAAAGTAAAGTGTTTGTAATTCCTAATTAAAGCTTTGACTGCGCTTAACTTAAGAAAACAGGTTAGATTCCTTCCCTGCTCCTTTGCATCTTCTACTATGCCAGCAGGGACGAACACAATTTGTTTTCGAGTTCGATTTCGCATTCTTGGGTAGCGACAATAGCCTGAGTGATGACGCGCTGGCTGTCAAAACCGACTGCGTGTAATTGCAACCACTGTTGAGCTTCATTGCCTTCGCGGAGGATTTTCTGCAAAGGGGAAAGGAAACAGCTAAAGCCTTGTTGTTTGGCGATCGCCCAAACATCTTGGTACATTTCAGCAATCCAATCTCGCGCTACAATGCTTCTGCCATCTTGCCAATGCCTCAAATGAGCATCAAGGCTATCAACAGCAGCAGCAGCTTCGTTCTCAGCAGTCAGGCTGACGAGTTCTTCAGGAGAAAAGGTACTTTGGGTTAACGGATCGATGCTAGGATTTTCGATTATTTGCAACAAACGTGCTTCCAATAAGGCCGCAATCGCCAGCAAGGCAATGGGATCTATGACTAAATCGCAAATTCGCAGTTCTAGCCGATTTAGATCATAGGGACGGCGATCGCCATTTGGTCGCACTGATGACCACAAATGCCGCACGTTTTGCATTGTTCCAGCAGCGAGTTGATTTTCCATCCACTGAATATGATCGGCGTGGCTAGCAAACAATGGTACATGGCTAGGCGTTTGTGGAAATAAGCCCCAGCGAGTGGAGTGATAGCCAGTAGCTTTACCATCCAGAAATGGAGATGAGGCACTGAGGGCGAGAAATAGAGGTGCTTCCATACGGATCACCCGACACGCCCGCATTAATACTTCTGGGTCACTGATACCTATATTGATATGTACGCTGGCGGTGACTACTTTCGTGCCGTAGGTGTTCTCAATGTAGTTATGATAGGGGTTTGCTGGATCAGAACGCAGAAAGCGATCGCTCCCACCCAAAGAAAGAGTACTCCCCGGGATCAAGGTGTAATCGCCCAAGCGATTCAGGTAGTTTCGCAACACCCGCCGGGGACGCAGCAAAGCACACAATAAATTATCGTAATTAGGGGATGGTTGGGTTATGTATTCGACGTTGCGGCTATCTGGCTCCCGCATAAATCCATCCAAATCCGCAACAATTTTGTCGGAGAGACCGACGATTTCACCTTGAAGCGTGCCAGTGTAAACCTCAATCTCAAAGCCTTTTAATAAGACCACCTTGTTCTCCTCGGCTCTCTCTGCCTATAAATTGTATCGAATAAGACGAATTTCTGTATCTATCTTTAAGTCAATCAAAGGTTAAGAATCATTTAATCGCTAAATTCTGCGAAATCATGATCACAGATTTCTTGGCTGTATTCCAAAAAATTATTACTATGGAAGTATGAAAAATATCTTAATATCGGTTAAGTACGATACAGAATAAAATTAGCAGGTGAATCACTCTCTTGGGCAATATTGAGACGTAGAAACTGCGCCCATACTTTATCACTAAGTAAGTTTAAAGCAGTTTGAGAATTGTTAAGTGCGATCGCGCCTATAACTTTACGCCATCCCTGTTGCAATGGCTCAATAAAAGCGTCTTCAACAGAAATTTGATTCAGCAACAAAAGTGCCGTTTTAAAAATTACTGAATCAGCTTGTATGTTTTTCGACTTTAACCCCTGAAGTGCTACATTCAACCACACAGGCAGAAGTTCAAGCCAGTTATTATGCTGTATCTCTTGGAGTGCAATGTCTTCCATACCTAGCGCACCCCACACACATAAAGACTCTACAGCCAGTTTATAATCGCGGTTTTCTAGAGCATATTGCCATAATTTTTGAGCGTGATTTTGGAAGCGATTAGCGAGAAATTCATAAGCTTCCTGAACTTGAGGCAAAATTGTAACTTTATAAACTGACTCACCTCGTGGTAGGTAATCGCCGCGATAAGATAGCCAGTTATGAGAACCACAAAGATGGATTTCCTGATCAACTATTACTTCTTTGACATGGGAATTTCCCAACCAAAAAACCTGTACAGATGGTAAACCATCAGGTGTTTTTATAGCTCGAAGTTTTTCCTCTAATTCTAGTGGAATTGGTTTATCTTCATCTTCTTCTCGCCGCGCAATTCCATGTCCAATTAAAATCCAAACTCCGCGATTAGCTAATTTCTGTAACAGAGTTATAAATTTTTCATTTACAACTGCCTGATTTACCCAAGGAGAATAAATCAGAACCTGATTTTTAGCCGAATTTAAAACTTCTGAAAAAGCTTGGCTAATTTGTCCATCGCGTAACTGTATGGCTTCACCTAACACAGTAGAATTGTCTACTTTTTCACTAGTTTTTGTGGCAGTTTCTAGAGCCTTTTGGCGAATATTTTCGAGCCTAGCTTCTATTTCAGTATTTTTATGCTTGAGAATGGCTTCACGTTCAAAATTGATGGTTTCGGTTGACAATTTACATAATGCTTGCAAAGATATTTTACCTTCAGCGTGTAGCACTTCTAACCAATTTGATGCTGACTCTAAAATTTGCTTTCCATTTCTTATTTGAATGCTCAATTTATCTTCAAGGGCATCGAAGATAACAAAAAGCGATATCTTTCTCCAAATTTTTTGAGTTGAAGCTAATATCTTATAGGAAGTAACAATTTTTCCCTCTTCTGGGACATGAAGTGATAAACCTGAAGCTTGAATACTTTTTTGTATTTCCTCAAGCGATAACAAAGAAATGTCAGTAATTGTATTATTAATAGTTATAAAGTCTGCCAAGTCAGGCAAATTTATCACTGTCTCATTTAAGGATTCAGATTGAAAGGTTATCTTGTCGCTTAAAGGGTCTGTAATAGCATTAAGCTGTACAAGATATGGTGGCTGTGGTACAGAGCCTTTTTCATAGAATAAACGACCTTCAGGAGTTACTGTTAGTGGCGATGTTGCTGATAGAGTTTGTAATGTCCGAAGAGTTGCAGTAGTAGTTTGGATAAATATAGAATCAAGCCCAAGTACAGAGGCTAATTCATCCTCCGTTGGCGGAGGTTGAAATTCAATAGCAGCGCGAATAATAAATTCTTCGAGTACGTTAAACTGGCGAGGTTCCTTGACATTTACTTCTACAGGAGTTTGACGTAAGCTATAACGGAATTGACGCGCTGCTAAAACTGATAAACTAAGGCTTTGCGCTTCAATTTCGTCTACCATGTTTTTGAGATTGTCATCAATAGGTTTAGCTAAAGAGGCGAGAAACATCAATAAAACCTCCATGTAGACGCACGATGTTTGAAACATTGGAGTACATACTCCCAACTTGTCCACCCTGCTGGGTAAATAGCGAATGACAACCCACAATTACTAGTAGTTCTTGAGCGCGAGAAAAAGCAACGTTAACTCGTTCTAGCTTTTTGGCAAATCCCACATCTCCTCTACTATTATTGCGAACCATACTCACAATTACAACAGGTCGTTCCATACCTTGAAATCGGTCTACTGTCAGTAGATCACAAACTTTTTCCCAAAGGGCGATCACTTACAATTTTACTAGTACATTAAGTGCTATATATTACATATTACATAAATTAAACTTATCATTATTTAAACAGTTTCAAGAAGTGAAATAATGAAAGTGTTGTGTATCATTTTGTTAAAATAATTGACTTCTTCATTAGAACAACTGGCTATAACAGAGACAGAAACCTTAGATGAAGTTCTTGAGTGTTTAGCAGAGAACTTCTCGATTAAAACTCAAGGGGCATGTGATCAAAAAACTTTATTTGAAATTTTAGTGAGAGCAGCAAGTAATGGAGATACTATTGAGAATACAGCCAAAACGTTGAAGAAAATTCCATCGGGAAATGATATTAGATATCATCTCAATAAAATTACTGATTTTGAAGACTTAGAGAGACAAATTAATCAAGCATTAAAAAGTCGAGTTCCGAGAGGAATTAAAAACGGACACCTAAAGTTAGCTATTGATTTAAATTTAATTCCTTATTATGGCAAGCCTAGTAACGAGGAATTACCCTATATATATCGCAGCCAGGCGAAATCTGGTACTTGCTCCTTCTATGCTTATGCAACTTTATATGTTGTCCTGAAAGGAAAACGTATAACCCTTGCGATTAGAGGCGTTAGATGGCTGGATACAAGTGTTGCTATCATTACTTATCTATTAGCAGAAATTGATGTACTTCATATTCAGGTGAAACAACTTTATCTGGACAGGGGATTTTTTAATGTTCCCGTCATTCGTTGGTTACAAGCTTTAGATATCCCTCTGCTCATGCCAGCAATAAAAACAGGAATAAAAGGAGGAATTAAACAATTTTTAAAAGGCAGAAAAAGCTACAAAACTACATATACTATGACCCTGAGCGGAAGTCAAACTGATTCAGTTACCTTTGAGTTATGGATTGTTTGTAAATATAAGAAGGGCAAACGACATCAAAAGGGAGTAGAATACTTTGCTTATGTGGTTCATAAGGTAAAAGCTAATTTACCTTATATTCATCAAGATTATAGAAAAAGATTTGGAATAGAAAGTAGTTATAGGCTGAAAAATATCTGCCGAATTAGAACAACAAGTAAAAAACCAGTTTTAAGATTATTATTCGTTGGTGTCTCTTTTATTCTAGTCAATATATGGGTTAACCTTTTATGGCTAAAAATCAGCCGAAAGAGAAGAGGTGGAAGATTAATTTATCGTGAATTATTTAGTCTTAAACAGATGTTAGCCTTCCTACGTCAAGCTGTTGACAAAATATATCAAGTTGTTGAAGGTATTTATCTTCCATCGGGCTAATTTACAGAAGCTCAGTTGCTAATTGTTTATAAGCAATTCTTATCGATACCCTACCTACTTGTTTAAACAGCAGCTGATAAAAAGTATCGCTGACTACAAAATTTCTAAGCAATCGCCCTTTGGGAAAAAGTTTGTGATCTACTGAATTTGCCTGGAAAGAGGTAGTAACGGATGGTTCTGGGGTGTTATAGGGACGATTTGTTAAGATTTTGGCGTTGTTCATCCACAGCTTGCCTTTACTAACAAAGGTTTCCAAGTTTAGTATTCCCAGATGCTGGCAAGGAACAACATCTTCAACTTTTGTTGCTTTGCTTATTTTGGGTAGTATTGCCCACCAATAAGAAAATGGCCGACTTCTCTAATAAGTCGGCAATCTAAGCGTTTCATTTTCACAAATCAAATAAAATTGCTATTTAGTCTGTATTGTCAATCCTACACAGTTACTCAAAAGCAAAATTTTACGACAAAAAATGTCGGTTTTGAAAATCGCTAATTTGCCCACTATATCGCCTCAATTTCATCTACAAAATTCTTGAGATTGTCATCAATCGGTTTAGCAGAAGAGGCGAGAAACATCAATGAAATAAGATGGGGTAATTTAATTTGTACAAATACTTGTAACCAATGAGGCAAACTAGTTTTATGCTTTCAAGAAGCTTTGGCGACGACTAGCCCACCAAGCAAATCCAGCACCAGTGACAAACATTAGTAAACCATAAATTGCCCCAGGAATAGCCATTGTGGGGGTATTCAGCAGCGTAGGTGTAGAAGCGATCGCGATCGCCAGAGTCCCATTTTGAATTCCTACTTCTATGGTAATTGCCGTAATGCGTTTTTCTCCTAATCGGGTTAAAGTTGCGATCGCAAAACCTAAAGCCATTGCAACCACATTCAAAACCAGAGTTGCCAGGCCCACATCTATTACGTAAGAAACAAAATTATTCCGTTCTCGTAGCAGCACTCCAGTAATTACCACCGCCAGGAAAAATAAAGACACCCACTTCACAGGTTTATCTGCCTTGTCTGCCAATTCGGGTGCATACCGCTTGGCTATCATCCCAATTGCTATAGGTAGAAGTGTAATCACCGCAATCTGCAAAACAGTGTTTAAGAAAGGTAACTGTAGCGTTGTTCCTTCCCCCAAAAATCTCTGCATTGACAAATTTACTACCAGAGGAATCGTAAAAACCGTAATGAAACTACTAATAGCTGTTAGCGTCACAGAAAGAGCAACATCACCCCCGGCCAAAAACGTAATCATGTTAGAAGTAGCGCCACCGGGACAGGCTGCTAAAATCATCACACCTACAGCTAATTGTGGTTCAAGGGGAAACACCGACGCAATGCCAAAGCCTACAATCGGCAACACGATCAACTGCGCCGCCAAGCCAATCAGCACTGCTTTGGGATAGATTACAACTCGCTTGAAGTCATCTAGGGTCAAGGTTAACCCCATACCTAACATGATAATAAATAGAGCCAGGGGCAGAAAAACAGCCGTCAGAAAATTCGCTTCCATCCGTAACCCGCATTGGTAACAATAAAAGTGCCTCTGGATTGTACCGTGTTCCCGTTAAAATTCTAAGTCAGCTATTTGTGAAGCGCCTGCTGAAAAGTCTTGATAGCATCAACATGATTCACCATGCTCTAGTCATAAAAGTCTCCAGTCTGTTTCCAAATGAGAAATAATCAGTTTTGGAGGGCAGTTTGTTAATTCTAAAACTGCTATACTTTTTTTCACCTAAGCCTTTAATTAACAACAAAACCACTTTTCAAATGATTCGAGAAACATCCACGAAACCTTGATGCAGACTAACAATATTTGAAACTTCGGAGTACATACTTCCGACTTTACCTGCTTGATGGGTAAATAAATTATGACAACCCACAATTATCAGCAGTTCTTGAGCGCGAGAAAATGCAACATTAACCCGTTCTGGCTTCTTAGCAAAACCCACATCTCCTTTGTTATTGTTGCGAACCATACTCACAATTACAACAGGTCTTTCCATGCCTTGAAATCGGTCTACTGTACCAGTACGAATTTCTAGCGAAGGGAAAAGTTCAGATTGTAGGCGCTCATCAATTTTTCTTAATTGAGCGCCGTAAAATGTAATTACAGCAATTTCTTTTTTTGGTTCACCATTAGCAACTTTATCAGCCCAAATATTCTCGAACTGCTGACATAAACGTTCAATCGCATCAATTTCTTGAGTATTAAAGTAAGAGGTTCCGTTCCGTTGCTCTAAAAACGGATTTTCTATAGGCGTTTTTACCCAGATAATATGCTGAGATTCTTGAATGATTTCACCTGCTAGATGATGTGCGCGTTTTGTATCCGGCTCTAAAATACCAGATTCTAGCTTACCATCATAAAACTGATTTATTGCACCCATAATAAATGGGTGCATTCGATACTGTGTAGTTAGCATTTCTTTGATGCTTTCATCAGCAGATTCAAACTGACTTTTAAAGAGTGATTCTTCTAAAAATTGTAGTTCTTCTCGTCTATTACCAATTGTTTGAGCAACTTCTTCTAAAGTGCTAGTATCAAGCATAGGTGGTAATTGTCGATGATCGCCTACCATCACTAACTTTTTGCCTTTCAAAGCTGGGATTAGTAACTCTGGTGGAGTACACTTACTAACTTCATCAATGATCACGACATCAAAAGATTTGAATTCTTCCGAAAAACCTCTATTTGCAGCTTGAACACAGGTGATACCGACGACGTTGGCATTATCTAGATATATACGCCTTAAATCGTCGCCATCGCGCTCTGTTGGATTTCTTAATTTTTCAATCCAATCTTGAACGAAATTCTTATATTTGTGGAGATAAGTTTCTTCTTTTTGGAGTTGCTGTTGCCAATCTAGCAATTTAATATTAATGCTGCGTAATAATTCTATATTAAACAAGTCAGCAGCAGAATTTTCCGGTTTAAATTTATCGGGTATCCTTTGCCATTCTGTCAACCACCAATTTCTTTCTTCTATTAAGTTTTTTGATGGTTGTGGTTGTAATTTATTTTCTATTTCGCAGAGGCTAATTTGTAATTTCTGAAGCTGCTGTAGAAAAACTTCAGTTTCTTGTTTTAGTTTTGATAAATGCTCATGTAGAGAGTTTTTAATCATCTCCAGCACAGCAAAAGGTTCTAATGATGAACTCAAGGTTTCAAGTTGACTAATGCAAGTTACCCAAGAATGTACTTGCTTTGAGAATTCTTGGGGCTGCTCCCAAATATTTGATTGTGTTGCGAGATATTGTTCAGTTAGAATGCGTAATTGAGCAGGTATATTTTGTTGATTAAGTTCTTGCAATCTATTAATAACTTCTCCAAGTTGCAAATTAGCATCCTGCTGTGCTTTTTCTACCTCAGCTTGGGTAATAGATATTTGGTGTTGACTTATTTCATTTTTCTGAAGTTCATTTAATAGTTGTTGCAGATGCTGAAGCTGTTGTTCAGTTTCGGTTTTGACTTTTAAAACGCATTGACGTGCATTTACAAGAATAGTATCAAGCAATTCTTGTGTAAGGCGGGTGAGAGTAGAGTCGATGTTATTCCATTCCCATGATGCACCATAGGTTTGTTTTATTCTAATTAAAAAAAACTGGGTATTTTCAACCAGTAATTTTCGCTGTTTTGGAGTGAGGAGTTGATAATTGTTAAACTGTTGGTAAGTTTCATGCCATTGGGTGCCATCGCTCTTTGATAGCACCATTGGCATCTGACTAAAATTTTGTTGTAAAAAATAGCTAAAATTATGCTGTTTACCTTTCCTATCAGTAAAACCTCCTTCTATTTCATAAGCGATCGCTTTAGTCAATAGCTCCCAATCTGGTAAGTTAATATTGTAGTTTTTTGGTACTATGGTTAGTTTTAATGTATTTGCAAACATCAATAAACCTAGTGGTAAGTCTACTAAATTGTCTGTTAATGGTAAACCTGATTGATGACATTCTTTCAAGGTTTGATAGAGATGGGAATGTGCTGTAGACTTCCATTCCTTTACTGCTGAAATGATATAATCAATTTCCCGTTTACGATTTTGCCAAATCTGGATTGTTTGCTGGATATTTTGCAACTTGGTAAGATATTGCTGATAATCTGGTTGTAGCTGATTTAACGAGGCAAAATTCTGTTTAACAACTTGTACCCGGGCTGCAACTTCTAACATAGCTTCAGTTAAATTTTGAGCATAAGTTAAATTAGTTTTAAATTCAGCAATTTCTGTTGCTATTTCATGCAACCAAACTGCTAGACCAAAAGCACCAAATGCCGGACGCACAAAGCCAAGTTCATCAGTATATTTGATGGCTTGACAAACATTTGCTAAAAATTCTTCTACTAAACTGTTACCTTCTGTATATGGCTTAAGAAGTGGCAAAAAATCTATAACTTCTGGAGCTTCCCAGTTGACATTTGGTGCAGTATTTAGTATGTTTTCTAAACCTGCAACTAGAGATTCAACCCCGTTTTGTTGTTCTACAATTTGGTTATAAGAATTTTCTTGATTTTTGAAGTTGGACTCTACTTTTAACTTATTTTTATTGAATTTAGTTTGTTGCTGATTAAATTCTTCCTCTGCTTGGAAGTAAGCTGTAAATCTTTGTGATGATGCTAATAATTGACTGAAAATTTGGATATTTTCGAGGCGTTGGTTCAGACTGATTTCGCAGTCATTTGCTGTATTTTCTAGCCATCTGCCAATCACTTGGTCTTCTAAAAATGGCTGTCCTTCCTCCCCAACTTTCTCGGCTCTACCCTTGCGTACAGCCCGAATGACTGGGTTGTGAACTAATCGACTCAAGGCGTTATCTACTGCTAAATTGGCTTGAGAAGCGATTAAAGTACGCCCACCGCGAAGCGCAATTTGATAGCAAATCTCGGCAATTACGGTAGTTTTACCAGTACCTGGTGGCCCTTGGATCAGAACAAGGTCCTTAGCGGCAAGTACCTTTTCTACTGCTGCTTTCTGCCCAGGATTAGCAGAAGATAATAACAAATCTTGTGCTTGAAGTTCGATAGTTGTTTTAATTTGTCTAGCCTGAGAAGCATCGAATAAAAAGTTGCCCAAATAGGGATTCTGGGTGTAACCATTATTCAAATCTTCCAAAGCTTTTTTCTTGCGCTGAATCTGCTGAATATCACCCACTGCCTCAAAACACAAAAATCCGGTAGCTGGTAATTGATAACGCTCTGCTGCCATGTATTCAGCTAAGTCGCGTTCTAGCCTGAGACTGATAATACAACGGTTGGGGTCAACATCTTCAACAGTCCCTAGTTGACGACCATTAGTCCAATTTTTTCCGACAGGAGCAGTTTCAAAAAGCTTTAAATCTTCGTTTTTTGTGCGTCTTGCTCGTTCCCAAAAGTTTTCCACGTCGAGAGAATTTTGATAAAAGCCGTCAAGGGTGGCCGAGGATACATCAATTTCAAAACTGATCCGCCTTTTGAAATTATAGTTATGACTTACATAACGCACGCAAAATTGCCGCGCTTTTGCGATTTTTTCTTCAATTTGCAAAAACGCTTTCCAAGCTTTAAGCTGATCTTCTGTAGGTACATGATCGCCACAAACTGGCGCTGCTGCTATACGTGCCAATATCTTTGGCGGAATGTCGAGATGATGCTGATGATTAGACAGCAAACGTAAGCGACAAGGTACAGCATAGCTATCGGCGTGTCCCCGTGAGGGTTGTAGCAACTGAGCCGAAAGGATCTTTAAACCGCCGCGTCCATCTTTTTGTACAGCCGCTCTGAATCCTAATGTTTTTCTGAGCTTCTCAAGTCTTTCGGGTAATTGAAAATCATCGCTATCTGTTGCTATTGTCAAATCCCAAATTTCTTCTCTTTGCTCTTTCCCTGCACCCTTGCGACGCACATAAAATAGAGAAGGCTTTTTCCCGACACATTCCAACATTAACTCATTGGCGCGATCGCGCCGCTCTTTAAATTCGGGATATGATTTAAGGGCGGTTTCACCTTCAAGATGGCGGATAAAGCTATCAATTGCTGAAGCTATAAACATATAGCCCCAATCTTCAGAGTTTATTTTAGTTTTCGAGGATTTTGCTGTTAGTTTATTAATCGCTACACGAATGCGTTCTGCATCGGATTCTGAGATTGCGCTAGTATGGCTTTTAACTGCGATTTTGAGCTTTTCACAAATTACTAATAGCTTCTTGTTATCTAAATTTAATTCTTTTGCTAGTTCGTAGACTCTGAGTTTGCCGTTGTTCATCCACTATTTACCTTGTCCGTATTAGCCCAACCGTCTTGAACGTTTTACAGATTTAAAAATACTTTTTGTAATCGCAAAAAGCATGATTATTATGACACCGTAAAACAAGGCATCTAATAAAAATGCCCCAAAATTTATACTGGAAAAATCTTCAACTCCGATTGTCCCCCAGCCACCTGTAGGTGAGCTACCAACCTCGCCGTCATGCACTACTGGGAATGGGAACCCAGCCGTTAAAGAATCACCACCCATACACGCATTTGGAGAACATGGTTCACTTGAGCAGAGTTGTTTACAACCTGGAGGATTCTGATACCACAGCGATAAAATAGTTAACGGAATTCCTAACAATGTACTTAATATTATTACTGTTATTGCTTTTCCCAATTTTCTCATCGAAGGGACTTCCTAAGAATAGAGGCTGTATCAAAGTTTATACTGTTGATAAACTTCACTGGCGGCGCGATGCAGCAGGGAATGCCGCCAAACAAGAGATTTCATATCATCAGCATAACCGCCGCCAATAACGCAAGCGACAGGATAACCGCTACTTATACAGGTACTTAAAACCTGCATTTCCCGGCGAAAAATGCCAGTATCGGTAAGGGCTAATTTGCCTAAGCGATCGCCTATATGAGGGTCAACACCTGCATCATAAAATACTAAGTCTGGGTTGACTTTAGATAATAAATCTGTTAAATAATTCGCTAAAGTTTGTAAATAAGCGTCATCTTCCATTCCCAGTGGCAAAGGAACATCCAAATCGCTGTTTTGTTTAGTACCGGGGAAATTGACTTCGCAGTGCATGGAGAAAGTAAAAACACTCTCATCGTCTTGGAATATAAAAGCGGTGCCGTCTCCTTGATGAACATCCAAATCCACAATGAGGATTTTTTGGACGAGTCCAAATTTTTGCAAAACGCGGCAAGCGATCGCTAAATCGTTGAAAATACAAAAACCAGATCCATAACTAGGAAAGGCATGATGAGTCCCACCAGCAGTATTACAAGCTAAACCCTGACTTAATGCCATTTTAGCAGTAAGTATCGTACCACCTACCGCTACACAGGTACGATTCGCTAATGCTGGACTCCAAGGTAAACCAATGCGACGCTGTGCTTTGGGGTCTAGGGTTCCTTCACAGTAAGCTTGAACGTAGCTTGGGATGTGGACTAATTCTATCAACTCTGGCGGCGGACGTTCAGGCGTGTGAAATTGTTCTGTTTGCGCCACACCGTCAGCTAATAGTAATTCGTAGAGTTGTCGGAACTTAGACATCGGAAAACGATGTCCTTCAGGCAATGGGGCAACGTAATCTGGGTGGTAGATAATTGGCAAGTCCATGTTATTAATTGTGAACCATAGTCTGATGCCAAATACACTTATTTGCGATCGCCCAGCCAAAAATTCATAGTATTACTTTTTTAACCTGCCGATTGGTAAAATTAAAAGTAGTGAGAAAAATAAATTTAAAAAACACAAAATCACAATGGCAGTTGAACGTTGGACAGACGAAATGCTTGATAAGTTAGCTTCAAGTGTGTCCCAGATACGAGATAGTGTAGTTGAAGTCCGAGATTCTGTAACTGAAGTCCGAGATTCTGTAGCTGAAGTCCGAGATTCTGTAACTGAAGTTCGAGATTCTGTAGCTGAAGTCCGAGATTCTCTAGCTGAAGTCCGAGATTCTCTAGCTGAAGTCCGAGATAGTGTAGATGGCTTGAGAGTAACTGTTCAAGCCTTGTTGCAAGTAGCATCTCAAAGTCAAAGGGATACTGAGTTACTCAAACAGCAACAAGTAGAAAATGATCAGAGGTTTAATATCCTCCTCGAAGAAGTACGCTATTTGATTCGAGGTAATCAGGGAGATTCAAATAATTCGTAATGACGCTCTCTACGAGACGCTAAAAGCGTAGCTTGCTTCTCTGTAAGAGTACGCAGACTCGCTACCGCTACGCTAACGGAATTCGTAATTAAAAAAGAGTTTAAGTTGCTCAAAAAGTTGTAAGATTGGCAGTATTTACCTATTGGAAATTTAGATACCAACTAATGCAATTACGAATTATTTTAATCCTTTAGATAATTTCTTACTTTTGGTAAGCTTTGCTACGGAAAACTAAAATGGTAGTTCAAAGCGATCGCCTGGTTTAGGTTCCATCACCCGCGTCGAAAGATTATTCTTCTGTAGCAACGAACGAAATTCCTCAGCACTTCCTTTAGTCTGAATAAATTTCATCAGCAATCCCTCAAAGACCACATCCCCACCCGCTGCTGTAGGCAATATTACTTGAGGCTGTAACAACTTTACCACTTCCAAAGCGCTATTTTGTCCTTGAATAATCGACCCAAGCAAAGGCAGCGTTAAGTCAAGAAATGGCGTAATCACCACATCAACTGGTGCAGCCTGCTTAAGCTGCGGTGAATGATACCCGTGAGGCTCGTAGTATAAAGTTAAACCACTCTCCAATTCTTTGAGGAGATAACTATTTTCTACCAGAGTCGGGCCAATTTGAGAGCCGGGAAAAGCTTTGATTTCAACTTGATTATTTAAGGTGAAATTTTCACCATGAGCTAATACTGTTACTTGGGTGTAACCTAACTGCTGTACTACTTTGGCTGCATTGGGAGAAGCTACAACCTTGATGCTGTGATCAAGTAATTTAAGCGTTGGTGGGTGAGTATGATCCTCTAAACCCTGAGACAGCAGGATCAGATCAATATTATCTGGTATTGGGCGATTTTGCGATCGCGAGCCTTTAAATAACCAATCCAAATTGCTAAAAATTAACGAACCAACTAGCCAAGGATCAATCATTATCCGCTTTTCACCGATTTCTAGTAACCAAGAGTTGCTGTCTAACCAAGTTAAAAACATAAATTTTGTGAAGATAATGCTTACCTTTATTATCAATCGTGTCACCTTTTTTAGTAAGCACTGAGGTGAATATTTACATTCATCCAGGCAAATCTACACAGGAGATCTTTTAATGTCTGATATTGAGCATTGGCGCAAATTTTGCACGAGTTCCCAAAGTCAGGAGGGATTGCTACGGAAGATAAAGCAATAGGAAGGCAGGGTCAAAGAGTTAGAGCAGTTTCAGCACGATTATCAAACCGACCAAATCGAACGACGTGAGCGTGGTGAGTAGAAAGTTGGGGTTCTAAGTCTTCTTGTCTCAAAGTTTGAGTTACCCTGAATAGGGTGTATTTAAATCTGTAACAAATATTTATGCCTCCTCGTTGGCCTCGCAAACCCGATCGCAAAGACCCTGATTACCGCAAGATCGATGACCGGATGAACTTTGCTGTGCATGTGGCGATCGCTGCTACTATTAACTCTAGTTTATGGTTTTTCCACATCTTGAAAGGCACTACGTGGGAGTGGCTGCCTTGGGTAACAGTAAGTTGGACAGTAATATTGTTGGTGCATCTGATTTATATTACTGCGATCGCTAACTACACTGAAACTCCATCCAAATCCACCTGAAGACGGACTGTTGATGCTGGGGCGATTGTAACCTATGGTAGTAGAATCAGCCTATTAAATGAGCCATAATATTAAAAAGTTTGAAATTTTGCGCTCTTTCCTAATGTAGGATTATTTTTATGGCTAAAACTAACACCACAGAACTACTGGAAGCCCTAGCAGCTGAAATTGGTGAAAATGTCTATATGGACATTGCCAAATGGCATCTTTATTTATCTAATGCCAAACTGCATACCCTTGTTGCTGAACAGTTATATCCCTTAATTACTTCTAAGAATGTAAATGAAGACCAAGTTACAAAAGTCTTGAAATCAATTCCAATAAAAATTGGCGGTGGTAAAAGTGAAATTCCTTTAATCGATTTACTGCCATTGCAATGCCAGGTCAACTTAGTAGATATTTTGGAAAAATATCAGCGCGAAATCTAATCGCTAAAACTAAGATTATTTGAATTAGACAATTTTATCGGTCAGCATTATCTTATTCAATTTTGTATTTGAGACGCTGAATTAGGGTTTGTTTACTGGATCAATTTTATAAAAATAAAAACCACATATACACATAAGATTAATTTTGGGCAATTTGTGTATATCTGGTAAAAATTTCCTTTAACAATTAAGGAATCTCGACGTTCTAAATCAGTTGAGATATGAGCGAGTTTATACTTAAGAATACTTCAGACTCGCCCAGAACTTTCATGCAAACTTATTGAGGCAATTTGTATGCTTTTACAACTTAAAGATACTGGCGAATTGGTAAAAATTCTTGAAATTCAGGAGTTAATCGACCCGAATTCTGATATTGTTCAGGCACAAGATCAAGAAGGTCAAGAAGAACAACAGCCTGAGAATTTTAAAAAAGAAAATCTTGTTTTTCCGTCTGGTGAAGATTTACCACGTTGTTGGTTAGATGCCGACTATAGACAAGATAACGCTTAATAATTTTAAAATCAGGTAATTAATGGTATTAGGGGCGTACAGCTAGTTATGCGCCCCTAATATTATGTACCAGTTGATGATACTTTTTGTTCTGCTACCGTCACAGTTTCATTTTGCTGAAACTTTGGGAAAAATCTCTTAACAATCCAGTCAGTCAAGATGTGAGACAGTAATCCTAAAGGCCCAGCAAACAAAGATAAAGCCAGAGAGTGAATTGTCCAAATACCCGTTTTCTGACCTTCCCAATAAATCCAGCGACCCACAAATAAATCCATCACTAAAAAATGAATCCAACCTGTTGCAGCAGCTGTTTCATCTGTAAAAAATCGCGCAATATCAGCTAATTGGGGATTCGATAAAGCTTGGGCGTTTTCTGGTGTAATACTATTGATAAACAAATATGAATACGCGCCTGTTAATAGCATAAAAGGCAGATTATGATTCCATTATCTGTCGTGTGACTTTCCAGTTTGGCAATAAAATCATCAAAGCCCAAAAAGGCAAGACGAAAAGATTGGCAATGTTAAATAGTTGAGAAATAGTCATAGTTTGGTAAAGTCAGAATTGATAAATTAGGAATGAAAAGGTATGGTTGAGGAGTTACGAATTAGAAATTTTAAACGATTAACATTATTTTAAATGTTTTTGAATTAAGCAGTTATTCATAACTCCTAACTCCTAACTCCTAACTTATAAAGCTACTAGCTGCGATTCAATTTCTGAAGAATTCAAATCACGACCGATGAAAACTAACCGAGTTTGCCTAGCCTCATCTGGTTTCCAGGGGCGATCGTAAAATTTATCAAATCTAGTTCCCACGCCCTGCATGACTAGGCGCATAGATTTATTTGGCACTGCGACAAAGCCTTTAATCCGGTAAATTTCTTGTTGTTGTGCCAATGTTTGCAACTGCTGTTGCAGTTTTTCTGGGTCAAAGGCACGATCCAAAATTAAATTAGCTGAAGTAATCTCTTCGTCGTGGTTATGGTCTTCTTCAGTATCATGATGACTGGGACGGCTATCTAAGTTATCTTCAACTGCGGCTTGAAATCCTAATAATATAGATGCATCTAGTTGAGAACCATTGCTCTCGACAATCTTTACCACTCTGGGCAACTCTTGTTTAATTAATTCCTCAACTCTGGCTTTTGTCTCGGCATCTACCAAGTCAATTTTATTCAATACTACTAAGTCTGCACAAGCAAGTTGGTCTTCAAACAGTTCTTGTAAGGGTGTTTCGTGTTCTAGACTATCATCTGCTTGTCGCTGGGCTGCGATCGCCTCTGGATCGCTAGCAAATGTCCCTGCTGCTACCGCCGCACAATCTACTACAGTAATCACCGCATCTACAGTGGCGGCGTTGCGAATTTCTTGCCAGCGAAAAGCCTTTATCAGGGGTTTTGGCAAGGCTAAACCAGAGGTTTCAATCAAAATGCAGTCGATGCTATCTCGCCGCTTGATTAACTCTTGCATCGTCGGGTAAAATTCTTCCTGCACGGTGCAGCATAAGCAGCCATTAGTTAATTCAAAAATATTACTGTCGCCCTCATCATCTTCTGGGCAAACTTGACAAGATTTCAATAATTCGCCATCAATACCGAGTTCGCCAAATTCGTTGACTAAAACGGCAATGCGGCGTCCTTGGTTGTTTTGTAGCAGGTGGCGAATTAGGCTGGTTTTTCCACTACCTAAGAAGCCTGTAATCACTGTGACAGGAATTTTTGCAGCCATATTTTTGCCTGACTTTCTCAGTATGGTAAGTTTCACGGCTGACAAACTTAAATACTGAGATTAAGCTTGGTTTGAAGATTGACTTAGTTATTCTAAGCTGAAAGTCTATGGAAAACCTCAAAGGATATTATAAAGTTCAGCCCGTGAGAGACATTGCAGGACTTATGGCAAATCCTGGTTAACCACTTCTGAGAGCATTTTAAATGCTTCTAAATATTAAGTAAATGAACTTTTTGAGGCTGTATATCTCTCACTGCTCCAACATCAGCAATGTGAAACATTTATCCAAATTTACCGCTGACGTAATCTCGGGTATCTTCCTGCTGAGGATTGTTGAAAATATGCTCTGTAAAATCGTATTCGACTAGATATCCCATTTTGCTGCCCGTTTCTGTCGCCTGTGCATTAAAAAATGCTGTCATATCCGACACCCGCGCAGCCTGCTGCATATTGTGGGTGACGATAATAATCGTATATTGCGACTTCAATTCTTGGAGTAATTCTTCAACCCGCAAAGTTGAAATTGGGTCAAGGGCTGAACAGGGTTCATCCATTAGTAAAACTTCTGGTTGAATTGCTAAAGCACGAGCAATACACAAACGCTGCTGTTGACCACCAGATATAGATAAACCACTTTGTCTAAGTTTATGTTTAACTTCATCCCACAAAGCAGCTTGCTTTAAACTCCGCTCTACTAATTCATCCATATCACCTCGATAGCCGTTAATTCTGGCTCCAAAGGCGATATTTTCATAAATTGATTTTGGGAAAGGGTTAGGCTTTTGAAACACCATCCCAACCCGACGGCGCAATTCTACTGTGTCAATTTTTTTGTCATAAATATCGGTATCATCAAAGGTAATTCTTCCCTCAATGTGTGCGCCAGGAATCAAGTCATTTAAGCGGTTAAAACATCTTAGTACAGTGCTTTTACCACATCCAGAAGGGCCAATAAGAGCAGTAATTTTGTTTTTGCCAATGTTTAAGTTGACATCACGAACTGCTTTAAAACTACCATAGAAAACAGATAACTGTTCAGCTTGTAAAATACTCTCGTAAGTTGCGGTTTTTGAGTTTGATACCATACAAAAATTTCAGGTAGATACTGAAAATATACATTTAGATAGGGTTTGTTTAGCGTGACTGCTGAAATTTATTGCGTAAAATTATGGCTGTTGAATTCATCAACAGCAACACGATCATCAAAACAATAATGCCAGCAGCAGCATTTTGATGAAACTCTACTTGAGGGCGAGAAACCCAGTCAAAAATCTGAATTGGTAGTGCTGTAAAAGGACTTTGCAAGCCTTTTAAAGAAAGTTCAGGTAAGAAAGTAATGAACCCAACAGCCCCGATTACAATCAACGGTGCTGTTTCACCGATCGCTCGTGAAAGTGCCAGAATTGTACCAGTAAGTATACCTGGTAAAGCAATGGGGAAAATTTGTTCTCGGATGATTTGCCATCTGTTGGCACCAAGGGCAAAACCTGCTTGTCTTAGACTATCGGGAACCGCACGTAATGCTTCACGAGTGGTAATAATGATAATTGGTAGAATTAACAAACTCAAGGTTAAAGCACCAGCTAGCACACTACGTCCCTTGGTGATTGGTTCTATCACCCGGACAAAAATTTGCAAGCCTAGCAAGCCGTAAATAATCGATGGCACTGCGGCTAAATTTGCAATGTTGATTTCAATTAAGCGAGTAAACCAGTTGTCTGTGGCATATTCTTCTAAGAAAATTCCTGCACCTACTCCTAAGGGAAAGGAAATTAAGGCTGTTATTACCAACAGCCAAATAGTACCAACCAAGGGAGCTAATATCCCAGAAGAGGAGGCACGGCGAGAAGAAAAGCTGGTAAGAAAAGACCAATTCAAGCCACCAAGACCGTCAGTCAAGACATCAATAAGTAAAATAGCTAACACCAGCAACGCAAATGAAGTTGCAACCCAAGTAGCGATCGCAAAAACTTTGTCGAGGTTGTAGCGTTTATTCAGCGCGAGGTCAAAGTTTGGATTGACCCCAGACTGATTTGTCGACTTAGTATCACTTGTTGTCATTCGTATTTCTCCCGGAAGCGGCGAACAAACCAGTAACTAAAAATATTCAGGGCTAAGGTGATCAGAAACAAAGTCATACCCACCGCAAAAATAGTTTTATACGCTAGTGAGCCGGCTGGTGTGTCTCCTTTACTCACTTGGACAATGTATGCTGTCATTGTCTGAATTGGCACTAACGGATTGAAGCCCAATTGAGGGTTTTGTCCAGCCGCGATGGTGACAATCATTGTTTCACCAATAGCGCGGGAAATAGCCAAGATAAAAGAAGCTACTATCCCAGATAAAGCCGCTGGTAACACTACTGAAATAATTGTTTCCCGCTTGGTTGATCCCAATGCATAAGCACCTTCCCGCAGACTACGCGGAACGGAATAAATAGCGTCTTCACTCAAAGAAGCTACCAAAGGAATAATCGAAATTCCCAATACGACACCTGCACTCAAAGCATTGAAGCCCTGTATACCAGGGATGAATGTTTGGAGGAAGGGTGTAACTGTAAACAATGCAAAGTAACCAAACACAACAGTTGGTACCCCAGCTAATACTTCTAGGGCTGGCTTTAGCCATTTGCGAAGTTCAGCCGGAGCATACTCACTTAAGCAGATAGCAGCTAATAATCCTAGTGGTAATGCTACTGCGATCGCAATTACAGATGAGAGCAATGTGGCACTAATTAGCACCATGATTCCGAACTGCTTATTAGTGAACAGCGGCGTCCATTGTGTATCTGTTAAAAACTGCCAGATGGACACGGCTTTAAAGAATTCTACAGTCTCAAAAATCAGCGTTAAGACAATCCCAATTGTGGTTAAAACTGAGACGAAAGCAAACAAGGCAAACAGCGCTTTTACGCCAGTTTCCACCCGCTTACTCAAAGTCCGATTGGGCTGCCATAAGTTAGATTTATCTGGTTCATTAGATGGTGGGCTGGTAGTCATTTGGGGACAACCTCATAAATTCAAACTCTTTCTTTTTATCAAACAGAATTCAGGAGTCAGGAGTCAGAATTCAGAATTAATTCTTTACAAGTGGCGGACTTCGGCGTGAGCGCTCAGTCGAACGCTGAATAAGCGGCGTTTTTGCACCCCCACCAAATTTTCAATTTGGTGGTCACTGAGCAGCGCCAAAGTGTGGTCTTCAATCAGTGGGGGATTCAGCCCGCCACTGATAGCGAGTCCGCGTTACTCTTACAGAGAAGCAAGCTACGCTTTTAGGGTCTGTCTGCGACACGCTGCGCGAACGTAGAGAGCGTCTTGATTCTGACCGAGAGGCTGCGCCAACGGCAGGCTCAGGGCATCGCTCCTGAATTCTGACTTCTGAATTCTTCTTCAATAACTCTTACTTTTCTTTCTTGAGAAGGTCTTTCAGGGTTACACCGATTTGAGAACCCTTGCCCTCAAAAACCGAACCTACTGTGCCATTATTGAAACGTGCCTGAACTTCAGGGAGTAGGTCGCTAGGTAAAGGTACGTAGCCCACTTCTGTAACTAACTTTTGGTTTGCCTCAGCATAATTGAAATCAACAAAAGCCTTGACTTCAGGACGCGCTGCCGCTGTTTTTTTGATGTAGATAAACTCTGGGCGAGCTAGGGGCTGGTAAGTACCATCGGCGATCGTTTGTGGACTAGGTTGAACACAGCCCTTACCACCATCAATGCCTACAAGCTTTAATTTGTCTTTGTTGTTTTCGTAATAGGCATAGCCGAAGAAGGCCAAACCGCCTTTGTCTGAACTCACACCCTGTACCAGGGTGTTGTCATCTTCACTAGCAGTAAAATCGCCTCGGCTTTCTCCTTCTTTACCCACAACTGCTTGAGTAAAATAGTCATAAGTCCCAGAGTCAGTACCAGGACCGTACAAACCTATTTTTTCTGCTGGGAATTTAGGGTTAATTTGGTTCCATTGGGTAACTTTGCCTTGAGCTGCTGGCTCCCACATTTTTTTCAGTTCATCAACTTTAAGGCAATCAACAAAGTTGTTTTGGGGGTTAGCTACCACTGAAAGTCCATCATAAGCGATCGGTAATTCAATATATTCGATATTACCTTTTTTACAGAGTTCTACTTCTTCCGCTTTAATCGGGCGCGAAGCATTAGAAATATCAGTTTCACCTGCACAGAACTTCTTAAAGCCTCCACCCGTACCAGAGGAAGCTACAGTAACTTTTACCCCAGTATTCGCCTTTTGAAACTCTTCTGCCATTGCCTCAGAAATAGGATAGACGGTACTGGAACCATCTACCTTTACTGTTCCAGATAAATTTGATCCAGCTGCTGTAGTGGTAGCTGGGGTAGCACCGCCATCAGCTGCTGGGCTAGGGTTGTTAGAAGCTTGATTGTTATCGCCGCAAGAGGCAATACCAATTGCCAGAGCAACTAAGGGAGCAACTAACTGCATCTTTGAAGAGAACATAAAGGATTTTTATAAATTATGCTATGGATTAACAGTATGAACATTAGCACTGAAGGGTCACAAAAAAGTTAACAACTGGTTAAGTAAATCCTAACACCTACTTAGGTTCATTCAAGTTAAAGTTAGTAAAGGCACAGATTTAAATACGTAATGATTTCAACTTTGATTTAAATTACACCAAGATTTAGCACTGAATAAAGTAAAATACAAATAATTTTGGTACGCTTTAAATATTTTTTAATTTGCACATTTTTAAATGAATTTACTGCTAAATACTAGCAATAAATTATTAATCAAGATGTCAGGTTTAAGATAGGGTATCCTACTGTCAGATTGGAACCTCCGCCTGCTTTTTAGGTTCTGCATACCCATTCGTGTCAACTTAAGCTAGGAATAGCTTAACTGTTGGCTTCATCACCCACCTTGAACTTTAGTTCAAGGCTAACAGCTAAAGTCTACTTCAGTAGACTAGAGATTTTTGGAGGTATTTAGTCATCTTCAGATGACTTGTGCTATTAGCAAAAAACTTAAGTTCCTTGCGGGACATCACTTTTACGTTAAGTTGACACCTATTGGCAATACCCCTACTCTTAAGCAATGCTGTCCCGTAGGGAAGCAGTACAGGCATATATATTAATGTAATGTCTATACTGGTTGCTGTTGGTTTTCGCTTTTGCCTTTCCTTGGTTGCCTGATAAATGTTTGCTGTTTCCAATCAATTATTATGGTCTATGGTTGGCTTACTCCTGACAGTGGGTGGCACTTTTCTAGAAGCTTATGGCATCACCTTACCTTGGAGCTGGAGTCAGCACGGAATTCAAACTTTTTCTTTAGGTGTCACTTTTCAAATTGGCGCAGTACTGTTGGTGGGTTGTTTAGGAGGCAAAAATGCTGGTGCACTGTCGCAAATTGCCTATTTAGTGATGGGGTTAACCTTATTACCTGTATTTGCCGATGGTGGTGGTATCGGTTATGTGAAGCTCTCTCAGTTTGGCTATCTGCTGGGCTTTATTCCTGGAGCTTGGATTTGTGGCTTGTTCGCCTTTAAAGCTAGACCTAGAATAGAAACCCTTGCCTTTAGTTGCATCTGTGGCTTGTTAACTCTCCACTTATGCGGTATTAATTATTTGATTATTAGCTATCTTTTTCAGTGGAAAGGCACAGAAAATCTATCCTTGATGCAAGCAATCCTTAGATACTCCTGGTTTGCACTACCAGGGCAACTAACTGTAGTCTGTGCCGTAACTGTAATAGCATATGTATTGCGTCACTTAATGTTTTATTAGTCATTAGTCCATTGTCCAAAGATTAGCTCTTAAACCTTGACTCTTGACCTTTAAACACAGTTCACTTAACGGGGAACCCCCCGAAATTCAGATTCCCTTAAGCCGGCGCTCCGACTTCTCTGAGCACATGACTGGCTGCTCTTGACTCTTGACTAATTCGCCATGCATTTAAAAAATCGTCTTTTCTGGATTGCTGCCTTCATAGTTTTTTTCTTAGACCAAATAACAAAATACTGGGTGGTGCAAACTTTCAGGTTGGGGCAAACACTACCACTTTTACCTGGAATATTTCACCTTACCTATGTTACTAATACTGGTGCCGCTTTTAGCCTGTTAAGTGGGAAAGTAGAGTGGTTGCGCTGGCTATCTTTAGGAGTGAGTTTAGTATTGATAGCGTTGGCATTATTTAGTCCAGCGTTAAATCTGTGGGATCAGCTAGGTTATGGTTTGATTTTAGGTGGAGCTATGGGCAATGGCATTGATCGCTTTGTTTTAGGCTATGTTGTTGATTTTCTTGATTTTCGCCTGATTAACTTTGCTGTATTTAATGTGGCAGATTCATTTATTAGTATCGGTATTGTTTGCCTGTTAATTGCTTCGTTACAAAAAACACCGACTTCAACTGATAGGTAACATTAAACTAATTAATAGTAAAAAGTTACGTATTCTTACATATTTATCAATACCTTCACTAATTTCTGAAAAGCCTCACAGACTCGAAGTTTGTGAAGCTTTTACTCTTCTAGATAAAGGATGTTTGACTAAAGCATCAATCTATACAACTAGTTCTTTGCTTGTGGTTGCGAATTGGGAATCGTCACATCTATCGGCGTTACCTGTGCAGCTAGCTGCGTTAGGGGCGGTTGAATGGCGCTTTGATTCCCCACCACTAGAGTTACGATATTTTCTGGCTTGAGGTATTCTTGTGCTACTCGTTGCACATCGGCGGCTGTGGTGGCGGCGACGGCTTTTTGATAGCGAAAGAGGAAATCAGCGGGATAGCCGTAATATTCGTATTGCATCAACCGTGATAAGGTTTGACCGGGGGTTTGAAAGTTGAATACAAAGGAGTTGAGTGTAGAGTCTTTGGCAAAAGCCAGTTCTTTTGCTGTCACTCTTTGAGCTTGGATACGCTTGATTTGAGCTTGTAAGGCTTTGACAAACTGCACGGTAGCATCCGATCGCGTTTGTCCACCAGCAATAAACATTCCCGGATAATCGTAGCGGGGACTCCAGTAGCCGTATACTGAGTAAGCTAAACCTTGACGCGATCGCAATTCATTAAATAAGCGTCCGCCAAATCCATTTAACACTTCATTTAATACATTCAGCGCGGGATAGTCTGGATTGTCGAACCTTCCGCCTAAATGCCCGATAAGCACACTACTTTGGGTCAGTTGTGGTTGATTGACAAAAAAGACTCCACCGGCATTAGCTGCTGAAACCTCTGGTAATTGGGGTTTAGCAATTTTGGGGTTGCGCTTCCAGTCGCCAAACTGAGCTTGAATGAGCGATCGCATTTTCTTGGAGTTAAAATCTCCCACAATCCCTAAAATCATATTATTGGGGTGGAAATATTGCTGATAAAACTTCAGCAAATCCTCACGAGAAACTTGATCCACCGTTGCATACTCTGTCGTGCGAGCATAAGGGCTCGCTTTCCCATAGATCAATTTCTCAAATTCTCGACTAGCAATATCATCTGGATCGTCATTGCGACGAGCAATACCACCCTTAACTTGTGTCTTAGCCAAGTCTAGCTTTTCTTGAGCAAATACTGGCGATCGCAGTACCTCAGCAAACAGCCCAAACACCGTTTCTAAATCTTCACTGAGTGCCTCAAAGCTAGCAGTACCAGAAGCTTCACCAATACTAGTTTCAACCTCAGCTGCTCGTTGTTCCAACATCTCGTTGAGTTCATCAGGCGAATGCTTCTTAGTTCCCCCAGTCCGCATGACTGCGCCTGTAAAACCAGCCAACCCGACTTTCTTTAGTGGCTCCAAACGACTCCCAGTTTGGATTAATGTCGTACCTTTCACCAAGGGTAACTCGTGATCCTCCATTAAATAGACAACCAAGCCGTTCGGGAGAACAAACCGCTCATACTTAGGTAACTTAATCTCAGGTAGCGGTGCAAGTTGCAATTCAGTGTAATGCTTTGCCTCAGGCGTCGCCGCCAGAGAAAAGTTAAAAGAAGTTAAAAGTAAAAAGGCAAAAGCCACAATCAAGGCATAAACAAGCCTCTTCCCATTTTGAATTTTTAATGCCATCTTCCTTTTATTCTTCACTTTATACCTCTGCATATCTCTCTTCCTTTACGCCCTTTGCCTGGAAAATTTGCGGTAGCCTACAGCAAGCCGCTTCTCTCATCCTTCTTTCGATAACAGCTTACCAGTCGTGCGATTTTCCGGCGTAAACGTCTGCTTTGCCACCCGTTGAATATCAACAGTTGTCACCGCCGCAATATCATCCAACTGCTTAAACAAGTTTCGCCAAGAACCAGTTTTGACCTCATATTCCAACAATTGCTCTGCCATGCCCATATTAGAAGCGAGGGTGCGTAACAAACTCGCCCGTGCTTGAGTTTTCACCCGTTCCAACTCAGTCGCCGTTACAGGCTCAGTTTTTAATTTGTCAATTTCTTGGCGCAAAGCTACCGCCAATTCATCAACTGTATGACCAGGAGCCGTGAGAGCATAGAAAAATATCAGGTTTGGATATTTATCTCCAGGAAATCCACTGTAACCTTGGGCATTTAACGCCAAACGCTGCTTTTCTATCAAAGATTTATACAGCCGTGACGTGCGCCCATCACTTAATAAACTGCCAATGATTTGATAGGCTGCATTATCTGGATGAGTTATTGCCGGACGATGATAACCTTCCAAATACCAGGGTTGAGAAGCTAGCTGTAAAGTAACTTCTCGTGTTTGTTGTTGTTGCGGTTCCACCGGGATTTGCTTAACAGCTTTGGGTTTTGCTTGATAACGTCCAAAATAAGTTTGTGCGAGCTTTTTCACCTCAACCGGATTGACATCTCCGACAATGGCGATCGTTATATTACTTGGTACGTAGTGAGTATCAAAAAACTTCTGCACATCCTCTGGTGTCAGATTGCGGATATCTTCGTCATAACCAATTATCGGACGCCTGTAGGGATGGACTTTATAAGCAGTATCGATAAATTTTTCCACCATCATGCCAATCGGTGAATTATCTACCCGCATCCGTCGCTCTTCTAAAATTACATCTTTTTCTTTATAAAACTCACGACGAATTACCGGGTCGAGAAATCGCTCTGACTCTAGCGACATCCAAAGTTCTAGCTTATTCGCAGGAAAGCTGTACAGATAACGGGTGGCTTCAGTGGAAGTATTGGCATTTAAACCCACACCTCCGGCTTGTTCGACAATTTGCCCTAGTTCGTTTTGCTTAACTAACTTTGCGGCTTGCGCTTCCACTTGCTCAAACTCAGCTTGTAACCGAGCAACTTCATCTTTTTTGCCATCGGCTTTTGCTGTTTTAATTTGGGCATCCAACTGCTCTAATTTGTCAAGTAGTGGTTTTTCAGCTTTGTAGTCTTCTGTACCAATGCGCGTTGTGCCTTTGAATGCCAAATGTTCTAGAAAGTGAGCGACACCAGTTTTGCCATCTGGCTCATCTACACCACCGACATTTGCATAGGTAAGAAAGGAAACCACAGGTGCTTTATGCCGTTCCAAGACAATGAATTTCAGACCATTGTCGAGACGAAACTCCGTCAACTGTTTAATCACTCGATCCAGATAAGGTTGGATTGAGCTTTGATTTTGATTTGGTGGAGTTGGAGTTTTCTTAAGTTGCAGCACTCTTTGAGGAGGAGGTGCTGTCTGAGTTTGAGCCAGAGCGATTTCTGGCAACAATCCCCACCAGAAGATAATTAAAACTGACAATGTGATGAACAGCCAACGTAGTGTGAGGGATAATTTCTTTGACCAATCCAACATTGGTCGCAAGCAATTGAGTTGGTTCATGAGCGAAAATTAGAGTAAAGTTACACTACCTAAAAAACAGGATGCCTAGCAAAAGGGCGTTAATTTTGTATTAAGCTTTCAGTGGCTCTTTATACTTGACGTTAGACAATAATCCGACAAATCCTGTTCCGAATACCTCACCATAACTGTTATGCGAGTTTTTAATTCTTCCCCACCTTCAGAAGCTCAGACGCGCACCCGGATTTTAGAAGCAGCACAACGATTGTTTGCCTCTAAGGGATTTGACGGCACTACTACCCGTGAGTTAGCACAGGCAGCAGGTGTGGCTGAAGGCACTCTCTTTCGTTATTTTCCCAATAAAAAGGCGATTTTGGTAGAAGTAGCGACCAGTGGATGGGTAGAGATTCTGACGGATTTGCTGACAGAATTGAGTGAAATGGGTAGCTATAAAGCTGTAGCACAAGTGATGCGCCGCCGGATGTGGAATCTTCAAAAAAATGCTGATTTGATGCGCGTTTGCTTTATGGAGGTGCAGTTTCACCCCGATTTGCGCGATCGCATCCAATTAGAAGTTATTACTAAAATGACTGATGTAGGCGAAGCGTTTTTTCAAACCGCAATGGACAAAGGCATCTATCGGCAGATGGATGCGAAGTTAGTCGCTAAAGTTTTCTTAGGAATGTTTGCGATCGCAGGTTTTTCTAACAACACCATCATAGAACCTGATGCCTCTCCCCAAAAAATGCAGGAAATGGCAGAAGGACTGGCTGAGATTTTCCTGAATGGTGTTTTGGTTAAAGAGTTATAAGTTAGGAGTTTTAACTTCTAACTGATGATTGCTTGTGCTTGTTGACTCCACTGTTGTACTAATTCAATTGCTGGACACAAATCTCGGCGCTGCATTGTTGCTACCTGCAAGCGCATAATCTGTTGGTGTAATCTGTGAGTCGGAGTCTGAGCTAGCTGTGCCACAGAAGCAATACCTGCATGGAGCAATAAACCACAATATTGTGTACCCACGCTAGGAATTCGGGCTAAATCAGCCAAAGCCATCCACTTATTTACATACTGAAGATGAATCTGTAATTTATTTGCTAAGGCTACCCTTGCCTCTAGAGTTTTCCCTTGTTTGACTAGTGCTACTGTAGTAGTAATCCCACAATTTTGTAGTTGAGATTGTTCCTCTGGGCTCAATCCAGGTAATTGCTCAATTGGCCAGTCACGAGATGTGAGCAGACTTCGATTATCTGTGTGTTTAGAAGACATTATTTAAAACTATAGTATAAGCTTCTTTAATTATTGTGACAGTTGTTTTTTAGCAAAGTACGCTCTTGCGGTTTAGTATTTGTATTGTCTGACAACTCTATTGCACCGCCTGACGACTCTACTCCATTAACTAACAACTCTATTGCACCGCCTGACAACTCTACTGCATTAACTAACAACTCTATTGCACCGCCTGACAACTCTACTGCATTGCAATACAGTTCAGTTAACCCGCAAGACACTTCATCTTCTTGTGGGCGGTCTTTCAACTCAGCACTCTTCATGCTACACCAAATCCGGTGTATTCTCGGACATAAGGCGCTTGAAAGCCCAACACAATATCTTCTTTAGGAATTCCCATTGCGGCTAATTCATGGGCAATTCGTAACTCTGTTGTGTTCTGTTGTACCCAGATTTTGCCATCTTTGATGTCTAAGTGTAAGATGCAGCCATGTACACGACGATTGCCATCCCAACCAACATTCATCACTTGATAGTGATCTTGTTGAAGATCAAAAACAGTTTGTGATTCAATTTCGCCATTTGCGATCGGTATGACAACATACTCGCTAAGTAGATTTTGAATGCACTGGCGATACTTTTCTAGTTTATCCATTGCACAATCACCTCTGGAACGGGATCATAAATCAGCCGTTTAATTTGATATCGTTCAACTGAAAGTTGAGCAAATTCCCGTTGAAAGAAGGCTTGATGAAAAGCGACTGGAATTGCTAAATGAAGGGTTCGATCTGGTTCGCTGAGTTCTAAGGCAAGGCGATAGTTGAGGAATTGCCCCAGTGCCGCATGGTAATCAGTGATGGGTGAGTCGCCTAAAAAAGTTTTGATTTCAACGGCTATTTTTTCGCCTGCCCGTTCTGCTGCTAAAAGACGTTCAGCACCCAAGTCAATCTCAAACTTTGCACCTTTGCACCTTTGCACCTCCTACTTCTACTCTTAGTGGATCGTTGGTGATGATCCATTGTTCTTTTTCTAACGCCCTCTTTACCACTTCATGAAACAAATCTTTAGCTGCCATCTTTACTGTGTATGGTTTTCAATTCCATTCTACAACTCTCCCTCCACTGCATACCTTCTCTAAGCATTACTATGCAGAGCATAAGAATGAGGACAAAGAAAAGTTGTAAGTGATTAAGGAGATATAATAATGACGTTAAGATGGGCGTAAAATATTTCAAATCTAGCTCGTCCACAGTGGATTGCAAGAAGCTCATGATCCCGATTCCAAAAAGCGTAACCCAGTTGTATGAGACAGACTTTGTGGCATGGACAGAAGAAACTGTGCAACTTATTCAGGCTGGACAATTTGGACAAGTAGATTGGGATGCTGTGATTGAGGAGATTGAAAGCTTGGGACGGTCAGATCGGCGGGAGTTAAAAAGCCGATTGGAGGTATTATTACAGCATTTGCTCAAGTGGCAACATCAGTCTAGTTTACGAAGTAGCTCCTGGCGAAATACGATTGATGAGCAACGTAACCGAATTGCAGATTTACTGCAAGAGAGTCCCAGCCTCAAGTCTTACCCAGAAGAAGTTTTAGCCCAATGTTACGATCGCGGATTTAAAGCTGCTAGTAATGAAACCGAACTACCAATAAATACGTTTCCGGTGGAGTGTCCTTATGCTATTGCCCAAGTTCTTGATGCTGAGTTTTTGCCGGATGCGATTGATTGACCATCGTAGACATCGCTCTTATCATACACTTTCACTTCTCCACCGCAACGCGATCGCTAGATTACCTGCAAAGACTGTATTGGTGAAAACTATCAACTTGAGTAATGTATTAAATCGCCTATCTTTAGATAGATATACGATGTACAGTTTGAAATTGTACATCTAACTATGTTGTATAAGCTAATAGTCATTTATTTTTCTAAAATGATTCGCTGTTAGTAAGCGGCTCTAGCTTTGCTTTTATGCAACTTAGGTCATTAGCTGATTACGAAGCAAAAAGAGGAATCAACAATAATGGCATCTAATACATCAATTTTCAACGCAACCCAAGGTACTGATACTATTACCGACTTCTACAAGGGCACTGACTTGATTGGCTTGTCTGGTGGTTTGAGCTTTAGTCAACTCAGTTTCGCTGGTCACAAAATTATCGTCACTGCGACTGATGAAGTTTTGGCAACTCTGAGTGGGATTAATACTACAACGCTGACTGCTGCTAATTTCACTATTGTCTAAACACAACAAGGGTGCACCTTTGTTGCATCGGCGTGCACCTTTGTTGTATTAGCGTACATCTTAGTTGCATCGACGTGTGCCTTTGTTGCATCGACGTGCATCTTTATTGCATTGACCCGCACCTTTGATACCTCAACGTACACCTTTGTTGCATCGACGTGCACCTTTAAGGCATCGTTTCTTTTATTTAACAGACTACTATGATTGACTGTCTGGCGTGAAAAAGGCGTAGGCGTAGCCCGTCGTAGACATCGCTATCGTTGTAATACACTTTCACTTCTTCACCGCAAGGCGATCGCCAGATTACCTGCAAAGAGTGTATTAGTGAAAACATCAACTTCAGTCGTGATTTGTTTCATAAAATTACTCTCAAAGTAATATCACTATTTGTTTGTAAATCCCTAAAACAAAAACCAGGCTAGGCAAAGATAGATTACACATAATGTTTAGTAATGTATTAAATCGCCTATCTTTAGACAGATAGACGATGTATAGTCTGAAATTGTACATCTGGGTATGTTGTATAAACTAATCTTTATTCTTCCCAAGCGATCGGCTGGTAGTAAGCAACTCCAGCTTTGCTTTTATATAACGCTAAATGTTTATGACGCTGATTACAAAACGATAAGAGGAATCAACAGCAATGGCATCTAATACAGCAGTTTTCAACCTCTCTAATCTTGATGGCAGTAACGGCTTTGTGATCAACGGCATTGATGCATTTGACACATCAGGCGGCTCGGTTAGCAATGCCGGAGACATCAACGGCGACGGCTTCGATGACCTGATTATCGGGGCAACGGGTGCCGACCCCAACGGCAATATTAATGCAGGGGAGAGCTACGTGGTGTTTGGCAGCAGCAGTGGCTTTGGAGCCAGCCTTAATCTTTCGTCCCTCGATGGCAGTAACGGCTTTGTGATCAACGGCATTAATATAGACAGCTCAGGCTTCTCTGTTAGCAATGCCGGAGACTTCAACGGCGACAGCTTCGATGACTTGATTATCGGATCAAGCGGTAACCTCATCAGGGGCATTAGCTATTTTCAGGAGAGCTACGTGGTGCTTGGCAGCAGCAGTGGCTTTGGAGCCAGCCTCAATCTCGCGTCACTTGATGGAAGCAACGGCTTTGTGATCAACGTCGGTGGGTCTTACAGCTTTTCCGTCAGCAGTGCCGGAGACTTCAACGGCGACGGCTTCGATGACCTGATTATCGGCTCGCTAGGCAGCAAGAGCGATGCAGGGAAGAGCTACGTGGTGTTTGGCAGTAGCAGTGGCTTTGGAGCGAGGCTCAATCTTTCGTCCCTCAATGGCAGCAACGGCTTTGTGATCAACGTCGGTGGGCCTTACAGCTTTTCCGTCAGCAGTGCCGGAGACATCAACGGCGACGGCTTCGATGACCTAATTATCGGCTCGCCAGGGGGGGGCAGGTACGATGCAGGGGAAAGCTACGTAGTGTTTGGCAGCAGCAGTGGCTTTGGAGCCAGCTTTAATCTCGCGTCACTTGATGGAAGCAACGGCTTTGTGATCAACGGCATTAATGAAAGTGACTACTCAGGCAACTCTGTTAGCAGTGCCGGAGACTTCAACGGCGATGGCTTCGATGACCTGATTATCGGGGCAAGAGGTGCCGACCCCAATGGCAAAGATCGTGCAGGGGAGAGCTACGTGGTGTTTGGCAGCAGCAGTGGCTTTGGAGCCAGCCTCAACCTCTCGTCACTTGATGGCAGTAATGGTTTTGTGCTCAACGGCATTGATGAATTTGACCGCTCAAGCTACTCCGTCAGCAGTGCCGGAGACTTCAACGGCGACGGCTTCGATGACCTGATTATCGGGGCACTGTTCGCCGACCCCAACGAACAGTTCCTTGCTGGGGAGAGCTACGTGGTGTTTGGCAGCAGCAGTGGCTTTGGAGCAAGCCTCAATCTTTCGTCACTCAATGGCATTA
>NZ_JBGTFY010000234.1:0-10456 GCF_041747015.1 Nostoc sp.
TAGCATCCAGAGGTTCAAAAACCTTGCACTTTCGTCGGCGAGCGCCGGGCAAATTGGGAAACTAAGCGACGAAACTACTATTTTGTAAGCTGTGTGGCTTCTAGATTCGCTCTGGAGACTTATTCAGCAAGCCCTAATTAAAAGTAGCTAATAAAACCAGTAACTTGGGATTAATAACCCAAATTGTTAGTTAACTTGGTGCTGCTCTTTTGTCGCAACTGATAATCCTCATACACCCACATTGACTAAATCAACATCAGCAAGCCATATTGTTCTACTTTGGGCAAACACTTCTTCTAAAATTGGGGAGCGCCACTCTACCCCATAAAGCCAATTATCTTTGAGACTAAAAATACCTTGAATAACACGGCGTGTCGGCTGTTCACCGAAATCAACCTCAACTATATCCCCCAATTCAAAAGCTGGAGTAGAAACAGTGGTCTTTTCTAGTACATTTGTTGGATGAAATTCTTGTTCAGCTAAGTAGAGAGTTTCATTCTGGCAAACAATTGCATAAATCCATTCCTGTCTTTCCCACTGAACACCACAGCAGTAGCCTGACAAATCCGAGATTGACAACAAAACTTTTTCTAACATTTTCACTGCTAGAGGAGGCATGGACTGACCCCATTCAGGAGAAATATGCCAACAGGATTCTAAGGCGGTAATTTGGTTAACCATCTGGGAATATAGTCTCTTTTTTATACATACACTCCCTTGAATCAGTCTGATCCGGAATATAATGCAAATACTTCAAAATATAGAAGTGATTGACTGGTATCCGAAATGCAACAGCGATCGCACCCTATCTGATAGTTTCATCACTATGTGTAGTATACTGTGCAGTGACATCCCCATTAAGTACAAGCAAATCGGTTTAGGCGTCAGCTTTATGCGATACCCACAACAACCCACGTCCCCCACTTCACGGCACTGCCTTTGCTTGATCCAACACTAACACTACACTCAACAACCTTTGGCATCATCAGCCAGCATGAGGTCATGTGATTTATAAAAAGCACATGACCTCAGTAGGTTAAGGTATTGTTAACAAAAATTAGTATTGTACAAATGCTCGAAGAAAGGAAAATTTTGCCAGAGTAGAAGTACAGCTTTTGATATTCACTCGTGTGTAAATTAAATGACTCAAATATTTAAAGAAACAACTGATAAAGACAATTATACTCGTGTTGCTCAACTTACAGATGTTCAGGCAGCAAACAGTTTGTTAGTTCACAGGGAAAAACATACTATTGTTTTGTTTTACTCAGATAGTAAAGTTTATGCAATAGATAACCGTTGTCCCCACATGGGTTTTCCCCTACAAGGTAGCATTTGCAAAGATGGTATTATTACCTGCCCTTGGCATTATGCCCGCTTTGATATCGCCAGTGGTGGAACCTTCGACTCTTGGGCAGATGATGTTCCGGCATTTCCTGTGGAAATTCGTGATGGTGAAATTTGGGTGAATTTAGCGCTGCCAGCTAATCCTCATACCCATCATCTTCAACGCCTTGAAGATGGTTTAGAGCAGAATATTTCTTTAGTGATTGCCAAATCAACGATCGCACTGTTAGATATAGGAGTAAATCCGGCTGAAGCATTTCAAATCGGGCTAAAATTTGGCACTAGTTACAACAAAACAGGTTGGAGTACAGGTTTAACTATCCATACCTGCATGATCAATCTACTACCTTATCTGGATGAAGAAGACAAACCCCGTGCGTTATTCCACGGACTTTCGGCAGTCGCTAATGATAGTGCAGGTGCGCCACCTCTGTTTGTCGTTCAGCCATTGCCTAACTCTACAGTTGATTTTGCGACTCTTAAAAGCTGGTTTTGCCAGTTTATTGAGGTACGGGATAGTGAAGCTGCACAAAGATGTCTGGTATCTGCGATTCGCTCAGGGGCTAATTTAGAGCAAGTTGCAGATATGCTGTTTTCATCGGCTACAGATCATCGTTATCTCGACATTGGGCATACCCTTGATTTTATTAACAAAGCACTAGAAGCACTTGATGTTGTTGGTTGGCAAGCAGCAGAATCTGTTCTGGCTAGCTTAGTTTCGGGTTTAGCTAGTGCATCCCGTATGGAAGAATCTAATTCCTGGCGCTACCCTGTAGATTTGGTGGCAATATTAGAGTCGGCTTTTGAGCAATTACCCACTGTTTTAAATGCGGGGAAATCTCAACGAGGAACTTGGTCAAACTCGGAGCAATTAATACCAATTTTATTAGGTGAAGACCCACAAGCGATCGCCGACTCGCTACTGAATGCCCTACAAGCTGGTTGTACAGAAGAACAATTATCAAGTGTAGTTACTTATACGGCAGCACTGCGTGTAGCTCGTTTTAATACTAACAATGACTTTGGAGATTGGAATTCGGCACATCATCCATTTACTTTTGCTAACGCCGTGCATCAAGGGTTACGACGAGTACCAACAGTCGAACTACTCAGAGGTGTGTTTGATGCGGCGATGAGTGTTTATTTGAATCGTTTTTTGAATGTACCACCAGCACGACTTCCAGAAGCTAAAGACTCCGTTTCAAATGCCGAAGAATTACTCCAGCAGCTACCCGATTTATTAAATCGTCAGCAGCAAGTTAACCAGACAGGTCAATTAGTGGCAAATTATTTATATTGTGGTGGTAATCCTGAAAGACTCATGGCGATGCTGGGGAAAATGATGCTCAGAGAAAACCGTGATTTTCATGTAATTCAAGAAATAGAAGCCGCTTTTCGTCAATATTCCCTATTAGGTGACACTTCTGCTGGGATTCATATATTAGTTGCTGCTGCTCGGTATTTAGCAGCCCATTCTCCCACAATGCGATCGCTTGGACAAACCTATCAAATCGCTTATCGGTTACATAAAGGCTCACGCCTATTCGAGGAATCTTGACAGCAGAGGATGTGGGTGTCTGTTGCTATCAGCTAAGACTTTCGCAGTTCCCTACTACATCCTCGCCTTTTGAGTCCCTATTGATTGGCTCTTTGTTTACTAGCCTGATCAACTCGCTGCCACAGTTCACGGTCTTCTCGATAAATACCCATCGCTGCAATCGCATCTTTTGCATCGATGTTTTTTCCTTGAGCCACTAGTGAGATCAGAAAATCTATTGCTTTATCTTGTCGCAGCATTGCAATTGCGAGTAACAATGTGCGACGAAGTTCTACGTTTCTTGTTTGCTCCCAGCAATTTCTGAGAAGATCAAATGCTTTTTCTAATCGTGATTCACCCAACGTCAATGCTGCTAACTCACAGATTTGCTCCTTTGGGTCAAAAAGAAAACCAGCAACTATTGCAAGTGAATCAATCGGAGCTAGTTGTAACAAAGCACTGAAGCACTCCGAAATCACCTGTGGTGCTTGATCGCCGATGCGGGTTTTCAAACGAAGTAAAGGTACACCTTGGGGATTTCCTGTGTAGGCGATCGCTTTTGCAGCAGCAACTCTTGCTTCTGGTTTGGGGTCAGCTAGTAGATCCGCTAATTCGTTCATGACATCTGAGTAATTCATTCTCACCAGGCCGAAAGCACATATAGCCCGAAGATGGGCAGCAGTATCTTCAAGTCCTCCCCATACTGGCTCCATCTGAACGTGTCGAATCCCTTGCAGAAAAAGGTTTTCATCGCTGTATTCTAAGTGATACAGTGATTCTGCTATCTCTTTCTTGGCAAGACAATTTTGGTCTACTTGTGCGGGTTTGACCATCATTCGAGCAAAAGCTTCTACAAGATCGGCAACCAACTCAGTGATAGTGGATTCGCCAACTATCTTAGCTGCTTGGGCAACAGCTATAGAATATTTGCTCTTGAGGACTTGACGTAAAATTATGATCCCTTCTTCACTTATGGGATGCTCTCGAATTTGGGCAAGAATAGATAAAGTTTCTTCTAGTTTTCGTGCTTTTGGCATATATCATCCCACAACCAGGCGCTCTGTTTTGGACTTAAAGCACTTACCAGTAATAAAATGCAGCAAGTATTAAATATATCTGGTTTGTTATCTGAATCTATTAGTGCTTAGTCTCACTTGACATTAAAAGCTTACTATTAAAGCAGCGATCTGCTCGTATTCTTGTTCCAGGAAAGAAACTACCGGAAAGCATTTTGATAGTTATTTTGTACTAATATATCATTAACTATTTCATTTTTTAAAGGAAGTACGCTCAATTTAGAGATCCTGTCGAATGGCGATTAAACTACGGTTGGCAGCAGTACACTGACCAGAAGCTGGTGAATTTCCTTAACAATGAGTGCTAGAAATGACCCAGGAAAGATGCGATAGAGCAGTTTAATAAGCATTTGAGAAAAACCAAGAAAGGCAAAAAAACTCTATACAGGTTGTTGCAAAGTTTTATCGTGGGGTTCATCTGCCTTCTTAAAATTAAGAGTGAAAGCAAACCAATTTCCGTATTGACTATCAAATTGAAATCCGGCAGCCTCAGTCAAACGGCGAACGACGCTGTAGGGTTGATAGTGGGGATCGGGAATCACTTCGGTGATGGAAAGTAACCCACCCGGTTTTAGTGCAGCAAATAGTTGATGCAGTGCCGCCTCGCGATCTGAAATTTCACCCAAGACCGTTACAAGTAAAGCGCGGTCAAACACATTTTTCTCTAATTCATCCTGGTCTATTCTGCTGAGTAATATCTGCACATTCGTTAAGTGCTTTGCAGCAACTCGCTTTTTAACCTCTTCCAGCATTGCTGGCTGACCGTCTAGAGCTACTACTGCCCCGTTTGGCGTTACTCTTTCAGCCGCAGGAATAGTCACTCGCCCTGAGCCACATTCTACATCCAATATCTGCATTCCCGGAGCCAGCTTGAGCCGCTCTAAAATTGTTGAACTACTAGCAACCGCATTCATATAGGGATTTTCTAGCAACCAGGCTAACCAGACAGGAAAGGGTAAAAAGCGAACACGTACAGCCCCTCGCCACCAGAGGCCAACCCCAACCAAGAGTAAAAGTAACATGGCGGTGTCTAGAAAAATTGTTTTCATATCCTGCACCTCTTTCGTTAAGTCCTATTTCATTCCAGCTTTAACCCGTAGTAACTTTTGCTTAGTCAGGTAGCGGCATTTTGCGTAAGCCCAAACGGGCAACGATAAAGAGAATCAGCCCCAAGAACGCAATCATCAGCATCGAAAACCAAATGCCGCGCCAGCCTGTTCCACGCACAAACGCATCGCGGCTAATTTGGATGAAATACCGCGCTAGAACAATGTCAAAATGGTTTAACTTGATCTGTACTGTACATTGTCGGCTCAACAAATGCAAAGTAGACTTTTATTGTGGTGGTAAGAGTGATCGTTTCTCTAATTAGTGCTACCGTCAGCTAATCATGGCGTTTTTGATTTTCGTGCTGACTTTAGTGGCGTTCTATGTATGCCAAAGTATTTCTCGCTACGATAGCGCAACCATACCCGCAACACTTGCGGAATCTGCTCTTTTTCTTCCTTGTTCAGAGTGTTGTAAAGAGCTAAGGCGCGATCTCGCTCACCTCTACAGGCAGCGTTGTTGTGGGCATCCCAATAGCTACGGGCTACTCGAATTCGCCGACAGATTTCTTTAATCAGTGCGTCTCTTGTAGGTGGAACGTCTGCCTTTGCCATACTCAGATGTTATGATGTTAGACCAATAACCCAAGTTGCTAATACACTGTGGCATTGCTCATTAGTTCCAAGTAACGATAATCATACACCCACATTGACTAAATTAACATCAGCAAGCCATATTGTTCTGCTTTGGGGCGTATCTAGCCTTTGGGGGAGGAGAACTAAGGTGTCAGACTCCGTAGCAAGTGCGAGGATATTTGTGTGGCTATGACTTCAGGTTCTAGGTTTTGATTCTTGACAACGAGTAGATCGTAAAGAGTCCAATTAATCGTGCCAATAATGCTGTTGATAGCAATTTGAACATTGAGCACAGGTGGATTGAGAAATATCTCTTGAGCAATGCCATCCTCAATAATGGTCGATAAAATATTGCGATAGTTTTGTCGCGCCGGCTGAAGTTGTTCGGTTGCTGCCACGTCACCATAACCGACTTGCATGAAGAACAGCTTGATTAGTCCTTGATGCTGATGGAAATAGCGCAATGTGAGCAAAACAACCATTTGCATAGCTTCTATTGGATGAGAATAGGCTTTGTGAGCTTGAGCAATTTGAAGATGTAACTTGTTTAAATGCCTGACTATGATGGCAGTAAGCAATTCTTGCTTGCTTTTGAAATGTCGATAAAACAATCCAACTGATACACCTGCGGTATCAGCAATGAGTTGAGGTTGAGCTTGCTCGTAGCCTCTCAAGAGCAATGTCTCGCCTGCATCCAACAAAGCCGTGTATCGCCCAAGGACATCATATCGAGGTTGTGTAGGTTTGGTTGTTTTTCCCATAGAGCAAACGGTTGTGGTAATCTGAGACGAGTGAATAATATTCATTCGTTCTGAATCATTGTATTATGGATATATCTTATGCCTGGGCAAATATTTATCAACACAATTGAGCAGCCGTGGGTTGACTTGACTCAATTTCCTGGAACTCAGTTTTTACCATTAGCGGAACCTGTTCCACAGGGGTCAATTCATCGTTTGAAAATGATTGCTGGGACTACAATTCCAGTTCACATCCATTTATGTGATGAGTATGTTTACATACTTGCTGGGGTAGTAGAAACTGGGGGAATAACATCCTCTGCGGGAACGTTTTGGTTTACCCCTTCTAACACTCGCCAGGGACCGCACAAAGCCATAACAGACGTTGAACTCCTAACAATTCGCCTGGGAGCAATGGGAACTTTTGAATTCGATTTCGATTTATAAGGGTGCAAGTTTTTCTATTAATGCAATACCAAATTGAACAACTGTTTCCATTAGACAGTGATTGGCAACACTTATGTAAAAAACTTCAAGCCAATATAACTCTCACGGCGCTTGTGCTTACTCAGACGGTAATCCTGCCCGAACACCTCAAATGTGGTTCAAAAGGATGCGTTATCAATTACGTCATGGACGGGGAAAGAATATTATCCAAGAATTGAATTGGTTAAGCAAGTCTCAAAACACCTCAAAACCGACTCAAACCATTTTGCGCCAAGTGCGAGACTATTTAAACACTCACTTCAAACACATTCAGTATCGCACTTTTAAGAAACTAGGTTTGCCTATTGGCTCCGGTATGGTTGAAAGTGCTTGTAAATGGTTAATTCAACAACGTTTCAAAGGTGTGGGGATGCGTTGGAGTGAGGATGGATTCAATCACCTTCTACATTTGCGTTTAGCTTGGGTGAATCAACGGTTTGATACTTTGTTCTCTGACGAACCATTGACACTAACCTTGTACTCCCCCAACGATTAGATGCGCCCCTCTATCAGTTGATGTGGATGTGCTAGAGAGCCGATCGGTGATTTGCTGCACCCTAACACAACTTGATGAAACGATTGGATTATAACAGTACTAAAGTACTAAGCCGACTTGTCTTCTTTTGCCTTTTGTTAAGTTACAAGTTCACCCTGTTAGAAAATTTTTCATTTCTTTTTCAACGGCATCATGGATGCCTGGCGCTTTAAACTGTTGTAAACCCTTAGCCGGACTGAATGTTAGGTTGAACTTCGCGCAACCGACGTTCCAGAAAACGACGCTCACTGTCATTTGTCACTAGTTCTAGTGCCCGTGTATAGCTCTGGGTCGCTTCCTCTAATGCTCCAACACGCCGGAATAAATCTGCACGGGTGGCATGAAAGAGATGATAACTGTCCAGTTCTGGAGCAAGGCTATCAATCAGTCCAAATGCGGCTTGAGGACTGTCTGCCATTGCGATCGCCACTGCTCGGTTCAAGGTCACAATGGGTGAGGGCTGCAAGCGTTCCAACACCTCATAGAGCCGCACGATCTGCGCCCAGTCTGTTTCTTCGGCGCGGGTTGCCTGACAATGGAGGGCGGCGATCGCCGCTTGCAGGGCATACACTCCGGTTCCACCCCGCAACGCTTCCTCTACCAGAGGTAACGCCTCAGCAATCTGTAGATGGTTCCAACGACTGCGATCCTGATCTTCTAGCAAAATCAAATCGCCTGCCTCATCTAGACGCGCATTGCGCCGCGAATCGTGCAATAACATCAGCGCCACCAGTGCTGTGACTTCAGATGGGGGTTGGGGTGCCAGCAATTGCCGCACCAGTTGCCCCAAGCGAATCGCTTTGATGCAGAGGTCAGCCCGCACGATCACATCTCCTTTGGTTGCGGCATAGCCTTCGTTGAAGATGAGATAGATGACTGTCAGGACTGCCTCTATCCGGGGAGCGAGATCAGTCGTCTCAGGTACTTTGTAAGGAATGCCTGCGTCTCGAATTTTGCGTTTAGCACGAACTAACCGCTGTGCCATTGTTGCAGTCTGTATAAGAAAGGCGCGGGCAATTTCGTCGGTTTCCAGTCCACCCAACATTCGGAGGGTCAACGCTACTTGAGTTTCCGTTGCCAGTGCCGGGTGACAGCAGGTAAAGATTAATCGCAGGCGATCGTCTCCAATTTCATCACTGTCATAGGTTGGTTCTTCAGTGGATGGAATTAAGCCAGATGCCGCATACCACTCCAGTTTTTCGGTCAGTTTCGTGCGTCGTCGGAGGCGATCGATCGCCTTGTACCGGGCAGTTCGGATAATCCAGGCACGGGGACGATCAGGAATACCGTCGCTTTCCCACTGATTCACTGCCGCTGTAAATGCTGCCTGTGCAGCTTCTTCAACTACATCAAAATCTCCGACCAGCCGAATCAGAATAGCGACAATGCGCCCCCATTCAGTTCGATAAAGGGCAGCAATTGCTTGAGCCACATCTGTTTTTGGGATTGAAGCCATACCTTTGACAAAAAGACATAAAGAATTTTGGGCAAGGTGTCGATTTGAGCAATTGCCGTTCGACTGAACTGATAAAGGGAGATAAAGTTCAATTGTACTAGACAAAATTTTTGCACTCAGGTGTCGATTTGGACAATTCCCGTTCGACTTAATCACAAAGGAGGCAACCGAATGAAATATTTGCTGCTGATTTATATGGACGAAAACGCCATGAGCGACACCGAGCGGGAGCATTGCTATGGGGAATCTGCCCAACTCGCCCAGGACTTGCATACTCAAGGACAATTTCTGGCGACGGCTCCACTCCATCCTGTTGCAACCGCAACCAGTGTCCAGGTCCGTGATGGCAAATCACTCGTGACCGATGGACCATTTGCCGAAACCCGCGAACAATTGGGTGGATTCTTCCTCGTTAATGCTCAGGATTTGGATGAAGCCATTGCGATCGCCACCCGCATCCCAGGTGCAAAAGTCGGCACCGTCGAAATCCGTCCTGTCATCGAAGTTGCGGGACTACCAGCACAGCCCTGACCGTCCTTAACCGCTTGAACTCAAGGAGAACCCTCATGCAAAACAATTCCAAAATCACTCCCTGTTTATGGTTTGATGATCAAGCCGAAGCCGCCGCTCAGTTTTATACGTCGATTTTTCGCAATTCCAAAATTGTCCACGTCAGTCGATATGGAGACGCTGGACAGGAAATTCACGGAAAACCAGCCGGAGCCGTCATGACTGTCAGCTTTGAACTTGATGGTCAGCCGTTCACAGCACTCAACGGTGGTCCGACCTTCAAATTTAACGAGGCGATTTCCTTCCAAATCTTTTGCGATACCCAGGCGGATGTGGACGATTACTGGCAAAAATTGTCTGCCGGTGGGGATGAAACCGCACAGCAATGCGGCTGGCTCAAAGACAAATACGGCGTCTCCTGGCAAATTATTCCTCGCATTCTGATTGAGTTACTCAACCACCCCGACGCGGCAACCTCTCAAAAAGTGACCACTACCATGCTGCAAATGAAGAAGATCCAGATTGATGAACTCAAGCGTGTCGCTGCTGATTAGCGGTTCCTTCGGAGTTGCGCTTTGCGCTAATCAGCACACCCAACCCCTCGCAATCTAACTCAAAACCATTCAACAGGAGATTTTACAATGAAAGTCATGGTCGAATGGCACTAAGAAAAGCTGAAACACTTGTGGTTAAGCAGTTTTTAATTGCTTTCGTAATTCATGCCGGGGTTTGGTCATCAAGGGATAAATTTTTGGGCGACGTTTACGAACTCGTGGTTCACTACGACCTGGGCGTTCTGGAACAGCCTTGTGAGCAATAACCTTTAGCAAAGTGCGATAAATTTGGAGGCGTTTTTGAGAAGTTGCTGCTAATAATTTGGGAATAAAGTTAATTAAATGGTGGCGAGTACCTTGCAGCGATAGGCGATTTGGAGGAGTACTGTAAATAGTCCCAGCCGACCACATTAAGCTCCGAAGTAAATTGTAAGCCAGTAAATAAACATGAATTTCTTTGCGGATCATTGGAGGAGTTTTACATCGTAAAATATCCATACCCAACGTAGTTTTGATATGTCTCAAATCCAATT
>NZ_JBGTFY010000235.1:0-20662 GCF_041747015.1 Nostoc sp.
TCCCAATTTGCCCGGCGCTCGCCGACGAAAGTGCAAGGTTTTTGAACCTCTGGATGCTATAGTCTTGCACTTGCTTGGTGAAAAAATGCTCAAAACCCTTACCTAGACTATGTTTCACTTTTGTTCAGCAAGCCCTAGCTAATATTAATCATCTTGAAAGTCTTTCAGTACTATTTGATCGGTATCGTATTTTTTACAATCAGCCATCAAACCTTGAAGGTGCTAAAGAGTTTCTCAAAGAACGTTTGAAGAATAATGACTCAGTAGTGTTTGCAGCTAATGACAATGGGCAATTAGTTGGATTTACTCAGCTTTATCCCAGCTTTTCTTCAGTGTCGATGAAACGAGTATGGATCTTAAACGATTTGTATGTGGAAGAGTCATATCGTGGGAGGGGAATTGCAAAGTTATTGATGAGTGTTGCGGAAGAATACGCAAAAGCAAGTGGAGCCGTCCGAGTAATTTTAGCTACTCAAATATCTAACATAACCGCGCAAAAACTCTATGAAGGGCGAGATTACATTAAGAATGAAGAGTTTCACCATTACGCTTTGCGGTTGCAATAGTGGCATGACAAGAAATTTCAGGTCGTTCAGGAGACACCTGGGGCGACATACCGGACTATATATTTTGCTAGTAGCGAATTCGGGAATCTACATAAGCATTTAATAAAATATCAATTAAAATGCTAGCACTAACAGCGATCGCTTGATACAGTCGATTGGCTAACCCCGGCCAAGAAAAAGCGAAAGGGAGTAATAGTTTTATGGCTTACAGCGAGTTTAGTTTAGCTAAAGCAAAACAAGAGTTTAGTTTAAGCACATTAGAAAAACGCGATATCTTCGCTGCTGTTCCTGAATTAATAGCGAGCAATTTACTTGCAGAAACACTCAATTATAACCTAGAGATTGCTTTAGGGAGTAATAGTGAAAAAGCGCGTTCTGAATTAATTATTGCTCCAATTTTAGTTGACTTACGCCGACAATTACGAGAACAAATTGGTTTGTTTTCTGGGGTAGATTTCACTGTCGATAATAGCAAAGGATTAAACGGTACTTGCGATTTTATTATTACTAAATCTCCAGAAATTCTAATTTTGACAGCCCCAGTAATTACAGTTGTAGAAGCTAAAAAAGAAAATATTAATGCGGGTTTGGGTCAGTGTGCAGCCGAAATGGTAGCAGCCCAAATTTTTAATCAGCAATCTGCAACTGAGATTAAAATAATTTACGGTGCAGTTACAACAGGCAGTATTTGGCAATTCCTGAAACTAGAAAAACAAACATTGAGCATTGATTTAAGCGAATATTATCTCAAAGATGTGAATAAAATTCTTGGGATTTTAGCCAGTGGTATTTCTCAAGAAAATTAACAAAATTTGAGAAGGAATCAGAATTCAGAATACTCTACTTAATATCGAATTCGCGGATCTACATAAGCATTTAAAATATCAATTAGAATGCTAGCACTCACAACGATCGCACCAAAAAACACGAGTATTCCTTGGACTGTGGGATAATCACGATCAGCGATCGCTTGATATAGTCGATTGGCTAACCCAGGCCAAGAAAATGTCACTTCCGTCAAAATCGCCCCACCTAACAGAGATGCAAATGTTAATCCCAAGACTGTAATCACCGGGATTAGGGCATTTTTTAAAGCATGGGAGACTAAAATCTTATTTTCACCAATACCTCTAGCTCTAGCCGCTTCTACATAATCTGCTTGCAAGGTTTGCTTTAAATTCACTCGTACAATTCGCTCAAAAATCCCACTGAGCAAAACTCCTAGTGTGAGACTCGGTAGGGCAAGATGGTGCAAAGATGTGAAAAACTGGATGAAGTTTCCACCGAGTAAGCTATCAATTGTATACAATCCAGTTACAGGAGTAGGAGCCGGAAGATTCGGCGGAAAGCGGTTGGAATTGGGAAACCAACCCAATTGGACTGAGAAAATCAACTGCAAAAGCATTCCCGCCCAAAACATCGGAAGTGCGTAGGTGATGATCCCAAATAAGCGCCCACCGACATCGAAATATGTCCCAGGACGCGAGGCTGAAAGAGTCCCAACCGCAATTCCAACGATGAGTGCAACCGCCATACTACATACTGCTAACTCCACCGTCGCCGGGAAATATTGCCCAATTATGTCCCAAACATTTTGTCCGCGACTCATTAAAGAGGTTCCCAAATCAAAACGCAGTATGCTTCCCAAATAATTGAGGTACTGTAGCCACAGGGGAAAGTTTAAACCTAATTGTTTTCGCAATTCTTCTTTAGCAGCTTCTGGCGCACGTCCACCGAGAATTGCATCTGCGGGATCTCCTGGTGTTGCTCTTAGTAAGAGAAATACAATGGTGATGATTGTTAATAACTGAAGTGGCGCGAGAAGCAACCGGGAAACTATGTAATATTGTAAAGCTTTAGAGCGAGACATAAGTAATTCAAATCCAAGCGCGTAACTTTCGGAATCACTGCTCATTTCGCCCCCTCACACATCGCAAAATTTTTAAGGACGGAAATAATACAGACAACAAAAACATGGAACTTAGAGCAAGAATTCCTAAATCCCCTGGTTCACGAAAGCGCCAACTTCCCCAGCTAATCAATGCAAGTCCTGAAACAAAAATAGGTAATGTCCAGAAACGAACCAGGTGTCTTGTATATTGCCTAAAACGAATCAAGGACATGATGCTCAGAACTAGTGCGATGACAGTAGGAATACTACCTAAAAGAGTTTGTTTGTCAAGTTGGAAGGGATAAAAGCCCCACATATAAAGTAACTTAGTACCTTGCAGGTAAAGTGCGTCACTAGGATGCTTGAGAATCCATTCCCTGGTGCGCTGTCGCAGTAATTTATCCTTTTGAGCATAGGGTAGCTTTAGCTCTTCCTCACTGAGATAACCAGTTTTCTCCATTAATATCCACTTGCCTGGACCTTCCCATGTAATCCTACCATCTGGCATGGTGACAACCTGATATCCCTCTTTAATGAGTGTGGGGTTTAGTCCCCCAGCAATAGTTTCTCCGCCATTAGCACTAATTAAAATAGGAACCCCTGCATTTATTGTCATGTAAATTGACCAAGGTAAGACAACTAGAAAGCATCCTCCAAACAAGAAGATTGTTCGCCTTAAAGCTTTAGACCACTGAATCTCTTCTAAGAATACAATCAGTACAACAAAAGGGATAAATAGAAGGTACATTGGACGAATTAACATACACAGTCCCAATACAAATCCGCACAATCCCCAGCGAATCCAATTTCCTTCTGACTTATTAATCACTGCCGATCCTTTAGGCAGCATAATCAGAAAAGACGTGAAAATTGGTAATGCAGTGGTTTCACTATAAAGGGATCTGCCATAATAAATATAGGGTGGCCAGATAATTGTCAGAACTCCTACGACCATTGCTAGTAAATTATTATCTGTGACCCGTCGCACCAGCAAATACATAAGCGGGGCTGTTAGACTAAATATCACAGTAGAAAGTAACTGAGTCAACTTGAAATTGTCAAAGGTAATTAGCCTGAATATTGCTAATAGTAAAACATGACCCGGGGTTCTTCGGGAATTGAACTCATAATTCCCGTTGAGCAAGTTACCTGCCAAAAAATAATACTCCTGCTCATCATGGTCAAGCAGAGTCGGTTCCGATTTTAAAGGAATTAGTAGCAAGCTAACGCCAACTTTAATGGTGATTGAAAGTGCTAGTAGTAAGAGAAATAAATATTTTGGTCTACCCAGTTTACTAAGTATCATTAGACATCTCCAAAAACTATCAAAGCTTTGCTTTGACTAGCTTATAATATGCATATGCAAGTATTACTAACTAGCTAGCCAATACGATAAAATACGGCTTTCAGATATTTATTGATAATAACAACGCAAAAATATGTAGTTATATAGCGTTTCCTAATCACATGACGTACATCATAGTCCCCTCATCGGTTGCGGGGAGGGGGTTGGGGGTGGGGAACTTGAGTACCTCACTCAACTGAGAACCGCTATATACGTTTATTTTATTCTGATGCTAAGGGGTCTATTGACAAAACTCTGAGTTCAAGAAAAAAAGGATGGGCAGACTTCTATAACGAGTAATTTCGCTGTGCTCTAGCTGGTGACTAAACACAGATAGAAAAATAAATGGAAGCGACCTCCCGTTTATATGATGACTTGTTCACACAACTGAGTAAATCGAAAACATGGGCAAACATTAGGCATTTAAAAACACTAGTTTGGATGGTGATTGCGTTACTCTATTCAGAGTGTATAAAGTTAACTACTAAATGGTGTGGTTATAATATATTGAACATGAGCAGAAATGTTGAATGCTGATACAAAACTTTACATTGTTAGTTAAACTAAGTCTCAAAAGCTTAAATTAGTCAGCAAAACATCATCTCCTCAAACCAATGAACATAGCTGATTTTCTGACACATACAAGATTGAAGATAGCGGAATTTATCTAATAGTGTATGTCCCCATTCTTCGGGAATAGATAAAAGCTGTAAAATCAGATAAGCTATCAGGGTAAGCGCATCTAAAATTCTATTGACACGGTAGTTTTGGGGTTCACCCAAAGTACAAATATAGCGTTTCCTAATCACATGAAGTACATATCTACTTCAAATCCTGTGTTATTTAATCTTTTAAATAAATCTCGCATACTTGTTAAACTGTTATCCAGGGCATAGGATAGCCAACACTCAAAAAATAGATACTGGATAATCGTTTTTTAGCAGCTTTCTTAGTATATTTTTGACAATTTTGGGAAATGAATTTATAACCACAATCAAACTAATATATTTTAAGCCTTCGCCCAAAAGTACCATATTTTGGGCTATTTTTATCGGATTTTTCTTAACATTCAACACTTCTGGAACATGAGATATTTTATTTAATAGTCAAAAGTCAATGGTCAACAGTTATTATCAATGACTAATGACTAATGACTAATGACTAATGACTACTTTTTAATTGTTTGGTAAACCAGAATTTGGGTTGGGTTAAGTTGTACGTTGCTAACACCTTTTTGGGCAAATACATAGTCTTTGCTTTGCCATAAGGGAATATAAGGTACATCAGTTGTTACTTGCGTTTGAATTTCGGTAAAAATTTTCTGACGCGCTTCGGGGTTTTGTTCTTTGCGTTCCTGATCAATCAGTTTATTTATAGCTTCGCTATAGTAGAACGAACCCTGAGTTTGACTGCCTCCATCTTCGCATCCTTTAGCAACTGAACCTTTGTTACAAGATAAAAACGGCTGGACGTAATTATCTGGATCTAAAAAATCTGGATACCAATCAAGTAAAGCTGCTGGATATAATCCTTTGGAAATGTCTTTAAAAAATGTAGGAGCTTCCGCAGGAGTAACTTCAAATTGCAATATTCCATCCATTTTGGTATCAACAAGAGATTTGAGTGTTTGTGCTGCCAAACTACGAGTAGGGGAACTAGAAGGATACCAAATTTGGACTTTTGCCGGATTTTCTTTGGAGAAACCAGCAGTAGTTAATAATTGTTTAGCTTGATCAAAGTTAGCATCACCATATTTATCTTTAAATAATGGCACAGATACATTAAACGTAGTAGGAATCATGCTATAAAGCGGAGCTGCTTGACTAAGTAACGCTCGCTCATTTAAAAGTGGACGGTCAATTATTGACGCGATCGCTTGTCTTACTTCTAATTTATCTAAAGGTTTTTGATTCCGGTTTAATACGAAATAGCTTACTACACTACCCTCAGCTGCGATCGCTTGCCAATCCCCTTTTTTAGCACCTTCTTCCAAGCTCCGAATTTGATCTGGTTGCAGCGACAGATAAGCTACATCGACTGCGCCTGTACGGAAAGCATTAAATAAATTAACTGGACTTGTTTGAATTTGGACGTTAACACCCTTGTTAGCTGGTTTTTCTCCCCAATACTGATCAAACGCATCAAATCGCAGTGAATCTGTACCATACTGCGCTAATTTGTAAGGGCCAGTTCCGACAAAAATATTTGGCTTGAATTTACCTGCACCGAGTTCGTAAGCTTTGGGCGAAACTGCACATACCCCAGGAAACGCCAGCAGTGAGGGAAACGCTGCAAAAGGCTTTTTCAGCTTAATAGTTAACTCATAATCACCTGTGGTTTTCACGGAATCTATTGTATCAGCTAGCAAGAAAGATGGTTTTCCTTTATTTTCAATAAAGCGCTGGATGGTGAACGCCATTGCTTGGGCATTGAAGGGAGTTCCATCATGAAAAACCACTCCCTGACGCAAGGGGATTGTATAAGTTAAGCCATCTTGACTAACTTTAGGTAATGCTGTGGCTAACTGGGGCTTAATTTCTATGCTTCCTGGTTCGTACGTGTAGAGGCGATCGCTCATATTAAACACCAAACCCAAAGATGCTAACTCATAAGTATCAGCAGGATCAAGTGTTCTCGGTTTCGCTGTTGTACCTATAGTAATCCGACCATCACCTGTTGGGCTATTTACAGAACCAGATGGTGGGGTAGTTGTCTGTGGACGAGGAGCGCAACTAACAACTAACAATAAACATAGACAGAACAAAGATAGGAATTGTGTAATCCGACCCCACCTTTTCATAAACAAGGAAAACCAGGTCATAGTCATATGATTTTTGATATTAGCGGTTAGCAATTTTACTAGATTTGTGGCTCTTGTGCTAATCAACTTCATAGTTAAGTTTATTATTACCAAAAAGGGGGAAGGGGTAAAGGAAAAAAAGAGTAAACCTTTTCCCCACACGGGATAAAGCCCACTTCGGCAAGTGCATCGCCTATTTTAAAATATGGGGTTCCCTTTCCGCTTTCACCCATTCCCCACGTAAATAAAAGATAAGCAAATTAAATCTGTGATGGGCATTGGTAGCGAAAAAACTTGGGTATGCTACGCGATCGCATCAATTTACACGCTTGCAAACAATTCCATCAAAAGTTACACTTTTTAAAACATTCTCATTTTTGCTTGGCGATGGCTACCCTCCGGGGTAAATATACCGAAGCGAGTAAGCATTGCCAAAGCGCCCACGCTGTCTGACTTATAAGACTAAGCTGTGGTAACACTCTGGCTCTGGCAATAACAAAAAACAAGAGAGAGTTTTCTGAGTGGCCAATTTCGTCTCTCAGAATCTCAGTAAGAAAATTGCTTTGTAAACTAACTAATCGAGGAGGAGCGTAGTCGATGGGACTACCCTGGTACCGAGTACATACAGTTGTTCTGAATGATCCAGGCCGACTGATTTCTGTGCACCTGATGCACACAGCCTTAGTAGCAGGCTGGGCTGGTTCGATGGCACTCTACGAACTAGCTGTTTATGACCCTAGCGATCCGATTCTCAACCCGATGTGGCGACAAGGAATGTTTGTCCTGCCCTTCATGTCACGTTTGGGCGTCACCCAATCTTGGGGTGGTTGGAACGTTACAGGTGGTCCTGCAACTGATCCTGGTTACTGGTCATTTGAAGGCGTTGCTGCCGCTCATATTGTTCTTTCCGGTCTTTTGTTCCTAGCTGCCGTTTGGCACTGGGTTTACTGGGATTTGGAACTTTTTAGAGATCCCCGCACTGGTGAACCTGCCCTAGACTTGCCAAAAATGTTTGGCATTCACCTGTTCTTATCTGGTCTACTTTGTTTTGGGTTTGGTGCTTTTCACCTCACCGGATTATTTGGCCCAGGTGTATGGGTTTCTGACGCTTACGGCTTAACTGGCACCGTCCAGGCAGTAGCACCAGAATGGGGACCAGATGGTTTTAACCCATATAACCCTGGTGGTATTGTGGCTCACCACATTGCTGCTGGTGTTGTTGGTATTATTGCAGGCTTATTCCACCTCACAGTCAGACCTCCCGAACGGCTCTACAAAGCCTTGCGGATGGGGAACATTGAAACAGTACTCTCTAGCAGTATTGCAGCAGTGTTCTTCGCCGCCTTCGTTGTTGCTGGTACTATGTGGTACGGTAACGCTGCTACTCCCATCGAATTGTTTGGCCCTACCCGCTACCAATGGGATCAGAGCTACTTCCATCAAGAAATTGAGCGCCGCGTCCAAACTAGCGTTGCCCAAGGTGCAAGCCTCACCCAAGCTTGGTCGCAGATTCCAGAAAAACTGGCTTTCTTCGATTATGTGGGCAATAGTCCTGCCAAAGGCGGTCTATTCCGTACAGGAGCGATGGTCAAAGGTGATGGTATTGCGCAGTCTTGGCAAGGTCACGCTGTATTCAAAGATTCTGAGGGACGCGAATTGACCGTGCGTCGTCTCCCCAACTTCTTTGAAACCTTCCCAGTAATATTGACCGATGCAGATGGAATTGTCCGCGCTGACATTCCATTCCGTCGGGCAGAATCTAAGTATAGCTTTGAGCAATCTGGTGTCACCGTTAGCTTCTATGGTGGCGATCTCAATGGTAAAACCTTTACAGAACCAGCTGATGTGAAGAAGTATGCCCGTAAGGCTCAAGGCGGTGAAATTTTTGAATTTGACCGGGAAACCTTGAATTCTGATGGTGTATTCCGCACCAGTCCTAGAGGTTGGTTTACCTTTGGACACGCCGTATTCGCTCTGCTGTTCTTCTTTGGTCATCTTTGGCATGGCGCTCGGACAATCTACCGAGACGTGTTTGCTGGTGTTGATGCGGATCTAGAAGAACAAGTTGAGTGGGGTCTGTTCCAGAAAGTGGGTGACAAGTCAACCCGCCGGAAGGAAGCTCTCTAATTTCAGTGCTGAGTTATGAGTTAAGGCTCTGACTCAGCACTTAGCATTCAGCACCCATAACTTTAATTACTGGCTGGATAGGCAGCAAATCGTAATATGGAAAGCGTTGCGTACATCTTGATTTTTAGTCTGTGTATAGGTACTCTGTTTTTTGCGATCGCATTTCGCGAACCTCCTCGCTTTGAGAAAAAAGAGAAGTAGGTCGATATTCCCATACCTTTAAGAGCATTTAATCTTAGTATCCGTTGCTACTATGCTTAGTGGCAACGGATACTATTGTCTTTGTGCTTTGTTGCTTTTAACAACTAAGCAATGTTAATAACGAATCATTATGATATAATTTCCAATCTTGGGAGTTGATATGTGTTAACACTCGCTTATCTGCGCTAGGATGAGAAAGGATTGTTTGAGTGCAGATTGTCATAGAGGCGATCGCATAACACATCTCCCCTGTCACATAACCTTTACGGAGACTAGAACCAGGAAAAAATTAGCATGGTCAATCAGAATTTAAGCGCTATAGAAATTGGATTCACTCACGAAGATTTCGCTGCTCTACTTGACAAATACGATTATCATTTTAGCCCTGGCGATGTTGTCCCAGGAACAGTTTTCAGTATAGAGCCGCGCGGCGCTCTGATTGACATTGGTGCTAAAACCGCAGCATATATACCTATACAAGAAATGTCTATTAACCGGGTAGATAGCCCGGACGAAGTTTTACAGTCAAACGAAACACGAGAATTTTTCATCCTCACCGATGAAAATGAAGATGGTCAGTTAACCCTTTCCATTCGCCGTATTGAATATATGCGGGCTTGGGAGCGCGTGCGACAGTTACAAGCAGAAGATGCAACTGTACGTTCTGGCGTATTTGCAACCAATCGCGGTGGAGCATTGGTACGGATTGAGGGATTACGTGGTTTTATCCCCGGTTCTCACATTAGCACCCGCAAACCCAAAGAAGAATTGGTAGGGGAAGACCTGCCATTAAAATTCCTAGAGGTGGACGAAGAACGTAACCGCTTAGTTCTATCTCACCGTCGGGCGTTGGTTGAACGTAAGATGAACCGCCTAGAAGTCGGCGAAGTAGTGATTGGTACTGTTCGTGGCATTAAGCCCTACGGTGCTTTCATCGACATTGGCGGCGTTAGTGGTCTACTACACATTTCTGAAATTTCCCACGAACATATTGATACACCTCATAGCGTGTTCAATGTCAATGATGAAGTGAAAGTGATGATCATTGACTTGGATGCAGAAAGAGGTCGGATTTCCTTATCTACCAAGCAGTTGGAACCTGAACCCGGTGACATGATTAAAAACCGGGATTTGGTCTATGATAAGGCAGAAGAAATGGCTGCTAAGTACCGTGAACAGTTGCTAGCCAAACAACAAGGTGCTAGTGCCGCATCGGCTGCACCAACAGAAGTTCTAGAAGAGGACATTCCACCAGCTGCAGAACTTGAAGAGGATATTCCAGCAGCTATGGAAATTGAAGAAGAAACTCCTGCATCTGCGGAACTTGAAGAAGAAATTCCTCCATCTGCGGAACTTGAAGAAGTAACTCCCCCAACTGCGGAACTTGAAGAAGTAACTCCCGCAACTGCGGAACTTGAAGAAGTAACTCCCCCAACTGCGGAACTTGAAGAAGTAATTCCCGCAACTGCGGAACTTGAAGAAGAGATTCCCCCAACTGCGGAACTTGAAGAAGTAATTCCCGCAACTGCGGAACTTGAAGAAGAGATTCCCGCAACTGCGGAAATAGAAGAAGAAACTCCCCCAACTGCGGAAATAGAAGAAGAGATTCCCGCAGGCATTGAGCAGTAATACATTTATAGTTTTACTTGTCTTGAATTAAGAGTATCAAAGCATTATAAAAAGAGGGAAAACCCTCTTTTTTTTCTGTAGGAAATTGTTAGAAGTGAAGAGTTAGGAATTAAAAATAAAAATTCATAACTTCTAACTAAATAAATGGGGTGAAATATTTTGGCAACCATTAAATGTAGAAATATCACTTTTTATGATATTCAGGCAATTTTGTTTGACAAAAATGGTACTTTAGAAGACTCAGAAATGTATTTGCGATCGCTCGCACAAAGAGCAGCAAGGTTAATAGATGCTCAAATCCCTGGAACTGGGGAACCCCTATTAATGGCATTTGGCGTTAATGGGAATAGTCTAAATCCAGCAGGTTTAATCTCGGTGGCCAGTCGCCGCGAAACAGAAGTTGCGGCTGCGGCATATATTGCCGAAACTGGAAGAGGATGGTTTGAGTCCTTAAAAATAGCCCGTCAAGCTTTGGATGAAGCGGAAAAATACATTGAACAAACTCCTGCACCTCTGTTTGTGGGTAGCTTAGACTTGTTGAAATACCTACAAGAAGCGGGTTTACAACTTGGCATCCTCTCAGCTGCGACAACTGCTGAAGTACGTAATTTTGTAGCTAATCACCAATTAAGTAATTATTTCCAGCTAGAAATGGGAGTCGATGAAGGCCCCACTAAACCAGATCCAGTACTATTTTTGCAAGCTTGCAAAGCCTTGGGAGTGGAACCAGGCGCTACATTGATGGTGGGTGATTCAGTTGGTGATATGCAAATGGCGCGTGATGCTAAAGCCGCAGGTTGTATTGGTATCACTTGGGTAGGTAAGTCGGATAACGTTCAAGGTGCGGATGTGGTGATTAATCAACTTGATGAAATCCAGATTTTAGAAGATTGATTTGAGCTTTCTACTCGAATTCCCTAACGAAAACACTACTTATCCCGGCCATAGCCAAATATGTAGAATCCCTAGCATAATTTTATTAGTATGTCAAGCTAAATATGCTAGAATATTAACTGCTCTTCACAGTAGCTAAATAAGCCATGCAAAACACAGAAACGACATTAAAACTTCGCCTGTGGACAGTTGAAGAATACCATCGGATGGCTGAGGCTGGGATTTTTGGTGCGGATGAACGAGTAGAACTCTTAGAAGGAAAGATAATTTGGATGATTGCCAAAGGAACAGCCCATCGGTCAGCCGTGGGTAGAACAGATTACTTACTGAAAAATCGATTAGGAAATCGGGCTTGGGTATCCGTTCAAGACCCAATAAAGTTAAACGCACGGTCTGAACCAGAACCGGATATCGCTGTCGTTAAAGTAGATCCGCTGGACTACGCAGACCACCATCCCACCCCAGCAGAAGTTTATCTGATTATTGAAGTAGCAGAAAGTAGCCTGAAACTAGATTGTCGAATCAAAGCTCTAGCTTACTCCCAAGCGGGAATTACAGATTATTGGGTGTTAGATGTGGTTGGTCGTCAATTGCACGTATTTCGGGAACCAACTCAGGATGGATATCAAAACAAAGCGATTTTGGCAGAAGATGCGACTATTTCACCCTTAGATTTTCCTGATTTGAGCATTGCGGTTTTGGAAATGTTACCGCCCTTAATTGGATCTTAGCTGAGAGCGATTTTTCCAACAGAAACAAAGGGTTATATAAATCAAGATGGGCGGTAAAATCCTCATTCCTTAATGACATTTTTGTGTCAAAATATTTACACCAACGACTAATCCGATTAGTGGTTAGACAATCAGGCGATCGCTAAGTGAGATAAGTTACCTTTGTAGCCACTAATCTCAATCACGGCATCAGTGAGGGCAGAGAATCCCTTAGTATTATCATTGAGTGCCAGAAAAGTTTGCTGGTCATTGCCTGTACCGAGAGTAAAGGTTGCCGCACCTTTAGCTACAAAAGCAGTTGCAGTCAATATTTGTTGTACGTCAAAAAGAATCAAACTGGCAACAGTGCCGAGTTGAACTACATTGGCGGCGGAGACTGTATTCACACCATCAATTTTATCTTGACAAATGTTCAAGTCAGTAATTTTATCAAAGCCACCCAGCAGCGAATCACTCAGGCTGCCAAAGACAAATTTATCACCGCCGCGATCGCCTGTGAGAAGATCAGCACCAGCACCACCATTAAGGATATCACAACCTTTGCCCCCGAAGAGTTTGTCATTTCCAGCTAATCCAAAAAGTTGGTCGTTGCCGTTTTTGCCAATAAGTTTATCATTGCCAGCCCCACCAGTCAGTTTGTCTGCACAGTTGCTACCATACAAGGTTTTACCCTGCACAGTTCCTTCTGTGGTAGTCTGGCTAATTAGTTTACCATTAGTATCATAGAGATAAGTGGCAACTGCATCTGTTGTGCGATCGCCGTTTTTGTCAATATCTGCGGTGGTTAGTTTGCCGTTGGCATTGTAGTTGTAAGTGGTAATCTCGTCAGCGATGCCATCATTATTTTTGTCAGCTACCTGTGCAGCTAGTCTGCCGTTAGCATCGTAACTGTAAGCAGTCACTTCATCAACGATGCCATCATTATTATTGTCAATTTCTTGTGATTTCAGCTTGCCGCTCAAATCGTAGATATAAGTGCCAACTGCATCAACTACACCATCATTGTTGAAGTCATAGCTAGCGGATGCGCGTCCATAGGTAGAGGTTCCGACTGTATCAGCGATGCCGTCGCCGTTTGTGTCAATGCTATAGGATGTCTGGTTGCCATTGGCATCATAAGTTAAGGTTGAGACATAATCAGCGATGCCGTCGCCGTTTGTGTCAATGCTAAAGGATGTCTGGTTGCCATTGGCATCATAAGTATAGGTATTGATTTGGTCAACGATGCCGTTGCTGTTTGCGTCAATGCTTCGGGATGTCTGGTTGCCGTTGGCATCATAAGTAGAGGTTTCAAACCAACGAGCGATGTCGTTGCGGCTGTAACTGTAGTCATAGCTTGCGGATGTCTGGTTGCCATTGGCATCATAAGTATAGATTGAGACAGAATCAGCGATGCCGTCGCCGTTGTAGTCATAGCTTACGGATGTCAGGTTGCCGTTGGCATTATAAGTATAGATTGTGACAGAATCAGCGATGCCGTCGCCGTTGTTGTCAAAGCTTTCGGATGTCTTGTTGCTATTGGCATCATAAGTATAGGTTGTGACTCTATCAACGATGCCGTCGCCGTTGTCGTCAGAGCTTATGGATGTCTGGTTGCCGTTGGCATCATAAGTAGAGGTTTCGACAAAATCAGCGATGCCGTCGCTGTTGATGTCAATGCTTCGGGATGTCAGATTGCCATTGGTATCATAAGTATAGGTTTGGACAAAATCAGCGATGCCGTCGCTGTTGATGTCAGGGCTGTCGGATGTCAGGTTGCCGTTGGCATCATAAGTAGAGGTTGAGACACTATCAGCGATGCCGTCGCCGTTGTCGTCAGAGATCAAAGATGTCCGGTTGCCGTTGGCATCATAAGTAGAGGTTGAGACAGAATCAGCGATGCCGTCGCCGTTGTTGTCAAAGCTTTCGGATGTCAGGTTATAACCGTAGCTAATAACTGAGTCTATTGTCCCATCACTGTTGTTGTCTATGCTCTCAGCTATTATGTTCCCAGCGGCATCGTAAGTGTAAGTTGTGGTTGAGGTCATAAATTTGTGTTCCTTTTCTGTTTGATTCCAGTTGGGTAGTACTATGTGTTTTCAATACTTTGCCAAAAACAGAGGTAGTCTAACTTTTTCCGAAACAGCCTCAGACAAGCGTCTGCTTAACTTTTAGGCTAAACCTAAAAGTTAAGCAGACCTACAGGATAATCAAAATTACTTCCACTAAAATAATACAGGATTTTACTTGCTCAGTTTTTTGCCATCATATTTTAATTGGTGCGCCGGAATGGGTTAAGGGAGTGATTTATCGGTTGCATAGTTTAGGTTTTGCTGACATGGGAACCTGGAGTCGGCTAGTACCAACCAAAAACATCTAAATTGAATAAGACAGTGGAAAGGATTTTGCATCCTTTGGCTTGACATATACCCGTTGTTGTGGTTCTAGCTCCAAGTCATTAAAGCGATCGCGTGTTAAATGCGCCATCACCACTTGCCCATCATCAAAAGTTAATTCTACCTGAATTTCCCAACCCAAATGTACCAATCGGCTGACTGTAGCAGCCGTAGTAGCACCGTTGGCAGCTTTTTCTAAAATCACATCCTGCGGACGCAAAAATACTTGTGGATGTGGCGCATCAAACCCGCTACGTTGAAAAATTTTCGAGGTGCTGGGCAATATGTTTACTGGACCAATGAAGCTCATTACAAATGCCGTGGCAGGATTATCGTAAATTTCTGCTGGTGTCCCCACCTGTTCCACACGCCCTTTATTCATCACTACTACTTCATCGGAGACTTCCATTGCTTCCTCTTGGTCGTGGGTGACGAAAACTGTGGTAACATGAACCTCATCATGGAGGCGGCGTAACCATGCCCGTAAGTCTTTGCGGACTTTAGCATCTAGTGCGCCAAAGGGTTCATCTAGCAATAAAACTTCAGGTTCTACTGCCAGTGCCCTTGCTAATGCTACCCGTTGTCTTTGACCACCAGAAAGTTGTGAGGGATAGCGATCGCCTAGTCCAGTCAATTGCACCAATTCTAGTAACTCTTCTACCCGCCCCTTAATTTTCTTGGGCTGTGCCTTGCGAATTTCTAAACCAAAGGCAATATTTTTCCTGACAGTCAGATGCTTGAATAGCGCATAGTGCTGAAACACAAATCCAATATTGCGCTGTTGCACGCTTTGGTATGTAGCATCTTTACCAGTGAGCAGGATTTTGCCGCTATCTGGCATTTCTAAACCTGAAATTAACCGTAGTAATGTAGATTTACCTGATCCCGATGGACCGAGCAACGCAACTAGCGAACCACTCTTAATTTCCAGGCTGACTTGATCAACTGCCTTAAAACTCCCGAATTGTTTGGAGACGTTCTCAACTACTATGCCCACTGCTACTGTACCTCTGCAACTAAATCTACAGTTTCTTGCTAGGATTACCGTGTCTTACATATACCATAGATAACATAGTTATTTTTAGATGAATAAGATTTAGCTACCGTAGCTGCCGCAATTGAAGAAGCTACAGTGCGGTGGTAAGATTATGCTTGGCTCAAAAGGGACTTACCCTTTGGATACCTCCTAACGGGGCTTAGACAAAAATTAAGCCCAAGTAAAGCCCAAACTAGCTTTATAAGCAGCAAATGCGTCACGGTTGAAGGTCAACCAGTCAAAAAATCGATAAGACATATCTCTCGGCAGGCTGCGCGATCGCTCTTTTTAGTCGACAACTCGTGTTCTAATTACTTTTTCTTATATAAGCTGCGATATTCCCAAGGATTCACAAATTTAGCATCACTCCAAACGCCAAGCCGTTGCTCCTTCGCTTCAGTTTCGGCTTGTTGAACTAAATCTTTACTAGGACACTTGTTTAAATAGGGACGATAGACTTTTGCCAACCCTTCTTGCAACAATATTTGTTGTACAAAAGTACCATCTTTTAACCGAACTTCAGCAATTTTGCGCCCATAGCGATCGCTATCAGTGATATTCAGAGTCACGCGATCGCCTCCTTGTTGCACCAGTTCTTGCACCCGTTCTTGAGCTTTCACACCCCAAATAAATTGATTGCGATCGCTAGGGCGTTTACTCTGCTTTTCTTGACTCGAATGAGCTATTTCTGGCGCATCCACACAAGCAAAGCGCACATTAAAATTTTTACCATTAGCATCTTTGAGTACTAAAGTATCGCCATCACTAACTCGCTCAACGGCGTCTCCAGAAGTATCGATAAAGCGATCGCAGCCGATCAAACCCAAAATTATGATAGTTGCACAAAGCCAAAATCGCACTGGTTTAGTTAATTTCTCCATCCAAACTTACCTGCATTACCTCTGTGGCATGATACTAGCAAAATGCAAAGATATTTTTGTTAACTATTGACATAGTTTCCCCAGGCAATCCAAAATTCAAAATTGTAAAACCCTTTAGTGGCAACCGAATAGAAAATGCCGATTAGTATAAGAATTGTAACCTTCCAATTGTCAGCGGCAATTTCTGATGAACTTCTTGACTTACATTCTGCATCTAGCTGGTTCAGGTGCCTTTGCCTATTACTCGGCTGCCCAAATTCGTGATTCTAAAACCCGCCCCAACCTCCTTGCAGGGTTTTATTTTGCTGAATCTGGCTCCGTGCCGTTTTTATCTGCACTTAGCGATCGCGCCGCTACCGAAGGCGATACATGGCTAGCCGAAAAACTAGCAAAACATGCATCAGATGAAACTAGGCATGGTCAAATTTTTGCCCACGCTTTACAACAGATGAATAAACAAGTTATAGATTTCAAGCGTCAACCCCAAGCTACATCTACAAACAAATCACAGCAGCGTAGTCCCTTTTTCGCAGCATTTTTTGAGGGCTACACCCAAGAACAACTCAAACCTGCTGTCATTGATTGGGATGTGTTTATGGCTAGCACATACATTCTTGAGTTAGATGCTAGCAAAGACTTTGAGCGAATGGCGAAAGTATTACCTGATCACGAGTCAACCGCTCGTAACTTGAAATTAGGAATGCTTTGTATTGCCCAAGATGAAACTGGACACGCTGCTTATCTCTACGAAGCAATGATGCGACGGATGTCTGCAACTAAAGTGCAAAAACTCGTAGATACGTGGCGAACCCGCAAGGTAAACGCCTTGTTGGCAATGGTTGGCGGTATCCTCCAGCGCAACGGCGAAACGCGATCACTAGTCCAGGATAGTGCACCGTCAGAAATCGATTCTGAGTTGGTAGCTACGTAATTATAGATATCTTGAGTACCTAATGATCAACTACCCCTGGCTCAATCTTTGGTTAGCTAGGGGTTTCTATATTCCATAGCATAACCTGAGATTTTTGAAGCTTCTTAGCTCCAAGTTGCTGCATACTACTATTGCCATGATTCGATTGATGATCAAGTAACTTGCGTAATTAAAATCACATATCTAAAACTTCTCAGACATCCTCTAAGAGCGATCACAATGTAATAGCGATCGCCTATGAACAATAAGGATGTTAGGATATCTGTCACCAGCTGAATCTGACTTATGAAATTAGTTTGCTCCCAAAGCGATCTCAGTACAAATCTCTCACTCGTCAGTCGTGCAGTACCTTCACGACCCACTCATCCAGTACTTGCCAATGTGCTGCTCCAAGCGGATGCTGAAACTAACCAAGTCAGCTTAACAGCCTTTGATCTCAGCTTGGGAATCCGCACCAGCTTTAACGCAGAGGTTTGGCAAGGAGGCGCGATCGCACTTCCTGCTAAGTTACTTGTAGATATCACCTCTCGTCTTCCAGAAGGCGAAATCACTCTAGACGACGAATCAGCCCTCACAGGTGTAACACCCGGTGGAGAAGGTTTAATTGTTACACTCACACCCAAAAGTGGACATTACCAAGTACGAGCAATGGGGCCTGAAGAATTCCCCGAACTACCTGTAATTGAAAATACGGAAGTAATTTATCTCACAACCACGGCATTAATTGAGGGCTTACGCGGCTCATTATTTGCTACCAGTGCAGATGAAACCAAGCAAGTACTTACGGGAGTGCATTTAACAGTTAAACAAGATACTTTAGAGTTTGCAGCTACCGATGGACATCGCCTAGCAGTAGTCGAAACTAGCAACGAACGTCCTCTAGGTGGAACCAGTCAATTAGAAGTGACAGTACCAGCTAGAGCATTACGCGAACTCCAACGAATGCTAGCTCATAACGCCTCATCAGATGAACCTGTAGCTTTGTATTTTGATCAAGGTCAAGTTGTGTTTGCATGGCAAAATCAACGCTTGACTAGCCGCACATTAGAAGGGCAATATCCTGCTTATCGACAATTAATCCCGCGCCAATTTGAGCGACAAGTGACAATTGAACGGCGACAATTTGTCAGCACTTTGGAACGGATTGCTGTGCTAGCCGATCAGAAAAATAATATTGTTAAGGTCAGTATTGACAGTGAAGCCCAAGAAATTACTTTATCTTGTGAAGCTCAAGATGTAGGTAGTGGTAGGGAGTCAATGCCAGCGCAGATATCTGGGGAGAATATAGAAATTGCTTTTAACATTAAGTATTTGATGGAAGGCTTGAAAGAGTTACCATCTTCTGAAATTCAAATGCATTTGAATCAAAGCCTGACTCCAGTGATTTTTACGCCATTGGGGGGTTTGAAAATGACCTATTTAGCTATGCCTGTGCAACTTAGAAGTTAAAGATGAATTTCTCACGCAGAGGCGCAGAGGCGCAGAGAGTATAAAGAGTTGGAGTTAGCGATCGCTTTTCAGATGAAGATTTGGGATACTGCGCTACCAAAGCTGCTATCCTTGGGGTAGCTAACTGTACAGCAGTATAAAGCAACTATAAGGCATATTTATAGTAATTATGGGGTAAACTTTTTCAACATAGATACACTACACTAGCTATAATTTCCTGTAAGTTGAAAAAACTCTTAAGATTTAGCGTTATTATTACGCTTCTCTCACACATACTAGCTGACAACCACATTAGGAGGACTATCTATGGCGCTTGTACCACTGCGGCTGTTATTGGATCACGCAGCTGAAAACGGTTACGGCATCCCAGCTTTCAACGTTAACAATTTGGAGCAGATTCAGGCGATCCTGAAGGCTGCTGTCGAGACAGATAGCCCCGTAATTTTGCAAGCTTCTCGTGGCGCTCGTGCTTATGCTGGAGAAAACTTCCTCCGCCACCTCATTTTGGCAGCGGTAGAAACCTATCCTCAGATTCCCATTGTCATGCACCAAGATCATGGGAATGCACCTGCTACCTGCTACTCAGCAATGAAGAACAACTTCACTAGCGTGATGATGGATGGTTCTTTAGAAGCTGATGCTAAGACCCCTGCAAGCTTTGAGTACAACGTCAGTGTTACCCGCGAAGTTGTAAACGTAGCTCATGCTTTGGGTGTCAGCGTTGAAGGTGAACTCGGTTGCTTGGGTTCTCTAGAAACTGGTGCTGGTGAAGCTGAAGATGGTCACGGTTTTGAAGGTACACTCGACCACTCACAACTGCTAACCGACCCCGATGAAGCTGTTGACTTCGTAGAAGCAACCCAAGTAGATGCTTTGGCTGTTGCTATTGGCACAAGCCACGGTGCTTACAAGTTTACTCGCAAGCCGACTGGCGAAATTTTGGCCATTAGCCGCATTGAAGAAATTCACCGCCGTCTGCCTAACACCCACTTAGTAATGCACGGTTCTTCTTCTGTACCTGAAGACTTGCTTGCAATAATTAACCAATATGGTGGTGCAATTCCTGAAACCTACGGTGTACCTGTAGAAGAAATCCAAAAAGGTATTAAGAGTGGTGTACGTAAAGTAAATATTGACACCGACAACCGTCTAGCAATTACTGCTGCTGTACGTGAAGCTTTGGCTAAAAAACCAGAGGAATTTGACCCTCGTCACTTCCTCAAGCCTTCTATTACATATATGCAGAAGGTTTGTGCTGAACGCTATCAGCAATTTGGTACTGCTGGCAATGCAAGCAAGATCAAGCAGGTTTCTTTAGAAGATTTTGCTGCGAAGTATGCTAAAGGTGAACTAAATGTTGTCACCAAGGCAGCTGCTAAAGTTTAATTCTGACAACAAATAAATAGCCGCACAGTGCTACTATTCTCTTAGAAGACTGAGGATTCTAATATTGGCATAAACCGGGTGGTCGCCCGGTTTTTTGTTTTATTTATAGGGATTGGGCATTGGGCATTGGGCATTGGGCATTGGGCATTGGGCAAAACAGTTCCGTTAGCGGTAGCGGGGCGTTCAGCCCGTTCCCAATTTTGAGTGCTGAGTAAAGAAATGAGATTCCCCACTCAGCACTCATTACTCAGCACTCCTGAAGGGCATTGGGCATTGGGTATACTTAGGGCTTGCTGAATAAGTCTCCAGAGCGAATCTAGAAGCCACACAGCTTACAAAATAGTAGTTTCGTCGCTTAGTTTCCCAATTTGCCCGGCGCTCGCCGACGAAAGTGCAAGGTTTTTGAACCTCTGGATGCTA
>NZ_JBGTFY010000236.1:0-17729 GCF_041747015.1 Nostoc sp.
TAGCATCCAGAGGTTCAAAAACCTTGCACTTTCGTCGGCGAGCGCCGGGCAAATTGGGAAACTAAGCGACGAAACTACTATTTTGTAAGCTGTGTGGCTTCTAGATTCGCTCTGGAGACTTATTCAGCAAGCCCTAACTAATTAATGCCCAATGCCCAATGCCCAATACCCCATGCCCCATGCCCCATGCCCAATAACCAATGACTAAACCTGATCCTAATCGAGTTTTACGGCGTCTACCCATTGTCGTCGGTGGGCTAGGCGCTGTGCTTTTGCTAATTAACCGTTTGTTGACACCAGAATTAACTCAATCCCAATCGCGTGGTGATGTGGTGGGTGTGATTTTGAGCGCAGTGTTAATTTTGACGGGTTTAATTTGGCAGCAAGTTCAGCCGCGATCGCCTGATACTGTAGAACTAATTGGAGAAGAAGGTTTTGTACTAGCAGCAGACTTACCAGAAGCCGTGAAAATTGAGCTAGCCTGGGCATCTCATTTATTGTTGACTAATACAGTAACGCGATCGCTTGTGGTTTTTTATGAAGGTAAAGTTTTGTTGCGTCGCGGGATTCTGGGTACTAAATCTGAAGTTGTACCAGGAGTAATCTTAAAACAAGTACTCGAAAAACAAAAGCCGATTTATCTAGTTGCGCTAAAAATATATCCAGGTAGGCTTGAATTTGATTATTTACCAGAAAATACCCAAGGTGTAATTTGTCAACCTATTGGCAACCAAGGTGTTTTAATTTTGGCAGCAAATGCTCCTCGCAGTTACACCAAACAAGATGAAAATTGGATTGCCGGAATTGCTGATAAATTAGCCGTTACTCTTAGCTCGACTTTATCCAACTAAGCAACCTAACCTAAATTAGGGTTGGTCATCTATCACAATAATTTGTAATTATTACCTCAAATTGACTTGCTCCTATCTATAATTAATTACGAATTACGAATTATTAAGTCACCAAGAAGTTAAAAAATTCCACCCTTCCTTTTCTTCCGGTGTCTTTCCTTCTTTTTCTTCAGATTCTTCCGGTGTCTTTAAATTTGTTTGTTGAATTAAATTATCATATTCTCCTGAATCAACCCATTTTAATAACTCGCCAGTCCGCATAACTACCCAAGAAAGCCCAGATTCCGTGTAACTTAATATTTTTGTGATCTGATCCAGATTATCAAAATTATTGGATGCAAACTCGCGGGCTTGGGCAAGGAAATCTTCGATTACAGGAGTAGTCAAATAATCATGTGGCAAACCTGCAAGTTTCATTAGTGTAGTGGTTGCCACACCAACATCCTGACAAGCCAACAAACCAGCACGATCAGCACTGAACCTGGACATCATTCGCCAATTATACAAAGCCAATTCCACTCCACTGGCTACCAAGCCACCAAACCCAAATGTGTTACTGCTCAACAAATTTTTCAAAGTTGGCATAACAATTGCCATTTGGTGATAAACCATATCGTGACTTTTAATCCGAGTAACTTCGTGTCCCAAAACGTAAAGCAACTCATTCGTGCCAAGCCACTCCATTGCATCTAAATTGATACCGACAATAGGTTTTTCTACCCCAACAATATAGGTTTGAATGTAACCTGTACCTCGAAACAGATACAGTTCAGGAAGTGGAGCAACATCAAGAATTTGGCAGGTTTCTACAAGTGCTTGATGTAATTGGGGAAAATTACGGGGCGAAATTCTGATTTCACTACCGAGGCTTTGCAGTCTGAGTAAGCGATCTATGCCGTATTCGTTAATTTTTTTGAGTAGCAAGGAGACACCGGGCATATTTTGCAAAGAAGCTAAAGCTTTGCGATCAAAGGGGTGTTCGTAGGTTTCGGAACTTAGTCCAGTTAATATTTTTCTCGTCATGGATTTTGAGCTTTCAAATAGCAGTTTAGGAAGCATTAGGCGACAGGAAGGCGCGGCTACACAAACCTAGTAAGCACGGCGCAAATCCAGCTACTATCTCAATTAACAAGACTTGGGGCTTAAGTCCCTTGTGAAAGGTAGTACTAAGCATTTGTCACCATCTTGCCCAGATAGAATATACAGTAGGGGCGCACAGATGTGTACCCATATTCGGAAATTTGGAAATTTACAACCCTATCTATGCAAATTATTTATTGGCTATTAGTTGCCGTAATGCTTGTGGGTATCATTGGTGCTGTGGTTCCTGCCATTCCTGGTAGCAGTTTAATTTTAATCGCAATTATCATCTGGGGAGTCGTTAGTAATTCCTTTGCGGCGATCAAGATTCCCCTAATTGTGACAATTATCGTTTTGTTTCTCAGTATTGGAGTGGATTTTTTAGCTAGCTATGTGGGAGCAAGACAAGCTGGAGCCAGCAAGTGGGGGCAAATTGGCGCAATTGTCGGTTTGGTAGTGGGATTTTTGGGATTATTACCTACATTGCCTTTCGGGGGTCCACTGTTAGGAATTTTACTAGGGCCGCTTTTGGGAGCAATTATTGGTGAGTATCTTTACCGACGTGAATTAGGGTTGGCGGTTAAGGCGGGTATAGGAATTGTAGTCGGATCTTTGGTTGGAAATTTGATTCAAGGGTTGTTAGCGATCGCAGCAGTTACAGTTTTTCTAGTAACAACTTGGTCACAAGTATTTAGTACTTAGAAATTAATCAAAAATTTTCCACTACAACTAGATTTAGGCAGACAAAAAAATGGAGTAGAAAAGAATAACTAATTGTCATAATTAGTTATTCTTTTTTACCCCACTTAAAAGTGAAAGAAAAGTATTCTCTAGAAAAACAGAGGCACAAAACTGGATAAATTTTATATTCAAAGAGTTAAATTCAAAATCAATTATTTTTTTAATTTTGAATTTGAGCGTTGCGACCTAAAGCTTAAACTGTTTGTGAAGCCTTTTTGCGTTTTTGTAAGCCGGACAAAGCTGCTAATCCCAAAACAGCTAAACTCATAGCGGTTCCTGGTTCAGGTACAGTTTTATTAACGTCCAAGCGAACACCATCACCAGTGGTGAATATACCACCAATATTACCCAGTTTGACCTCAAAGGAATTGACATTTGTCAGGGTAACTTTTTGGATATTGCTATTACCACCTGGAGAAATTATTCCTGCAAAAGGATTACCATTAACTTGCACAATAGAAGTACCTATGTCTTCCACATCAAAGAATGATAGTACTAACTCGCTAATTTGGCTAGTAAAGTCAAATCTGAACTGACCAACTTCTAACTTACCATCTTCAACTAAACCACCGTCAGAATTTCTAGCTACAGGACGGAACCAATTTTGCCCTGCAATTGGGTTAGTTCCTCCATCTATTTTATCGAATGAAAAACTACCATAATTATTGTTTGTTGCACTATCATCACTAAATAACAAACTTGGCAAGTAGGCTGTATTATAACTTTCACTGCTTACTGTATAACCATAAGGCACGGTATCAATACAAGTACCAGTAAAACAAATGGGATTTGTGAGCTGAATTTCCCCTTCTGTTGTAGGAACTAAAGAAACAGCTTGAGCTTTAGATATACCACCAACTAGACTTAAGCTCAGAGTTGATGCGGCAAGTGTAGCAGCTAGAATAGTGAACTTTTTCATGAGATTCTCTCCTGTAATTAGTAATACTTTAGGTAAACGTTTAGTGCGTCTTCCTTGGTATATTCGTATATTAACTAGGAATTTACCTAAGTGCATCTACTCCCGTACATTGTTCACATAATCTTTACCAATGAATGGCTCAATATAAATATTGATAGAATAAATACGGGTAACGAAGATTTTTTATTACATCGAATTTTATTAAAAAGTAACAAATAATACCAGGATAAATTTTTTACTCTATCTTTACTCAAAAATCAAAAATTTTTTATAAAGGAATTTAAAAAACAATAAACTTAAAATTAAGGTGAGTTCGACAAACCTCTCCCTGCCTTGAACTTTGGTTCAAGTCTGTCCCTCGGCGACTCGGAGAGAAATATTTTGCCCCGGAAGATCCCCAAGCCCCTTGAAAAGAGCGGCTCAATTTCCTCCTTTTTAAGTCCCGTTAGGAGGATTAAGACTTAACCCAAGCGTATTGCGCTATAAGCTATTGGTCTGATTTTTGAAAAATAAAAACCCCTCCACAATCGGAAAGGGGTTTAGGAGTACAGAAACTTAAAAGAAAGGCTGTAGAGGGGCTGTTTTAATCGTTAGCTTGTCTAAGGTATAGATTTAAGCTGACTGCAAAGATTTTCTAGCTTCAGTTGCGATCGCTTCTACTTCATCATTAGCCAGAGTTTCTAATATAGATTTAGCTTCTGCACTACCTAAATGAATCAAGGCTTGTACAACTCTGTAACGGATTTGCCAATCTGGATTAGTAGCATAAGGAGCCAAGAGGGGAACTGCTTCTATATTTCCCAACTCACCAAGAGAACTAATAGCAGCAGTTTGGACTAATTCATTATCTGATGAGAGTGCCTGTTTGAGTAGTTCAAAAGCTCGTGGATCGCCCAACTCTCCTAATGTAGCAATAATACTGAATTGTATTAGCCATTCAGGGGTTGTATGGTAGAGTTGCTGCAAGTCTTCAAAAGCTTCATGTAACTTAAGAGCGCCCAAACAGTCTGCTGCTGCTGCTTGTACATCTACTTCGGGGTCATTAAGCAAGCGATCGCGTAAAATATCCAAAGATAACTGTAAATTCTGCCCTCCGAGTGTATCCATTTGACTCACCGCTGAGTAACGGACACGGGAATTGCGATCGCCAATGGCACTTTGAATCAATTCAAAGCCGATCGCAGGTTCCAGTTGACGGATTTGATTTACTGCTCGCAGGCGATCGCCTAAATCCTCAGAACTGAGCAATTGCTTAACAGACTCCGGAGTAATGCTCATTTAGTTATCCTTAATTTTCAAAAGTGTAAAAAAAAGAGTCATTAGTCAAGTGTCACAAAACTTTTATAGCGTTTCCTAATCACATGAGGTACATCATAGCCCCCTCTCGAAGAGCGGGGAGGGGGTGGGGTTCTTGTACCTCACTCAACTGAGAACCGCTATAACTAATGACTAATAACAACTGACTAATCTTGACTGGCTGCCATTGCCCGAATAATATCACCACGAGTCAGGATACCAATTACTTGATCCGCACTGTCAAGTACTGGCAAGCGGTGAACGCTGCGATCGTGCATGATTGTAGCAGCTTCCCTTAAAGTTTTATCAGGGGAAATAGTGATCGGGTTTTTACTCATCACCTCACCAACGGTTTGCCCTAATGCCTTGTGCAAGTCACGTTCATATGTAGCAGGATTTTTTAAATAAATAACGCTATCAAGAAACATGATATATGCAGGTGGAGTAACACCAGTTTCTTGCCACATCAAATCGGTTTCCGAGATAATGCCCACCAATTTACCAACATCATCCACAACAGGGAGTCCGCTGATATGGCGTTCTGCGAGAATTTGGATAGCTTCCTTGAGCGGGGTTTGCGATCGCACGACAATTGGATCGTGGCTCATCACATCAGCAACGGTTTTAGGCATCTGTTTGACTCACACCTTTTATCAAAGTCTCTCCGCTTATTGTAGAAAATTACGGGACTCAACCTGATGCAATTAATAGATTGTTACGGTATTGGGGATTGGACATTGAGTATTCAAAAAATCTTTCCTAGTCCCTATTCTCTTTTAAAGCAGCAATAATTTGAATATTCGCTTTCGGAAAAGTGAACTTTTCGAGTTCTTCCAAGCTTACCCAGCGAATTTCATCGCATTCTAAAGGTTGGGGAATACCTGTAATATGGCGGCAATGATGTACTGTGAGGGTAACGCGCAAGTCTGTATAAGTGTGATCAATAGTGATCAGATGCTCTCCCACTTCAATCACTATTCCCAGTTCTTCGGAAATTTCCCGTTGAATACACTCGCTGATAGTTTCACCAGGCTCAATTTTACCACCAGGAAATTCCCACAAACCACCCATCACTCCTTCTGGACGACGGCGATCAATTAAAATTTGCTCTTGATCGTTCCAAATTACGGCAACACCAATGATTTTATGGGGTGGGAGAGAGGTGATTTCACTCATAATATTGATTGACAAGAGGCGGAGATAAGGGAGACTAATGATTAATAACAAAACTCGGCAGACTAGTTTTAACTCTGCCGAGTTTAGATTTATTGCGAAGTTCATTTATCCCTATTAGTTTATCCACAAATATGTATTAATCATTTAGAAATACACCTGTAGATAACCAAATCCAAAAGTTCCCTCGTTACTCTCCAACAACCTCTGCGCTCCTTTTGGTTCAAATTTCTGTATTAATTCGTCACTGTTTGAGATTTTTTCAAAAAATTTAGCTGATGCCTGATTTGGAATTAGACCAAAGATTTGCCAAAGGCTTATTTTCAATTCATATCGCCGTGGCTACGACTAGCTATCAGCCCAACAATATAGAATTTCCCAAATTTTGCATTTCTAGTCAATTTCGCTATTGTTATTTTCAGTTCCTTGTAGAGAGATTTCAAAATCCATTCTCTGTTCAGCATTACGCAAGAAATAACCACTAATCATCGCAGAGGCGAGAAGCCGACCTAAATTTTCCCGATTTGTGGTTACAGTAACGCCAAAGTGTTCTGAAGGTAGATTTCCCAACAGTCCGGTAATATTACGTTCCATTACCTGAAAAACCTCGGCAGACGTGGGTTTGGATAGCTTAGTAACTGTTTCCGGACTCAAAGATTTGACGTACTGCCATAGTAAATCGCTAGTTTCTGATTCGCTATTGAAAAATTCTGAGACGCGATTGGATGAGTTACTCATTTTTTACCTACCTTAACTACCACTGCTGGCTGCGGTGTTTGTGATTTTAATACTGAATGCTTGTCTTGGATTTGACTTAGCTAGCATATTTGTCTTCCTGCAAACTAATGTAACAAGCTAGCTTTGTTGTGTAAGTCGGTGTAACCGTACCAAAGGCAGCGTATTTTCTCACCAATTGATCATTTATCCTTTGTAAATAAATAGTGACAAATAGAGAAGTCTAAGCGGAGGCTTGCGCGATTAGAACTTCTCCACCTCTCCTAAGGAAGACGCTGCGCGTAGCTTGCTTCCCTGTTCGCGCAGCGGTACGGCGACTAATCACTAACTTGCCAAATATTCATCCATATTCGCTTTAGACTTCCGAAGTTTGGTTAAGGCTTCCCGCTCAATTTGTCGGACTCGTTCGCGGCTGATATTCAGTATTTCACCGATTCTTGCAAGAGTCAGCGCTTGCCCATCAGTTAACCCAAAGCGCAGGGTAATTACTTCCCTTTGTTGTGGCGTCAGGTCGCCCATCAACCGATCTAAGTCATAAGATAGGGAAGCTTGCATAACAAACTCTTCTGGAGAAGCTCCTGGATCTTCCAGCATTTCTCCGAGTTCGGTGTCGTAATTATCACCCAGCCGCAAATCTAAGGAAAGGGGCAAACGCGCCTTTTCTAGATACTCTCGGACTTGTTTGGGAGTTAATTCTAGCTCTTCGGCTAGCTCACCAGGTGTAGGAGCGCGTCCCAATTTTTGAGACAATTGACGCTGTGCTTTTTTAATTTTATTTAATTTTTCGGTTATGTGGATAGGCAGGCGAATGGTGCGAGCTTTTTCGGCTATAGCACGGGTGATAGCTTGCCGAATCCACCAATAGGCATAGGTAGAAAACCTGTAGCCTTTGGTGGGGTCAAACTTTTCTACACCCCGTTGCATACCAATACTACCTTCTTGAATCAAGTCTAGTAAATCGACGTTGCGTTTTATGTATTTTTTGGCAACGGAGACTACCAGCCGCAAATTGGCTTCTACCATCTTACGCTTGGCAATCTCACCATCAGCGATCGCTTCGTTCAACTCTGCTGGTTCTAGATTTGTCGCTTTTGCCCACTCTTCTAGAGTCGGTTGACGACCTAACTGAATGATAAGATATTCCCTCGATTCGTGCAAAGCGCTAAAACGTTGCACTTGTTTACCATAGAAAATCTCCTCCTCGTGTGTTAAGAGTGGCACACGGCCAATCTCACGCAGGTATGTCCGCACGAGGTCTGTGGCTGTTTGAGCGGTCTTCATGGCGCTACTCTTTGGTAATGATGGATTTGGCGGTAGGGTCATTAAGGGATAGATACTTTGTTGGGTGCTACCCAGTCAGACTGGGAACCCATACTACGATTGGCAACTTACGCGCCCGATAAACACGTAGCGCTCATAATAATCAATTTGGGCTTCTTAACTGCTAGAAGTTACAGTTATTTCCTACTTTCCACAAGTATCTACAGTTAGATAAAAGGTAGCTTCTTAAACATTTTTTTATTGGAACCTTATTAATAATTGTAACATTTATGAGAATGTTTTGGCTATATAGCTACATTAAATTTCCTGGATGCTCCAGGTCATGCAATATAGACCTTTCTCTCAAAGCTGACTAGTAGTCAATTTAAGAAATTATCTCGTTCAAATAAGCTTCCTCATATTTGTTAAGATATCTTACTGAGAACTATAATCATTATCTTATAAGAATTGTTTAATCTTTCTGAGGCATTGGGCATTGGGTATTGAGCATTGGGCATTGGGCATGGGGCATGGGGCATGGGGCATGGGGCATGGTTATTCTCCTTGTCCCCCCCCACTCCCCACTCCCTACTCCCTCACGATCGCACAGTATTCTTGGATGGTTTTTACGTCCAAAGTTGTATTTTGTAAAGAACGGATGGCGGCGACGGTAGCTTTTGCGCCGGCGATGGTAGTAATAATGGGAATTTTGTAAGCTGAGGCTGTGCGGCGGATTAACCTAGCATCAGTGTGAGCTTCTTCCCCTGATGGTGTGTTGATAATGAGTTGAATTTTCTGGTTTTTGATTGCATCTAGGACATGGGGACGGCCTTCATGGAGTTTTAGCACCAACTCAATATTTAACCCCTGTTCTAGAAGAACTTGCCGTGTACCAAGGGTAGCCATAACTTTAAAGCCCAAATCGATAAATTCCTTCACCACAGCACCGGCAGACGCTTTATCGCGATCGCTCATTGATACAAATACGGTTCCCGTCAGTGGTAAACGCTCTCCAGCACCTAATTCTGCTTTGGCAAAAGCCCGCCCAAAGTCGCTGTCAATCCCCATCACCTCACCAGTGGAGCGCATTTCTGGGCCTAATATCGTATCAGTTCCTGGGAATTTATTAAAGGGTAATACTGCTTCTTTGACGGCAATATGCGTGGGAATGACTTCCTCTGTGAAATGTAGCTCCTCTAAAGTTTTACCCGACATAATTAAGGATGCTAATTTCGCCAACTGTACGCCCGTTGCTTTAGAAACAAAAGGGACTGTACGGGAGGCGCGGGGGTTGGCTTCCAGAATGTAAACTTGGGGAGAATAGCCACTTGCGCCAACAACGGCAAATTGAATATTCATCAACCCCACGACTGACAGCGCTTGTGCTAGCTGCACCGTCCAAGTGCGAATTTGATTGAGAACTGCTGGTGATAGGGAAATGGTGGGTAAGGAACAAGCGGAATCTCCTGAGTGAATTCCTGCTTGTTCGATGTGTTCCATGATGCCACCAATCACGACTCGTCCGGTGTGATCAGCGATCGCATCAACATCCACTTCGATGGCATTTTCCAAAAACTTATCAATCAAAATCGGGTGTTCTGGTTCCACCAGTACCGCAAAACTCATGTAGCGTTCCAACTCTGTATCAGAATAAACGATTTCCATCGCCCGTCCCCCTAACACATAGCTAGGACGCACCACCACCGGATAGCCAATTCGTTTGGCGACAATCAGCGCATCTTCGTAAGTACGGGCGATACCATTGGGCGGTTGAGCAATATTCAACTGTTGGAGAATCTTTTCAAACCGCTCCCGGTTTTCTGCCATGTCGATAGAATCTGGTGATGTACCCCAGATTTTAGTGAGCAGTCCTGAAGTGTTATTGCTGAGAAACTCTTGTAAAGGAATAGCCAGCTTCAGCGGGGTTTGTCCGCCAAACTGGATGATCACCCCGACTGGATTTTCAGTTTCGATGATGTTAAGAACATCTTCTTTTGTTAACGGCTCAAAGTAAAGGCGATCGCTGGTATCATAATCTGTCGAAACTGTCTCTGGGTTAGAGTTGACCATAATCGTCTCATACCCCGCTGCCTTCAAAGCATAGGCGGCATGACAACAACAATAATCAAACTCAATTCCCTGGCCAATGCGGTTGGGGCCACCACCCAAAATCAACACTTTTGGCTTGGTTGCTGGCAATACCTCTGTTTCTTCTTCGTAGGTAGAATAGTAGTAGGGGGTAAACGCTTCAAACTCAGCAGCGCAGGTATCTACGGTTTTGTAAACGGGGATAATCCCTAGTGACTTGCGGTAGGTGCGAACTTCATCTTCGGTGGTTTTGGTGGCATAAGCAATCTGGCGATCGCTATATCCGTCCCGCTTCACTTCATAAAGTTGCTCTTTTGTCAATTGCTGCAAAGGTGTCCGCTTGAGGAATTTCTCCACATCTAGCAATTGTTGCAATTTATCTAAGAACCAGCGGTCAATACCAGTGAGTTCGTAGATTTCTTCAATGGTCATCCCTTGCTGCAAGGCATGGCGCACCGCGAAAATGCGATCGGGATTAGGTGTCCGCAGTTGAGCGCGAATTTGTTCACCACTAGGTAATTTTTCGGCTTTATCACAACCCCAGCCAGCGCGTCCGGTTTCGAGCGATCGCAACGCCTTTTGGAAGGATTCGTTGAATGTCCGCCCAATTGCCATTGCTTCCCCGACTGACTTCATTTGGGTTGTCAGCACTGGATCGGAACCGGGGAACTTTTCAAAGGCGAAGCGGGGGATTTTTGTTACCACATAGTCAATTGTCGGCTCAAAGGACGCGGGAGTTTTCTTGGTGATGTCATTTTGAATTTCATTTAGGGTGTAGCCCACAGCCAATTTGGCGGCAATTTTGGCGATCGGGAAACCTGTAGCTTTGGAAGATAAAGCTGAACTGCGGGAAACACGGGGATTCATCTCAATTACAACTACATCCCCATTAACCGGATTGACAGCAAATTGAATATTTGAACCGCCAGTTTCCACACCAATCTCGCGGATGATTTTAATTGCCATATCCCGCAGCCTTTGATATTCTTTATCTGTAAGGGTTTGCGCGGGAGCGACGGTAATCGAGTCGCCGGTGTGGATGCCCATCGGGTCGAGGTTTTCGATGGAGCAGATAATCACCACGTTATCTGCCAAATCACGCATGACTTCGAGTTCGTATTCTTTCCAGCCAAGTAAAGACTGGTCAATGAGAATTTGCGAGACTGGGCTGGCATCTATACCTACCTGTGCCATTTCTTCAAATTCTTCTTGGTTGTAGGCAATACCGCCGCCACTTCCTCCCATTGTGAAAGCTGGACGAATAATTAAAGGATAACTACCAATTTTACGGGCAACAACTTTGGCTTCTGCCAAAGATTCCGCTGTGTCGCTGGGACATACAGCTATGCCGATCCTGGCCATTGCTTGACCGAAAAGTTTTCGATCTTCGGCTTTTTCGATGGCTGGTAGTTTAGCGCCGATTAACTCAACGCCGTACTTTTCCAACACCCCATTTTTGGCTAAAGCAACGGCGAGGTTGAGGGCAGTTTGTCCTCCCATCGTTGGTAGTAGAGCATCAGGGCGTTCTTTCTCGATGACTTTTTCGACCAATTCCGGTGTCAGCGGCTCAATGTAAGTGCGATCGGCTGTTTCCGGGTCGGTCATAATTGTTGCAGGGTTGGAGTTGACCAAAACCACCTCATAGCCTTCTTCTCGCAGCGCTTTGCAGGCTTGAGTGCCAGAGTAGTCAAACTCACAGGCTTGTCCGATCACAATTGGGCCAGAGCCTAACAGTAGAATTTTTCGGAGGTCGTCACGGCGGGGCATAGTAGTTGTCTTGGAGTACGAGAATACAAATCCTGATTATTTTAAGGGTCTTTACCCCCTCTCGTCCTTTTTATTATTAAGTTTTCTAAGTTTGATGACAGAGAGGGAGTGGGGAGTGGGGAGTGGGGAGACAAAGAAAATAAGCAATTCCCAATACCCAACAATTATTTTGTATTCCTAATTTTATTTAATTGTGATGCTCAAATTTCTAAAGCTTTTGCGAATATTTATTATTTAAGCTAGTAAGATTTTGCAACAGATGGTGATTTATTTTGGCATATATCTATCTGATTATTCAGCACAAATAAATTTCTTAACTATAAATATTTATTAAGTAGCTAATTGCCAATTATTTTCAACGTTAAATATATTAAATAAATATGTTTATTTAGATTAAAAATGGCAGAGAAATAGGGATACTGTTCTCTGCCATTTTTTATAATTTTTTAAGAGCTAATGCTGCAAAATTTTTCTTTCAGTCTAGGTAGACAAATCTAGATTATGAGAGTTTTAGCTTTGAGCAGCTTGGACAAACGCTAAGGTCAAGCTGTCTTTAGCGAGGAAGTGAGATAAATGATAAGCACGTTCCTCAGTTTTCAACAAAATCTTTTCGTACAGATAGCGTGTGCCTCGATCGCCTAAACTCTCTGCCTGAGCGGCTTGGCGGCGAATTACGCCAATAATGGCTTGTTCTGCGGCTAGGTCATTTTCTACCATTTGGCGAGAGGAATACACGCCTTCAGATTCTTGCTCAAAACAAGTTAATTCTGCTAATTTGCTGAAGGTCGCTACTGGCACACCACCTAGTCCATCCAAGCGTTCTCCAATTTCATGAACGTGGTCTTGTACTTGGTCGTAGCTTTCGTTAAAAAACTCATGCAGAGAGTAAAATTCTGAACCCTCAACTACAAAATGATGCTTTTGGTACTGCAAGTACAGTGCCTGGAAACTAGCTAATACAACGTTGAATCCTTCTGTGACTGGAGCAGTTACGCTGTGATCCAGTAACACGGGATTGTCATATACATGACCAAAATTCCGTAACAAAGTTTGCGTTTCAGACATTGTTCTCCTCGCTCTTTAGCAGTTATAGATTTTAACTGCTTATTCTTTACATATTAACATTTTAACAATTAAGAGCAAGCCGATTCACCATCACAATATTTTGTATTTTTGCTTATTAAAAGTCTTTATTTTAATGTTTGCAACTTGAGAGCATACTCTCAAGTTGCAAACATTTATCATTATTGTTGACATGAAAACTTAAGTGTGCATATTTTCCAAGGGAGTGGGGAAGACAGTGTAGAATTTTCTCCTTGTCTCCCTATCGATATGTGATCGCTGCAAAAATTTTATTTTTTTCCAAAATTAATGAGAATTGTTTGCACTTAAGCTATGCTTATTTAAGAAACTAGACTCATAAGACCTTCAAAAAGTAGGGAGTTAAATTACGGTGGTTACTGCAAGTTTGTTGCACTTTGAGGGCAATTCTCTTGAAATCATTTAGTTCAGAAATAGAGACAAAGCACCTTGTAGAGGTGAATTGGGCAGACCGCTGGCAAGTCTATCAACGCCTAAAGGAGTTAGACATTCCGTGTAGTTGTGCGCCTAACCAGCCATTGAAAGTTGAAATTAGCTCTCCGACTGCGGCTGTTCAACTTTGGAGTGTGATCCGGCGATTTACAGCCTCTCGTCAAAACCAGCTTTGGACTCTTGAGTGCTGCTGGAGAAGTCGCTACCAACAGTTGTAATCTGTAGCTGCTGCTGAGAATATCTCGCTTGATAGCTTGTACAAGTTAAAAATAGGTAAAAAAAATGAGTGCATCCCAGGTTACAGAAGGATCAGAGTTTTGCCTTGAAGGCAGGTTTATAGATTTTGTTATTAAAGATGGCTACAAGCTTAAAGGCTTACTGCTGAGGACTCATGAGGGTGAGTCTTACATTAAACTTGCTAAACATTTACGGGCTGCTTTTGACTTGCGGTTACAACCTGGGACTTGGCTACAAGTTGCTGGTTACAAAGAGTACGATATAAAAAAAGACAAATTGACACTGAAAGCTGAACGTGTCATGGCGGCGCGTTCTGAGATGGGGAGAGTTGAAACCGCCCCAACACAAGAACCCTCATCTATTGATCATGTCAAGGTAAAATCAGCTAAGACTAAAGCTACGATTTTGGTATGTCAAAAGTCGGATTGTATGAAACGCGGTGGTAAAGCAGTTTGTCAGGCGTTGGAAGCGGCTTTAAGCGATCGCGGTTTAGAAGACCAAGTTACAATCAAGGGCACTGGCTGCATGAAAAACTGTAAAGCTGGGCCAAATCTAGTTATGCCAGACAAAACCCGTCACAGCCGGATTCAAGCATCACAAGTTCCGGCGTTGATGAATCAGCATTTTGTTGACAAGAGTTTAGAAGCACAGCATGAGAATTTAAGGGAAGTAGCGATATTTAATGGCAAACTTTGAGGAAATACTTCATAAAATCTTGACATTTAAACGACAAAGCTTAATAATATCTTCTCAAGTGTGTTCCGTTAATACTCGGCCGTAAAGTCCGCTAGAAGTTTGCAATAAAATCAAAAAACTGGCTTTAATTAAAGCCAGTTTTTTGAGTTAATACCACTATATTTATACAGAATTACATTGAGCGATGCCTGCGGTGGGCTACACCTACGCCTACACTTTGTCATCAAAAGGACACATATTTAAAGGCGATCGCTTAATATTTTTATATTTTTATGCAATCGGGTTGAGACTGCCGCAACAGGGTACTTTTACCAACCCCACCTTGACCCCAAACGTTATACAGAAAAAAATGGCGATCGTCTTCTGGGTGGAAACTCAAATTTTGGCGAAATTGATTTACTTGGTCTTCACGACCCACAAAACCTGATTGTTGACGCTGCTTAAGAATATCTTGTAGACTTTTGGGCTTGTTTTGTGGGTTCATTACAAGATTTAATTTTGGGGCGCTAATGTTTACAGAATAACTACTAAATATACAAGCTGTATTTCGTAATTTACTAAACTTTTTCTAGGTAATTTTTATGCGTTGACCTTTTGAGGCTCGATGTTGACCTTCTGGGGCTAGGCTGGCACTGATGCGATTTTCTGCCATTTTTAATACTCCTTTAGGTTTCTTAACTTCAGTATTCCCAAAGTCGTAGAAGCGATCACTATTGTTGAGAGCTAATTAACAGAGTTTTATCTAGATTTACAATATGATGCTTCTAGAGTCAGAAATTAGAGACTAAAAATGACAGTGTATGCCCTAAAACTGAATGGAGAAATCAATGCGTAAACAAATCATCGAATATACATCTCCATTAGATGCACTGATTGCCCTTACCAAACAGTTAAATACCTATGAAATAAAATACCAAATGAATTCCGAAGAGTTTTTTGCCAAATATAGTCAAGGCGAAACTTCTGACGATGAAGTGTTTGTTGAATGGGCAGCCAATTACCAACATTATCTAGCTCTACACCAAGATATAAAGAGCAAGCTTAGAGATGTCGCGTAAAGTTATCCAAGCCTATTTAGATGAAATTGAGCAACTTTTACTTAACTGCTCTAACAAATACATTGAGGAATATAGTGCAGTAATTTTAACGACACAGAGAGCTAATCTCCGCATTAGAATGCATTTCGCTCTCAAATATTTACTGGCAGTCAGTGAAGCCTTTGTTATTGTAGATAATCAAATTACATATATTGATTACCGCTATCACTTTCAAGATGAGCAAAATATTCTGATTTTTCGTTATGACAGTACACCACACTTTCCCAACTTGCCTAGTTTGCCACACCATAAACATCTTTTCGACAACGTAATTGCTTGCGAAAAGCCACATATAGCCGATGTGCTACAAGAAGTGATGGAGTTTTTAGAGTCAAACCAGAACAATCAAATGTAATCGTTAAAATTTTGCTCATTGATACGTTCCTTCTAACCGCCAATTACAGCGATCGCATCAATTTCTACTAACACATCTTTAGGTAAGCGCGATACCTGAACACAAGCCCGCGCTGGGGCTGTATCTTCCGGGAAATATTTAGCATATACGGCATTCACCGCCGCAAAATCATTCATATCAGCTAGAAATACAGTGGTTTTCACGACATCTTGAAAAGTCGCACCGGCTGCTGTGAGAATGGCTTCAAGGTTAGCTATTACTTGCTCAGTTTGCTTTTTGACATCATCAGTGTAGACGACATCACCAAGGCGGGGATCGATGGCAATTTGTCCAGCTATGAATACAAATTGACCGGAAGCTGCGATCGCTTGATTATAAGGGCCGACTGGTGCGGGTGCGTTATCAGTACGAATTACTTTACGAGTCATAGATATTACTTTCTCTAACGATGTTTCTTGTTTACCGATTTCTGCTTCAGCTGCGATCGGCTTGTAGACTTCTCCATCTGGCATTATCGCACCAGTTAGGTCAGCATCTTGAAGGTTTGCTGCGTAAATGTTAGCTCCAGTTAAATCTACCTTCTTTAGGTTTGCCTCGTTTAGATTCGCGTTCATCAAATCTACTTTTTGCAGTTCTGCTTTTTCTAAATTTGCCCCTTTTAGGCAGGTGTTTCTAAAACTTACGCCTATGAGATTTGCTGCACCTAGATCAGCCTCAGCCAGATTCATACCAGACAAATCCTTTTGCTGCCAATTAACACCCCCAATCTTGGCTCCCTGCAAATTAGTATCTTTGAGTATCACACTAGTTAGGTTTGCTTGACTCAAATCAGATCCAAACAAGTTAGCTCCACTTAAATTAGCACTAGTGAGGTTAGCTCTAACGACTTTTGCTTCATTCAAGGATGCGTCGGTTAAGTTTGCAGAATTGAGTGATGCTCCACTCAAGTTGGCGTTATCTAGGTTGGCGTTAGTGAAATTAGCGTTATTCAGGACTGCTTCACTAAAGTTTGCATTCTTCAAGCTAGCGTTACTTAAGTTTCCATGACTGATATTTGCCTTACTGAAGTCAGTACCATTTAAATCTGCCCAACTCAAATTTAAACGATAACTTTCCACTAAACCACTTAAATTTGCACGTATCAAAGATACTCTGGTAAGATTTGTGCCTTCAAGATATGCCTCACTCAGGTTGGCATCATTCAAATCTGCTCCCGTCAAATCTGCACTTTTTAGGTTTATACAACTCAGATTTGCACCTTTGAGGTCTACTCCTCTCAGATTTACTGAATCAAACTTCCGTTGACCTTGTGCGTATTTCTCTAAAAGTTCTTTAGCATCCATAATGCACCTTTAAATACCATTGACACAGTATAATCACAAAAACTTTGTGTCACAGGTATTCCTCTCCCCTCTTCCTTCGCGCCCTTTGCGCCTTCGCGGTTCGTTCCTCTTACCCCAACCTCAGATATACCCCATAATGCCATCAAGTCAGCATCGCGATCGCACTCGTATAATACTGTTACGATAAGCTGCAAAACATCATTTATCAATAAACGCAGGATGAATATTAAAGAACTACTGCTCCAAGAAATTGAATCATCCTCAGATATTCTACTAACCCAAACACTAGATTTTTTGCGTTTTCTCAAGACAAAACCAGGAACCGAGGAAATATCTCTTGACCTGTCAACGGAAAAAAATGATGATACTTCCAGTCATAAAACGAAACCAGAAATACAAGAAGCAACACCAATTCTGAGAGGATGTTTGAAAAGTCCTCAAGCGTGTGTTTCACTACCCTGGCTACCGAGAAACTGCTACGAGAGAATCGGAGTTTTGGGATTTGAGATCGCGCTCCTGAGTCGCACTTGAGGCTCAAGCCAACCCTTTTCAAACAAC
>NZ_JBGTFY010000237.1:0-16357 GCF_041747015.1 Nostoc sp.
AATGTAGTCCCCTATCCCACATCAGCAACATCCCATCACTAACACTTCGTAATAATTTTAAAGCTCCTTTTCTTTCACCAATTCGATAAGGACTAATGAATGCATCGGTAATTAAATGAGTACCTGCTTCTACCAAAAAAACTAACCTGGCTTTTGGGAATGCTGGATATGTCCTCTTGTCGTGAACCAGGATAACCAAATACTCTGGCATTTTCTTGAGTCTCAGGAATGTCCATTACTGTCCCATCTACAGCCATTATTCTTAATCCTCCCAAAAAAGCACCTGGCGTTAAAGGCGTTGCTAATGGTTTCGCAACCATCTCAAACAAACGTGTCATTACAGATGCTCCGGTTCGTTGCCTTGCTTCAGTAATTGATGAAGAAGTTGGTGTTTTAAAACGTATTAATTCCGGTATGCGTAAACTGGCGAAACCATGAATCAGATTTTTGAATACCGATACAATAGAGTCCGATGACCAAAAACTCATGGCTATTACCAAAACCACAACTACATGAGTGGGAAGTATTCGTTGTCGTTGCTCAATAGAAGAAGTACTGATAATTGCGTTCGTTATGGTTTGAGATGGAATTACTTCATCCATTGCCAGATGGTTGACTCTGACATTATTTCTAGAGCCGAACTCCTACAACAAGCCATTGCGACTTTACAAATCTCTATTCAACAAATTCAGGCTTCAGGGGAAGTAGCACCACCTGGTTGTTGTGTTTTACGTTACCAAGCACGGGGGAAAAAGCAAGCTTATTGGTACTATAAATTACACGCTACCAAACCAATTTTTTCCACAACTCAACCCAACAAATTGAGTAAATATAAGCATTTGGGTAAGGCAGGAAGCCCTGCTCATATTAATGCTGTTCTCTCCGTAGCTAGAAGAACCCAAATCGATTACTTAAGTTCATGCATCGACTCTCTTCGTCAAAATTGGGTGGACTTGTACGATAGCCTCAAAGAGAAAAAGTAAGTCTCCTTATTTTATTCGCGTAAGTCATCCGCGAACACTATTTTCTTTGTTTTACCCTCTATTTCTCCTTAACCGAGCAGTATTGCAAGGTGTTACCAATGGTACCTGTACAATGGCCTGATGGCAGTGTGCATCTAGAGGGAATGGCACTCATGCAGCAAATGGTACTAGCGAGAGCTTTTCCTGACTTTACACCAGAGGAGCGTTTAAATAAAATTACCGAGATTTTTGATGGTGCTGCTAGCCTAGAGCGGTTATGTAAAATGAGCGGTGGTCATGTGCGCGACGTGCTGAGGCTGCTGAATACCTGGATTATGGAAGAAATGAAACTTCCCCTAACCCGTGAAACCTTAGAGCAAGTTATTCGTTCTCGGCGGAATGAAATGACTATGCCGATTTCTGATGATGAGTGGCAATTGTTACGTCATGTCAAGGAAAGGAAAAAGGTGAGTGATGACCACGGATATCAAAAACTGATCCGCAGTCGATTTGTATTTGAATATCGGGATGGTGGCGAGTCTTGGTTTGATGTTAATCCCGTTTTGGCTGAGGCGAGTGAGTTGTAATGAGGAATCAGGTAGTTGAATTACCCCCCTTAATCCCCCCTTGGAAAGGGGGGAAACCGGAAAATCTAGTTCCCTTCCCAATACATACGGGGAGGGTTAGGGTGGGGTAAAACCCAGATTCGTAATTTCAGAACAGGAGGAGATATGAAAACAATCCCAGAGTTAAAAACTCGGATTAAAGAACTCAGTAAACAAGCTGTTGAATTTAGTAGAAAAGCATCTGAAGTGTGCTTAAGTGACCGTCAGCAAGCCAAATATTTTAGACAACAAGCAAGAGAAGCTAGCAAACGCACTCAAGTATTGATACAGGAGTTAAAACGCCAGGAAGTTTAATTTTGTAGTCAACTTAACGCAAAATGGGCGAATGGAATTCGCCCTGGTTCTTTTAATTCAAAATCCAAAATCCAAAATTGGTATGACAGACTCGCAACCAACAGAAGATGACTATGTAAACAGCGATGTCCACGACGGGCTTCGCCTACGCTCTTTGCAACAATTAGCTTGGGCGATTGAGTCCTCTGTGGGACAGTTTAAGCTGATTTTGGCACGGTGTAATTATGCCAGTTTGCGCGATCGCTTAATCTCCAGATTACGAGAAATTTGTCAAGTCGAAATTCGTGTCTTGGCGGTGCAGCAATCTCACAGGACTCTTTATAATGCGATTCGGGAAGAATTCGGAGAAGAAATATCAGCCTGTGTGATGGTTGTGGGTTTAGAATCAGTGCAGAATTTGTCTGTGATGTTAACTTCTGCTAATCAGGTGCGGGAAGAGTTTCGCAAGAATTTTGCTTTTCCCTTAGTGTTGTGGATTGACGATGAAATCTACAAACAACTAATACAGCTTGCACCAGATTTGGAAAGTTGGGCAACTACGAGAAATTTTGCCATATCAACACAGGAATTGATAGATTTTATCAGCGAAACGGCTAATCAATGGTTTAGTAATAACTTAAAATTTAGCGTTGATGTATATATTAAACTGGAGAATGAGTTAGAAACGGCGCAAAGAGATTTATTCAATCAGCCAGATGTTTATAATTTAGAAATTCAAGCTAACTTAGAATCTTTGCTAGGTTTTATTAAACAGATAAATAATCACAAAGATTCGGCGCTACAGCATTATCACAAAGCTTTTGAGCTATGGCAGCAAAATCATAATTTAGAAAGACAGGCAAAAATCCTCGGTGAGATTGGCTTTTGCTGTTATCTCAAAGCTTTTAAACATCAAGATATCAATCATCCACATTGGCAGACGACTTGGCATTATGTTAAAGAGTATATAAATTTTATTAGCCAGTTTCAAAGTCCAGATTTAATTGCTAAAGCAGTAGTTAAATTCGGTGATATCTTGCGAGATTTACAAAAATGGGAAACGTTGCAGAGTCTTGCAGAACAAGCTTTAGTAGTACATCAAAGTAACAACCAGCTAAGAGAATTAGCCAAGGATTATGGTTTTTTAGCTGAGGTGGCTTTGGCTCAAAATAACTGGGTTAAAGCAAATCAGTTGGTTAACCAAGCTTTGGAAGTTTTGGACGCAGTTACTAATGTGGAATCAGCGAATATATCAGGGGTTTTATCTGCTGACTTTTCACGGGATCTGGAAAACCTCTCTCCAAACCTCTCTCCTGCAAGGAGAGAGGCTTTGAATTCTCCCCCTTCCCTCGTAGGGAAGGGGGCTGGGGGGTTAGTACAGTTCGGCGGAAATGAGCCAAGTATTAGATAGCCAACACTTTACCTTTATATGTCCACTTAAAAGGTTTAGCCATTGTTGTATTAAAATAGTCGATAAATTCGAGAATTCGGGTTTTGAGATCATTCTGACTTTTGAAGCTAGCTCTTCTTAGCAACTTACGAACTAAAATACTGAACCAAATCTCAATTTGATTCAGCCACGAAGAATGTTTGGGTGTGTAATGGAAGACAATTTGATGTGTTGGGTCACTTAAAAAAGCAGCACGTGATTTCATCGATTTGAGTATACCGCTTTTTTATGATATTGAAAACTTAACAATGGGTAGAAGCAACCCCAATTTAAATTTTTCTTTGAAACAAATTCAAACAAATTTAGAACAAACTACCCTAGTTAATAAAATTGCTATTCAATGTGCTTATGCTGACTGGAGTGATTCTCGATTAAGGTTGCTCAAGAATGAGATTCAAGAACTTGGCATTGAAGCAATTCAAATTTTTGATTATAGTCATAAACGAAATGCGGCAGATATGCAACTGGCTATTGATGTCATGGAATTAGCCCAGAGCCGCCCTACATTGCAAGTCTTCGTTATTGTATCAGGTGATGGTGCATTTGCTGCTTTAGCTAAAAAACTTCATGAGTATGGAAAGACTGTAATTGGATGTGCCTACGAAGGACAAATCAATCGTATCCTTAAATCTGTTTGCGATCGCTTTATACCAATACCGACTCCCCAAGCCAAAATAGAAGAGATTCAGATTAATGAGGTGAGCGAAAATAATAATTTAAATGATGAAATTTTTATAATGACCCAGAAAGTTTTGCAGGATATAAAGCAGAATAGTGAGCAAGCTAATCAGCTTAAACAAGGCGGTATTCCAATGCCTCAAATTCATCAAATTTTGATAAATAGAATCCCAAATTTTGATCTAAAACGAGAAAAATATAGTAGTAAACTTACCGATTTTTTGAAGGAGATTCTTGAAGAAACAGATATTTGCTTATATATCGACAACAATAAACTGATTTTGAAAGAGATGTTAACTAAAGGTTATAATATCTCATCAAATAAGAATCAGAAAGCTAGAACTCAATTTAACAGTAGCTCTAAAGAGGTTGTCGTAACTGGTAAACCTTAAGTTATACTAGAGTCAATTCCTCAACAGTATCAAGGTAGGCTTGAATTGCATCTTTGATATTTTCTAAAGCTTCCTCTTCTTTCTGTCCCTGAGACCAACATCCGGGAAAAGCTGGACACGAGATAGCAAATCCTTCATGTATCTTATTCAATCATACAGATGGCTTTATTACCAATGTTAATCATAGGGGATAAGTCAACCATGCTGCGATTTAAATGAACGAAGCGATCGCCACAGTATCCACAGCACGATTGGGATTATTGCCAGTAGCGTAGTTAACTACAATTACTGTGCTTTTTTTTATAAGTATATAGTACATTTTTGTGGTATTTAACTTATCTATCAGCGATAACTTACTTGGTGAGGTGAACTATTAAAATTTACATTTCGCCCACCATCATAATTACTACAATAAAATAGTCACACACCCGATCTCTGGAGTTCTAGCAGTGGGCTTATTTGATGATTTGAATCGGTTTCTAGAAAACCGTTTAGAAGAATTCTTGCGTAACAATCCACATTTGGAGCTAGAGGCGCTGCTAGAACAGCTGCGTGAGCAAGAGGAAGACACATTAAAGTTGGTCGCAGATTTACAATTACAAGAGAAGCGATCGCAACAGGAAATTCTATCCGTCGCTCAAGAAATCCAACGTTGGCACATCCGTGTTCAGAAGGCGAAAGCTGCTAACAGAGAGGATTTAGCCACTGCGGCAGGTGAGCGAGAAGCCGCCTTGTTGCGTGAAGGAAATCAGCGATGGGGACATATGCAAGGGCTGAAAGAACGCATTAATCAATCTCAGGAACTACTGCGAAAAATTCAGCAGCGGCGACAGGAGGTGCAATCTAAAGCAGCCGTTGCACAGACAGAGCGTGCTAAAGCGCAAACGCAACAGCACTTGGAAACTAATGGCTGGTCGAATCAAACTAGTACTTATTCTGGTGGTTTGGATGATTTAGAAGACAAGTTCCTTCGTTGGGAAACCCAAGATGAGCTAGAACAAATGAAGCGGAATTTAGGTAAATAATAGCCAGAATTTAGGAGCGGAGCCGGAGACGCTCCGCCTCTAGCTAGAATTAAGATGCTCGTGCTTACGTCACGTAGTGTTCGCAAAGCGTCTCTTAGAGAAGATCATAAAAGAGTGCATATTTAGCTACGTGCTTAATGCTTAAACCTGTTTATTTAGCGTTCGACTGAGCGCTCACGCCGAAGTCCGCCAGTTGTACAGAATTTATGCTGACTTCTGACTTCTGACTTCTGACTTCTGACTTCTGACTTCTGACTTCTGACTTCTGACTTCTGGTTTGATAAAATTTCATCCTTCATACTTCCTATTTTATTTATTATCTGTATTATCAATAACAGCTTTCCTATTTATTTACTATTAAAAATTTTACATCTTCACACTTAGTACAATCATCAAGCAAGTGAATTATATAAATTGTATTTAATTTGCTAATCAGAATTTATTTTTCTGATAAAGTTTAGTAACGTCAAGCTTTAAATTTTCTTTGTACTACTCCTATCTCATCGTCAGAATACTTAAACTTGTTTGAGTAACCGCCAAGGAGGAGAGAATCTAGGAAATTTTCTGTTGAGAAAAGAGTAAGTGTAATTAAAATCACTTTTGTATTCGCTGTTTTGTGTTGGTGCCGCAGGATTTCCCAGATATTCTCAATGAGAACTGAGGCATAGAAAATAATATGTTTTTAGACATTTTAGCTAGCTTGCAACGGTTATTTGTCGGTTACATTCCAGCCGCTGTATTGGGTAGTTTCATCGGCTATTTAATCGGCATGAATAGCATGATGTATCAGCTATTCAGGCGGATATTTCAGATACCACATAGCATTCCTCCTATAGCCTTGCTACCTATTGCCCTAATAGTGTTTAAAGAGAACGAACCAGCTGCTGTTGTAGTAGTTTTTCTTGGAACTCTCTGGACGATGATCATTAATACCGCAATAGGTATGCAACATTTTCAGAGACAGAACAATAACTTTCGAGTAGCTATATTTCATATATTTCATGCTCTGAAAGTTGCTGTTTGGGTAGCCTGGTTTACAGTTATTGCCACAGAAATGTTGACTGGACCAAAAGGACTTGGCTTTGTCGTCTGGGATAGTTATAAAAATGGCAACATCGATTCCGTAATTGAGACGATACTCTACATCGGCATTATTGGTCTTTTGCTGGATCAGTTTTTAGATTTCACAGCACATATTCTCTCGGAAATGGTTTCAGATGGGAAAAAATCTTCCTAAACAGAGAACCCATGCAACCTGTCTTATACCCAGAATTTCACCCGAAACTGAGTGTTAATGGCATCAGACTTTGCTGCAAAATCGATAAAACTTGGGGCAACTTAGAAACGCTTCGCTAACTTGCGTTGAGATACCGAACTTGCTAAGTTTGAGCAGTTTAGCGTTTGTCCATCCTGCTCAAGCTGCAAGTATTAAATTTAGCACTATAGCACTTTTGGCGATCCTGATAAACTCGTCTCAACCACTGTACCTACCAAACAAGCTTTAGCGAAATTAACGCCGCTCAAATTTGCACCTTCTAACTCTGCACAAAGTAAATTCGCTCCCGTCAAATTCGCCCCTGCCAAATTCGCTCCCCGCAAGTCAGCTTCTTCGAGGTTTGCTTCACTCAACAAAGCTCCTTGCAAATCGGCGCGACTTAAATCTGCACCTTTGAGATTTGCTCCAGTTAGGTTTGCACCGCGCAAGTCAGCACCGCGCAAGTCAACACCTTGCAAGTTTACGTTCATTAAATTTGCACCACTCACGAAAGCACCCGCCAACGACACATCGCTGAGTCTTGCTCCCATCAAGTTAGCGCCACGCAAGTTACTACCCCGCAAGTCAGCGCCTGTTAAATCTGCTTGCATCAGGTTTGCTCCCATAAGGTTCGCCCGCAAGTCAGTTTCTTGGAGGTTGGCTCCCATAAGGTTCGCCCCCTCCAAATGCCCACCTTCGAGTTTAGAACCAGCAAAATTAGTGCCGACAAGGGTAGCACCAGCAAGATTAATCCGGCTTAAATCCAGTCGGGAGAGTTCCTCGTCTTCTAAATTTGCCCCTGGAAGTTGTTTGAGTTTTCCTAATCTAATCGCTTCAATATTCATGTAAAGTAACTACTAATCTCCTCACTGATCTTGCTGTGGCTATCCCATTGGGAATCAAGTATCCAGATGCCGGCGCTGAATTTGGGTGTCATCAAGGGTAAGTCGAGTCCCTGTTGTAAACCCATAACTAATAAAGCTAGGGTATCTACAAGTTTAGGATCAAAGCGGGTAGATTGTTGCTGTTTGCACTCATTTAAAGCTTGGGTAAATATCTGTTCTCGGCTTTGATTTGACAATTTTTGCTGATTTAACCGCCATTGAAAGTCTGCCAATAATGCCAAAATTCTCGACTCTAGGGGAATTTCATCTCCAGCTAAACCTGCTGGTTCCCCTGAACCATTCCACCACTCGGTTTGGTGAGTAATAATTTGGGCAACTGCTCGCAGTCGTGGCATGGTTCGCAATACTTGCGCCCCTGGTACTAAGGGACAAGTTAAGGGAGAACTGGGGGCATCTTCTTGGTAGCGTGTGGATATACCGCCAGTGAGAACACTTTCTGCATTTTGTAATGGATCTATGCGATGCAACAAACTCGCCAGGCGCAACCTTTTAATCTGCCATGCGGGAAGATCCAAAAGCTGGGCGATCGCCTCAGCAAGTACCACTACTTCCGCAGCTGCCATTGGATTGTTGACATCTGCCATATCCATCAGTTGTGCCATTCGCAAAAAGGCTTGGATTTCGTTAGAAACCAAGTTGCGATCTAGCGTTTGTTGCCCAAGCGCTGTTGGTATGGATAAATTATCTTGCCCAGTCTGGAGATAATCTACTACACGGGAGACAACTGCACCCAAATTTTCTAATCTGGCAGTAGATGGGACAATTTGCTGTTTATCGGCTGTGAGTTTATCCGCTAGTTCTGAGTTGTATTTTTTGATGTGAGCGATCGCTATTTCTGCTGTCTCTTGCACTAACTCCGGCTCAAATGTCCACAAACCATAGAATTTGCGCTCTAAATCTGATGTCGGTACTCCAGTGCTGCCATAATCATCCTCTGATAATTCTTGACAAATTACCATCGCTGTGTAGTTAGACGACAAAATAATTAAATGCCACTCCTCTGCCACTGCATCGGCTGAATCTAATGCCACTAAGTCTACATTGGGTAAAAGGCTTGTGGGATGTTCAGCAAAACCAGATTCAGCGGCAGCCATAATCACAATTTGGCCGCTATGCTGGGCGATATCTGCATATCGCTCGGCTTCTTGTAGATACCATTTACCCCGTTGGAAGGCTGTGATGACTAGGGGTGTACTGTCGTCTGTTAAGATATGGTCTTCTAGAGCGTGACACAGGGCAACTAGGGTATTTTTGTAGTAAACACCAAATCGAATTGGCCTAGTGGTATGGCGATGGGCTGTTTCTAGCTGTTGTAGGATTGAACCTTCTAACATGGGTTTGGGATTTTATGAAAATGAATCGCAGAAAGAAATTCGAGCTAAGGCTTTCTTAGATCGAAACTTCGGTGGATACTGAGGGCGTTGAGAAAGAAAGGGAGGACAAATTCACAATTCACAATTCCATATATCCCCACATTCTTGTGTCTTTTAGGATACACTTGCTAACTGTTTCTCTTTCGTCTCTATTGGTGCAGAAAGTGCTGCTTCTAAGTCGGCACAACCCAGCTTTTCTTCTAAGATTTTCATGACTTCGCGTCCGAAATCGTTGGGGTTTTGTTGCCAAGCTTGCAAACAGACTTCGCCAAAGAATGAACCAAGGGGTTCGGGATTCCAGAGGAGTTTTTTGGCTGTCCACGGCATCAAACTCATTGGATCATACCCTGGTTTGAGGATGCCTTCTTTAAAAGCGTATTCTTCTAAATGGGTATGGGGTTGTAATCCAATAAAGAAAATTGCAGGTTCGACTTTATCAGCACCAAAAATCCGTTCTAGTTCGCGGTGGTAGGCGACGGTTTGGCGGATGGTTTCGGGACGTTCGTCAATGACGTTAAATGAGTAGTTGACGGAAACTAAGTCGTTGAAACCAGCGGCTTTTAAGTCACGGCAGTTTTGCAAGACGGTTCGCAGGTTATACCCCATCCGCATTTTCCGCACAAGTTCTTGAGAACCACTAGTAATCCCAATTTCAAAATAGTTCATCCCGGTTTTCGCCATTAAGTCGCACAACTCTGGTGTTAAATTGTCGGCTCTGATATATGCTGCCCAGTGGATGTCTGTCATACCAGAATCGACGATTTTTTGCAATAGTTCTATGGCATCGTCGATAAATTTTTTCGCTGGGATGAATTGAGCATCGGTAAACCAGAAGTTGCGAATGCCGCGATTATACAATTGGCGCATCTCAGCAACGACTTCATCTGCTGGGTTGATGCGTACTTGTTTACCTTCAACGACAGTATAGACGCAATAGCAGCAGTTATGAGGACAACCACGCTTAGTTTGTACACCTATATAAAAATCTTGCTCTTGCAGGTAATAGTTAAATTCCGGCCAGATGGTTTCGATATAGTCGTAGTTACAAGCTGTTTTTTCTATTGGGGTGGGTTGTTCGTGAATTAGCTGTTTCCGTGGTTGATTTTCTCCCACAACGTAACAGCGTTCATCTTGAAAATCTCTGCCACTTAAAAGTTTTTCCAGCAGGGTTTCCCCTTCACCCACAGAAATAATTGCTCCTTGAGGTAAGCTTTTACCCAACTGTTCATAAAATACACTAACTGCACCACCACCGACAACTACACGGGCATTAGAATTATATTTTTGGGCACGCTTTAAACCGCGTTTGATTAAGCCCAGATTTTGCCATAGCTCTACATAATAAGCGATGAAGATTCGTAAACCGCCCAATCCCCCGCGTAGTTTCAATAGAGGATTCTTGGCATAATAAAATTCAAAAGCGTTTTGTAGTGGGTTGCCACCACGTCCGCCAACTGGAGCATAAATTTGAATATCCCGCCAAGAAAATACTAGCAGTGTCGGTTTAAATTCATCGATAGACTGATCTAAGGCACAAGTGTAATCTAAAGGTGGCACTGTTCCCAAATCAAAGATCCGCTGTTCGATATTCGGAAACTGTTTGTGGACGTGATCGCTCAGGTAGACAACCCCAATAGGAAAGATAGGGTTACAAGGAAGGCGAACGTAAAGAATTCGATTTTCCATCATGGGTATTTTGACTTCCATCTTGCCAATCTTCGGGGAAAGCGAGATAAATTCCAGTTTTAAGGTGTGTTTTTGTTTTGGCTGCTCTTAATTTCTTACAATTTCGCTTGACATTAAAGCCAATCATTGATATGTGTGAAACTTTTATTCACAGATACAGGAATCAATAAAATTGCTTTACATACCAAATGCAGGTCATCAAGAGAGGCTTTATGAAGAAATTTTTCATATAGCTTTACGATAACATTGAGTTCATTCATAAAGCGATGATCCTAGACTTTTAATTGTGAGATGATGAAACACAAAATTACACTCCTGAAATTAGCCCAAGCTAAGGGTATCTTCGCCATACCTACGCTGTAATTATCTGGTCTAATGAAGTTAAAGCTTTTTTGCTAGAGATTAAAAATTTAAATATATTCACATAGTGTAAAATTGTAACCAGTGCATAAATATCTACAATATTTTTCTAACCTCCGATATATCTTAAGGTAGAAAAAATATAAAAAGAGTTGAGTTGGTAGTCGCAGTTACAGCAACTGGGGATCAATGCTGCTAGGCTTGGCTAGTGTAATGTAAAATTGTGCGTAAAGCTCCTCAGCAGTTATGGCTCAAATATTAGATCCTCTACCACCTGAGCAATCGGGGAAAATTCTCTGCTGCTATATTAATGCCACGAGCAAAATACAGATAGCTCGCATCTGCAATATTCCTAATTGGTACTTTGAAAGGGTTGTTTTCCCTGGACAACGTTTAGTGTTTGAAGCTCCGCGAAAAGGTAAAATGGAGATTCATACAGGGATGATGGCAAGTGCAATTTTATCGGATATAATTTCTTGCGATCGCCTAATGCTCGATGAACCCAGCATTTATGAGTTTGATACAGACTCCCTAGCTGGAAAAGACCTTATTAATACCAAACCAATAGTGCAGCAAATTAATCCAAAAACCGGAGATACTACAAAACCTTTACAAGTGGCTGGTTTAGCATCTGTTGATTAAAAAAAACAATTTAGCTCAATTTAAGGGTTGCTGAATTTCAGCAACCCTTTTTATTTATTATTTATGGGGCATTGGGCATTGTTCTCCCCCACTCGCCCTTGTCGCCCACTCTCCAGCTACAATCATTCTTATGAATCTTCCTTCATTTATTTGGTTGTGGAAAATAGCCGCCTGGTCTATGGGGTTGTCCCTGCTGGCATATCTGATGTTAGCATTTACCGGCGTTTGGATGTTTCGGGCGAGAACTTCGCAGCAACTTCCTTTTATTACCTCATTTATGGGCGGAAATAAGGAGGTGCGATCGCTCCACTATACAATGGGCATCAGCATGGTAAGTTTAGTCTTATTACTGCTAGCGATCGGCATTGTTGGCACTTTAGGACACTTTGGTTCTTTAGGTCACTCGTCACACCTAATCGCTGGATTGATAGTTGTAGCATTAGTTTTACTGTCCGCTTTCAGTGCCACGCAAATTAGTGCCAGACGACCTTGGGCTAGACCCTTACACATCGGCGTAAATATTATTCTATTTGTAGGATTTGCCTGGGTATCCCTTACTGGTTGGATTGTAGTCCAAAAGTATTTACCGTGAACTACCACACAATGAAGAAAAGCATTGTAATCGAGCCGTGACAGCAAACTCAACCAATATCTCAACTTCTGTTTTTCGTCTGTCTCCTTTGATTCGGATAACGCTGCTGAGTCTATACATAGCACTCACAGTTCCATTACCCTTCTTATCGCAGGTAACAGCTGCACCTGTACCCCCAGGATTATTGTGGATAGGGATTAGCATCGGCTTAGTTGCCTTGTATGCTGTATTGACTGAACAAGTATTGGTAGATGACCAAGGAATTCAGGTTACTTACCCCGCCTGGGTGCCTCGCTTTTTTCTTAAAGGCTGGTTTTTACCTTGGTTACAAGTGAAAGAGTTAAAACCCCGCACCACTGGACAAGGAGGGCTAGTTTATTACTTCCTCAGCCAGGATGGTAAAGCTTATTTATTACCGATGCGTGTAGCCGGATTTGCCCGTTTCGTGCAAATTGTGCAAACAAAGACAGGCATTGACACTACAGATGTTCGCCCTTTAGCCCAACCGTGGATGTACCTGATTTTACTGGGATTCACGCTGCTGCTATTATTAGTCGATGGCTGGGCGATCGCTACAGCCTTAACTACTGCACAATTAACTTAAAATTGGGCATTAATTATTTCTCCCCCACTCCCCTTGAATACAGCAAAAGCCACACTTAGGCTAGAGCAAGTTAATCTATTTACAAAGCTGAAAACCCAACTTCCCGGCAATCAGCAAGGATACCCCATATTGCAGGATATTTCCTTCGAGGTATTCCAGAGCGAGCGACTTGCCATTTTGGGGCCAGTTGGCGCTGGAAAAACTTCCTTACTATACCTCCTCAACCGCCTAATTGAACCCACGAGTGGCAAAATCTATCTAGAAAATCAAGAATATCGCCAAATTCCTGTCATCCAATTACGCCAGATGGTGACACTTGTATTGCAAGAATCAAAACTGTTGGGGATGACAGTTGGGCAAGCCTTGGCTTATCCTTTAGTTTTGCGTGGTTTGCCCAAAGAGACAATTCAGCAACGAGTCAATTACTGGATAGAGCAACTGCATATTCCCAGTGAATGGTTAGGGCGAACAGAGGTGCAACTTTCTGCTGGACAACGACAAATAGTAGCGATCGCTCGTGTCCTAGTCATCCAGCCTAAAATATTATTATTAGACGAGCCAACCTCTGCCCTTGATGCTGGTACAGCTTCTCATCTAATACAAGTCTTAACCCAGTTAAGTCAAACCCATCAAACTGCGATTTTCATGGTAAATCATCAACTGGAACTAGCCCAGATGTTTTGCACTCGATTATTACACATACAACAAGGTCATTTATTGGCAAATCAAAAAGTCTCTGAGATAGACTGGGCTAAATTACGAGAAAGCTTAATTCAAGCAGAAGCTCAAGACGATTTTGGATTTTAAATTTGGATGAGTAAGGAGACAGGAATTAGGAATCAGGAGTCGTTTTCTTACTCCCCCAATGCCCAATGCCCAATGCCCAATTTACACTTGACTAAGTGTTGAACGTTGATTACTAAATCTCTCTTTAGCTAACTTTGTTGTTTGTGACTGTGAAATATTGGTATTCAAAATTTCCATATTAAAACGGTATCCTACATTGCGGATAGTTTGAATCAAGTTAGGTTGCCGGGGATCAAGTTCAACCTTTTTCCGCAGTGACAAAACGTGAGTATCAATGGTACGAGGGTTATCGATAGCGTCAGGCCAAGCACGACGCAGCAATTCCGACCTACTCAGAGGCACTCCCCCAGCTTGTGCCAAAACGTACAGCAAACTGAATTCCTGCGGCGTTAAATCGATGAACTCCCCCTGGAAGCGGACACGGCGCTGAACTAAATCGATTTGCAAAGTGCCATAATCCAGATAAGCTGGTGCAGTAGGTGTACGTTTACGGCGAATCAGTGCCTCTACCCGTGCCAAAAACTCTTGCATTCCAAAGGGTTTGCTCAGATAATCATCTGCACCCGCCTTCAAACCTGCAACGATATCAGCTTCACTATTACGGGCAGATAGCATTAAGATCAGAGGCTGCTCCTGACGATTCAACCAACGACAAAACTCAATGCCATCACCATCAGGCAAATCTGCATCCAAAACGACTAGCGTTGGTTGATGGCTTAAAAATACTTCCCTTGCTTGATAAATACTGGCAGCTTGATGTACCCGGTATTCCAGTTGTTGTAAGTGCCAACCTAGCAACGACCTCAAATGGGGATTCCCTTCAATGATTTCTATACAAACCGAACCCACGGTGGCAAGACCCCTTAGCGTTGATGACTTTCAAAGTAACAAGCTTATGTCTAAGGTTTTGTAGCCTTTGTTACTTCAATTACTATTAGCTTTACATTTCCTCATAAAAATAGTAGGAATATCTTTAATTTGTGCCTTACCGAAAAGTGATTAGAAATATTCTTAAATTTTTGTTAAACTTATAAAAATAGTTGTTAGACTTATTAAAAGTTCTTTTAACTTAACATTCTGGTTTTAGATGGGTGTAATGTGCCAGATATTTCTAACCAAACCAGCTAACCCTTACAACAGTTTTTCAGCCTGATAGTGAGAGTAGATTCTTTTTGCAAAAATTAGTACCCACACTTACAAATATACGACCAAAACAATCGGGCTGTTGATGGAGAAAATCATAAAAATAGTTTAGCAAATAACTAGAATCTGTGTTTTCTGGAATAAGATTGAAGTAGTTTATAGCTACTAGGAGAGTACTGCCAAAAGTAGATATGTTGACTTCTTGTTAATGCCAAGGGAAAATTACACTTCCCATTTGAGCGTGAATAATTTATAATTCTCATTCCAAAGAGATTAATACAGCAGTTATGCTCCAAGACACACAAACCATCCGCTATTACCAAAGACTCACCGATGCCTTCGTAGAGTTATGGAATCGCGGTTATCGTACAGATGATATGCGGATGTATTTGGATGGATATCTAGCCGCACTACGACACAGCAACATCATTGAACCTTTTCTGATTCATCGTTTAGAAGAGGAAGCCAGCCGCTACTTGTACGATGGATCAAATTTTGCAGTTCCGCAGCCACAACCCCAACCAGATTACTACTAATACCATTTAGCTGGTTATTGCTCGTAACGGTTAATTACCGTGCATGATCTTAGCATATTATCTGTATTCGTCAACAGGTTACCGTGGTGTGAGATTTTGAAGATATTGTATTGATAAAATGCATCTCTCAGCCCTATATTGGTCTTGCCGATGCGACTGAGGGATTTTTGACCTAACTGAAATCAATTCCAAGACAGCTCAAGTATTTTTGTTAGAAAACTATTAAAAAACCCTTGAAAGGGGAAATAAATAGTATTTCCCTTTTCAAGGACATTAAAAACGGCACATTGCCTTTGTTGCTAAATGCAAATTCAGCAGCATAGCCTCTAATTTGTTGTAAAAAGGAAGTTACGAAGCTAGTGCTACTTCTACCTTTTGCTGCAATTCACCTTTCTGGTACAATTCAATCAAGATATCGGAACCACCAAGAAATTGACCATCTAAATAGACTTGAGGAATTGTCGGCCAGTTAGAGTATTCTTTAATTCCTTGGCGGATTTCACTGTCTGATAAAACGTCAACCGCCTCAAAGGGAACTCCCAAAGTATTGAGAATCTGCACAACGTTGTTGGAGAAACCACATTGGGGCATTAATTTGGTTCCCTTAATGAAAACCAAAATCTTGTTCTGTTGTACCAAGTTATCAATTTGATCTTTGAGTTCTGGTGTCATGGTGTTTGTGTTTCCTAGTTTGCATTAATAGAATCAGGGCTGAGGAGTGAGGAGTTAAAAATTCATAACTCTTAACTCATAACTTTAGGAACTTGCTGTTGCTTGCCAATCTTCGGGAGTGTATGTTTTTAATGCCAAGGCATGAATCGCTTCCGATGACACAGCTTGCTTCAGGGCACCATAAATTAACTGATGCTGCTGCACCAGCCCCTTACCTGCAAAGTGCGATGAAACAACTGTCACCTGATAGTGGTCACCGCCACCAGTCAAGTCTTGCACCTGAACCTGGGCGTCTGGCAGTTCCGCCTTGATCATTGCCTCAACCTGCTGCGGACTAATCATCGCTATTCCTGAAAAAACTTACTTTTCTATTATT
>NZ_JBGTFY010000238.1:0-5984 GCF_041747015.1 Nostoc sp.
TAGCATCCAGAGGTTCAAAAACCTTGCACTTTCGTCGGCGAGCGCCGGGCAAATTGGGAAACTAAGCGACGAAACTACTATTTTGTAAGCTGTGTGGCTTCTAGATTCGCTCTGGAGACTTATTCAGCAAGCCCTAACTAAATCTTCGCTATGTAATTTTAAAACATCTATTAATAACACCTTCCTAGCTTCACGAGGTAAATTTTCTAAACGTAAAACTCCACAATGACGCTTTCTCTGCTGCCAAATCATCTGTTCAAAGTCATTATCTGTCGTCATAATAATTCTTTGTTCCATAACTGCCCATTCTAAAATATCCTCGTCTCTCATTTCAGAGTCAGTATCACTTACATAAACCACTTCATGACCCATTTCTTGCAACCAATTACCCAAGGCGCGACTAGCATTGACATCGATTAAAAATTTCATATATGGTCTAAGATGCAGTCACTCTGTCTAAAACCTCTTCTTGAGAAACAAGATAATAAGCATAAAATAAAGCTGCTTGTATATCTTCTAGTTCTAATTCCGGGTAATCTTCAAGAATTTCTTGATTAGTAGAACCCTTGGCTAGTAATTCTAAAATCATTGCTACTGGTATTCTTAATCCCCGAATAATTGGTTTACCAGCCAAAACATTTTTGTCAAACTTAATCCGTTCTAGTAGTTTTTCATCGTTCATCTTTACTACCTACCTCTAATAATTTGCAAGTGACAATAGCCAAAGATTGAAACTAAGCATCTGGTTGAATTCCCAAGGCTCTAAGTTGTGCAGCCACTTAATCAAGGTTATTGCTATGAGTTTAGCGTAGCTGTAAATTGCTATTTATCCGAATTGAGCAATTTTTTAGAAGTTTAAAATATCTAATGATTCTTCTATTTCTAAATCTAATATTCTGTCTTTTGTATCTTTGAGCGCTTCAAGTTTACCTTCTTGACGATAAATATTTGCCGCTTTTTGAAAATCTTCGATTGCTCGCTGTTTATCTCCCATTTCTAAATAGATATTACCACGGTTGTAATAAGCATCTGCATAATTTGAATTAATCTTTATTGTCTGAGTATAATCTGCGATCGCACCTTCAAAATCACCTAAATCTGAACGAGCATTACCACGGTTGTAATAAGCATCTGCATAATTTGAATTAATCTGGATTGCTTGAGTATAATCTTCAACTGCTCCCTCAAAATCCCCTAAATCCGAACGAGCATTCCCACGATTTTTATAAGCTACAGCATCTTGAGGATTAATCTTAATTGCTTGGGTAAATATCGGTTGAGTTCCTAATAAATAACGAGCAATTCCACGATTTTTGTCAGCATCGGCATAATGAGGATTAATTTTAATAGCCTGGGTATAATCTTCAATTGCTCCTTGATTATCTCCTATATGAGAACGAGCTTCAGCCCGGTTTTTATAAGCTACGGCAACATTAGGATTAATTCTGATCGCCTCTGTATAATCATTAATTGCTTCCTCTAATCGCCCTATTTGATATAGAGCTAAACCTCGTTGATTGTAAGATTTAGCATCATGAAGATTTATTTTGATTGCTTGAGAGTAATCTGCGATCGCCGCTTCATAATCTCCTATTTGATAGTGAGCTAAACCTCGTTTATAATATAAATCAACATCGCCATGATTAACTTGTAAAGCTTGATTATAGTTAGTAATTGCATTCGTATATTCTCCTTTATCCAAATACTCATCACCCAATTTTATGTAGAGTATATTTAAATCTTCATCCCGATATTGCAAATAGTTCTCTAATTGAGGTTGAAAGGAAGATTTTATCAACCGATTGTTAGTTGACTTAGGTGGCATTTCCTGTTTCGGGAGATATTTATAAATTGATGATTGTTGCTTAGAATCATTATTTACAGAAGATTGTAACTGTTCTAGATAGCACCATAAACCACCACCATATAGTAATTGCTCTATCCCAAAGGAAATTTTACCAGTCTTCAACTTAATCATCCGGGTTGGCAGAAAGCCAGCCAAAAAAAGGTGATACTCAGATTGTGCTTCACTCACATCCTCTTGAATCAAAATGCAAACTACAACTGCATTTTTTTCCACTTCTTCAGAACTAACTGACCATCTAACTCTATCAATACTACCGTGACGAGATTTAACTTCAATACCAACCGATGGGTCAGAAGTCAAGGTAAAATCTATATTGCCATCGCCGCCGAATCGCTTTTCATAATCGACTTCGGTAATAAAATCAGCTAAACGTTCTTTGACAACTTCCTCACCCAATTTCCCTTTAAGATAGCTAATAAAAACGTCGCGGACTGGTAAAACACGCTTATATTTCTCAGCCATCAGCCAGCAAAATTCTCGTAGTGCCTTTAATCTCTCTCCAGAGATGATAGTTAATTCGCTATATTGACCTTCTGTTTCACAATGAAGCAGACAACCAGATGTTAACCTTTTAATAAAATCAGACTGTAGCGATCGCAGTAGTGTAATCCAGTCCATTTATGTTTCTGCGAATCTTTTAATGAGATTATTCTATAAAAATATCCATTCGGCGTAAACCTTTTAATTAGCTTGGCCAATATTCCCAAAAGTTGTTTACGATTTTGCAATAATTATTTATTTAACTTAACATATCACAATTATCAGAGAATGAGATTGAATTAAACAGAGTGTATTAAGATATAGCACCCTGTCTCAAACATCGCTGCTTTTTACAGTCGAGTATAAATAGTGATTTATTGATAGATTTGCCGAAATTCTTCTAGAGAATTCACAGTTTTGATACTGGTGAGAATAGCCCTTAATATCTCTATGTTCTGGATCTGGATAATCTCTGGGAATATTGTTAGCCCCTGACTACCAAATTTTAATTCCAAAGCGATTTCAATGCCTTGAAGTAACCCTCCTCTCATACCCCTTCTTTCTACGCTGGTAATATACGGCATTTTCTTTTCCTCCTCATATTGAGTAACTTCTTGCCAAAAACTGTTCTCTAATTTTTCAGGTAATTTCATCCCCCGTACACTCATATTTTTTAAGACGGGCAATCATTTTGCAGTCGAATATGGGTAGTAAATTATTGATAAATTTGCCGGAATTCTTCTAGAGAATTCACAGTTTTAATACTGGTGAGAATAGCCCTTAATATCTCTACATTCTGTATTTGGGCAACCTCTTGTAATATAGTTAGTCCTTCGCTGCCAAATTTTAGTTCCAAAACCATTTCAATACCTTCAAGGAGTCCTTCTCTCTTCCCCAGTTCAATACCTTGTTCAATACCCAGTTCAATACCTTGTGCAATACCTTGTGCAATACCCCTTCTTTCTACGCTGGTAATATACGGCATTTTGTTTTTATCCTCGTATTGAGTTACTTCTTGCCAAAAACTATTCTCTAATTCTTCAGGTAATTTCATCACCCAGTCGATAAATCGAAATAGGTTGATGATATCTTCGCGCTGATAGCCTTTTTCGTAGAGTCGTTTTGTTAAATCAAGCTTCCAGCGTTTGCGGCTTTGGTTATCTTGACGTGTTTCCTTTGCTTTTAAATGAGCCATAACTACTGTAGCAAATGGGTTAGAACTTGCTTCTAATTCTCCCCACTGTTCGCTATATTCAAGTAGTTTGACAATGGGAAACTTGAATTTGACTTCGCAACCCCATAGTTCATCGCTAAATTGATTTGGTTTCCATGTGGGGCGATCGTCACCTAAGATGGCTAGACTAGCTATAGACCGATTGTAACGGTCAAACAGTCGGTAGTGGTAGACGTACATTCGCTGGGCAAAGTTGGTTTCTTCATAACTTTGAACTTCCAGATGGACTAATACCCACCTTTCTTCGCCATTACGTTGCCAGACTTGAACAAGTTTATCAACGAATCTTTGCCCTAATTCTGCATCTCGAACGACTTGCTGTAACTCTTTGTCCAAAAAAGTATAGCCTCCCTTCCAGTCTATTCCCTCCGCAGCTACAGGAAAGAAAAATTCAATGCACTCTTGAAAGTAGGTTTCTATAGCTTCTTTCCACGGACTGTCATATTCATCGTTGGACATTGGTTAGGATTTACATCAGTTTTTTAGGTGCGGACATGTCTGATTATGCCAGAGTTTTGAGGATCTGGGAGAGTGCGATCGCACTCTTCGGTCATAGTATCTTCAGTTTACTGCTAAGGCATCTGCCACACTTTAACTGTTTTGTCATAACTACCACTAACAATATTTTTACCATCTGGACTAAAAGCTACTGATTCTACATAAGATTCATGTCCAAAAAGAGTGATAATTGATAGTCCAGTTTGCACATTCCATAGTTTAATGGTTTTGTCATCACTGCCACTCACAATGGTTAGACCATCAGGACTAAAAGCTAAGGAGGTTACTGCATTAGAGTGAGCTTTGAAAGTACGTATCTGCCGATTATTTTGCCAATCCCAAAGGATGATGTTGTTGTCTTGACTACCACTAGCCAAAGTCTGACCATTTGGGCTAAAAGCAATAGCACGAACACAGTCTTTATGTCCTTCTAGGGTATTAATTTCTTCGCCAGTTTGCACATCCCATAGTTTTATAGTTTTGTCGCAGCTTCCACTGGCGATAATATTATTATTTGGACTAAAACTCAAAGACTGAACGTAATCTGAATGACCAAAGAAGCTGTGAATTTGCTCTCCAGTTTCTATATTCCAAAATTTAATGGTTTTGTCATCACTTCCACTAGCTATGGTCTGTCCGTCTGGACTAAAAGCAAGGGAATGAATCCAATCAGAATGCCCTAATATAGTAAGGATTTCTTCTCCTGTGCTAACATTCCAAAGTTTAATAATTTTTTGAGTAGTGGAACAAGCAAGAGTTTCACCATCAGGGCTAAAAGTCACAGCAAGAACTGAGCCGGAATTTACAAAAAGTGTTTTAATTTCTTGTCCTGTCTTTACGTTCCACAATTTAATAGTTGAATCTTCACTTCCACTCGCTAAAGTTGTTCCATCAGGACTGATAGCTACTGAGCGAACCGCAGCAAACATTCCTGAATGCCCTGTGAGGTTATATGTTAATAATCTTTTACTATAATCTGCACTGATGTAATCTTGATTTGCTGCTTCGGATTCTCCAATTTTTTCGTGAGCGATCGCACGTTTATAATATGCTTCATAATACTTAGAATCCAGATTAATAGCATTATTGAAATCCTTAATTGCTTTTTCTGGTTCCCCTAAATTTAAATTAATCAGTCCGCGTTTATAGTAGGCATCTGGATAATATGTCTTAGCATCGTCTGCCTTATTATCAATAGCCTGAGTAAAGTCTTCAATGGCTTTTTGATATTCGCCTAATTCAGCCCAAACAGAACCACGTTTCAAAAAACCAGCAGGATAATCGTCAGCAGTTAACTTTAAGGCTTCTGTTAAATCATTAATCGCTTGTTGATAATTTTTTTGTTCAATATAGATAATAGCTCTGCCTAAATAAGCATCATAAAAGTCAGGATTTAGTTTTATTGCTAGATTAAAATCATCAAGTGCAGCCTGATAATTACCAAGTTTGATGTAAACAGTACCTCGTCCTAGTAATGGTTCAACATATATATCTTTGTCTTCCGCAAATTTGGGAATAACATTCATTGCTATAGTATAATCTGTAATAGCTCTTTGCTGCTCTCCTAACTCTGAATACGCACGACCTCGGCTTACATGAGCTTCTGCAAATTTGCCATATTACCAAATCATAACTGGCACGATCATAAATTCCAGTTAATAAACTCTGCAAATCTACCAAAGGTTCACTATCACCAGTTCGCAAAGGCAAGGGAAATGCAGGAATTACATCTTGCAAATTAAAGGCATATAAATCAGCTTGGGGAACTATACTTTTGCAGAAATTGACCCAGAAATTAAATTCCTGAGCTAAGTATCAAAAAGTTGCAACTGGTGGTCTAGGCGGCTAAACGAAGAATTTGATCTAGCTCACGTGAGCGTGGCGTCAAGTCCCCTTCAGGAGCGG
>NZ_JBGTFY010000239.1:0-31727 GCF_041747015.1 Nostoc sp.
TAGCATCCAGAGGTTCAAAAACCTTGCACTTTCGTCGGCGAGCGCCGGGCAAATTGGGAAACTAAGCGACGAAACTACTATTTTGTAAGCTGTGTGGCTTCTAGATTCGCTCTGGAGACTTATTCAGCAAGCCCTAAATAGTTTAGATATTAAAGTTTGGGTTGAAAACGACCAGCTGCGCTTTCGCGCTCCCAAGGGAGTAATGACCCCAGCTATTAAGCAGGAGTTAATAGAGCGAAAAAAAGAAATGCTTATTTGTCTTCAGGAAGCAAGAAGCGAAAATAAATTAGCTTTTGCACCTATTGTACCTGTTGATAGAGATGGGCATTTACATCTATCTTTTAGCCAACAAAGGCTGTGGTTTATCCATCAGTTAGATAAACAAAACCCTTTTTATAATGGTATTGTACAACTGCGGATTACTGGTGCGATCAACGTAGCAGCATTAGAGCAAAGCTTCAATGAAATTATCTGTCGCCACGAAGCTTTACGGACTGTTTTCCCAACAGTAGATGGATTGGCGGTACAGAAGATTATCCCTATTTTGACTATCAGTATCCTAGTAGTGGATGTAGAAGGATTAGACGCAGGTCAAATTCAACAACTAGTTACTCAAGAAGTTCAGCGACCTTTTGATTTAAGTATCGCTCCTTTAGTGCGAGTTAGTCTACTGCGCCAAGCAGTAGAATCTCACTTATTGGTATTGACTATGCACCACATCATTACTGATGCCTGGTCAATGGAGATATTCTTCAAAGAGTTAGCAGTTCTTTATGATGCTTTTACTAAAGGACAACCAAATCCTTTACCAGAGTTAACGATACAATACGCTGATTTTGCCCTCTGGCAACGCCAATGTTTAACTCAACAAATTCAACAAAAACAACTTGAATACTGGAAACAACAGTTAGCGGGTGCACCCCCTTTATTAGAGTTACCAACTGATTATCCGCACCCCCCAGTGCAGACTTTTTCTGGTAGCACTAGAAGATTTCAAATCGACAAAGATTTAAGTTCTCAACTAATAACCTTTAGCCAAAAGTCAGGTGTCACTTTGTTTATGACCCTGCTGACAGCTTATGCCGTTTTACTGCATCGTTACAGTGGTCAAGATGATATTTGTATCGGTTCGCCTTTCGCTAACCGCAATCGTCAGGAACTTGAATCACTAATCGGGTTTTTTGCCAATACTTTAGTTTTACATACCAACTTGGCAGACAGACCCAGTTTTCACGAATTACTCGGTCGTGTTCGTGAAATAACAATGGAAGCATACGCTCATCAAGATTACCCCTTTGAAATGTTGGTTGAGGCATTACAGCCGCAAAGAGACCTCAGCCATACACCCTTATTTCAAGTAACATTTATTCTTCAGGATATTTCCACATCTCCAGTAGATTTGAGTGGGTTAACTGTCACTTCATTGCCCACAGAAACTACAACTACCAAATTTGATCTGACTTTATTAGTAGAAAACACTGCTGCTGGGCTGGTAAGTGTATGGGAGTATAACACTGACTTATTTAGTGCCAGCACTATTGAGCGTATGGCTGGGCATTTTCAGACATTGCTTGCAGGTATTGTTGCTAACCCAGAGAAGAAAATTTCTCAATTACCACTGCTGACAGAAATTGAGCAACGACAACTTCTTGAGTGGAACAATACTCAGGTAGATTATCCCCAAGATAAATCTATCCATCAGTTATTTGAGGAGCAGGTTAAGCGCACCCCTGATGCTGTGGCAGTTGTGTTTGAAAATCAACAACTGACCTACCACCAGTTGAATTGCCAGGCTAACCAGTTGGCACACTACCTTAAGGCTTTGGGTGTGGGAGCAGATGTGCTGGTAGGGTTGTGTGTAGAACGTTCTTTAGAAATGGTAGTAGGACTACTTGGTATTCTCAAGGCAGGTGGAGCGTATGTGCCACTTGACCCAGAGTATCCCCAAGAACGTTTAAGCTTTATGTTCAAAGATACTCAGGTAAAAGTGCTGTTGACTCAAGAGAAATTAGTAGAGTCACTTCCTCGGCATCAGGCGCGTGTCGTCTGCTTAGACACAGACTGGCAAAGCATTAAGGAAGCAAATCAGGACAATCTCAGCAGCACAGTCAGTTCCCAAAACCTATCTTATGTGATTTACACCTCTGGTTCTACAGGAACACCCAAGGGAGTAGCCGTAACTCATGAGGCTGTAAATCGGCTGGTCTTCAACACCAACTACATACAGTTAACACCCGATGACCGTGTTGCTCAAGCTGCAAACATTGCTTTTGATGCTGCCACTTTCGAGATTTGGGGAGCATTGCTTCACGGAGCAAAACTAGTTATTCTCAATCAATCTGTACTGCTCATCCCGAAAGAATTTGCTGTGAATATGCGCTCCCATGAGATCAGCGTCTTATTTTTAACCACAGCTTTATTCAATCAGTTAGCCAGTTTTGTACCACAAGCATTTAGTTCTCTACGATATCTATTATTTGGTGGTGAAGCGGTTGACGCTTTGTGGGTGCAAGAAGTCCTAGAAAAAGGCGCTCCACAGCAATTGCTCCATGTCTATGGCCCAACAGAAAATACCACTTTTTCTTCTTGGTATTTGGTAGAGGGCTTACCAACAAAAGCCGCAACTATCCCCATTGGTTGTGCAATTTCTAATACACAAATCTATTTATTAGACAAAAACTTACAACCTGTACCAATTGGTATACCAGGAGAATTATACCTTGGTGGAGCAGGATTAGCACGCGGCTACCTCAACCGCCCAGAATTGACACAAGAGAAATTCATCCCTAATCCGTTTAGCACTGAGCCACATTCGCGCCTCTATAAAACTGGGGATTTAGCGCGTTATCTACCGGATGGCAACATCGAATACATTGGACGTATTGACAATCAGGTAAAAATTCGGGGTTTCCGCATCGAACTAGGAGAAATTGAATCAGCACTAAGCCAACATGATGATGTACAAGTATCTTGCGTCATCGCCAAGGAAGACAATTCAGGTGGTAAGTGCTTAGTTGCCTATGTGGTGCCACATCAACAGCAGATACCCACAAATAGCAAACTGCGTCAATTCCTTTCTCATAAACTGCCTGGGTATATGGTGCCATCTGCTTTTGTGATATTGGAGTCCGTGCCTCTGACACTCAATGGCAAAGTGAACCGTCGCGCTCTACCTGAGCCAGATTTACATCGAGAAATATCAGATTATGTCGTGCCAAATACAGAAATAGAAAAAGTCATTGCTGACATTTGGCAAAGAACACTGAAAGTAGAAAAAGTGGGAATTTACAATAATTTCTTTGAATTGGGAGGTAATTCATTACTACTTGTGCGAATTAATCAGCAATTGCAAGAAATATTAAACTTAGAAGTTTCAATAGTTGATATGTTTAATTACCCAACTATACATACCTTAAGCCAATATTTAAGTAATAAATTTTATAAAAAAGATAAAATTAATCAAAATAGTTCTCGTACTCAATCTCATAGTGAAATCAAATCTTTAATAAACCAACAATTACAATCTAGACAACAATATCGCTCCCAGAAAAAAAAGGTGAAAATGACAATAAATTTAGTGCATAGCAATGATGAATATAATAATTCAGAAATAGCAATTATTGCTGTTGCTGGAAGGTTTCCAGGAGCAAAAGATATTGAGTCTTTTTGGCAGAATATACATGATGGTGTAGAGTCTATATCGAGGTTTACGGATGTAGAGTTGCGAGAATCTGGTGTTTCACTAGATTTGCTGAGTAATTCTAATTATGTAAAATCTAGTCCTGTTTTATCAGACATTGAATTGTTTGATGCAAATTTCTTTGCTTATAGTGCCAAAGAAGCTGAGATAATAGATCCACAACAACGCCTATTTTTAGAATTGGCTTGGGAGGCAATAGAAAAGGCTGGTTACGACCCACAAAACTACAATAGTTTGATAGGGGTTTATGCTGGCGTGGGGATGAATCATTATTTGCTCAAAAATCTCTACACTCATCAAAAATTATTAGAAACAGTTGACCCCCTTCAATTAGTAATTTCCAACGAGAAAGATTTTTTGCCGACACGAGTTGCATATAAACTCAACCTGACTGGGCCAGCAGTGAATGTACAAACTGCCTGTTCTACTTCTTTGGTTGCAGTTCACGTAGCTTGTCAAAGTCTCTTAAATGGTGAATGTGACATGGCATTAGCTGGTGGAGTTTCTATCAGCCTTCCTCAAAAAACAGGTTATTTGTATCAACCGGAAATGATTCTTTCTCCAGATGGACGCTGCCGGACTTTTGATGCTGAAGCACAAGGAACTGTTGCTGGTAGCGGTGCTGGTATTGTGGTATTGAAAAGATTAAAGGATGCGATCGCAGACCGCGACCACATCTATGCTATTATCAAAGGCTCGGCTATCAATAATGATGGTGCAATGAAAGTCGGCTACACTGCTCCTAGTGTCAGTGGTCAAGCAGCAGTGATTGGCGAGGCTCAAGCTATAGCTGGTGTAGATGCCGAAACAATTTCTTACATCGAAGCTCATGGTACTGCTACACCTTTAGGAGATTCGATTGAGATTGCAGCTTTAACTCAAGCCTTTAGTCAAACTACAGAAAAAAAAGGCTTCTGTGCTATTGGTTCAGTAAAAACCAACTTGGGACATTTGAATACAGCAGCAGGTGTCACAGGTTTGATTAAGACTGTCTTAGCACTGCAACATAAAATGCTACCTCCTAGTTTGCACTACCAGACACCTAATCCTAAAATTGATTTTGCCAATAGTCCTTTTTATGTCAACACAACCCTGACTGAATGGAAAACAAATAACACCCCTCGCCGTGCTGGAGTTAGTTCTTTTGGTATGGGAGGTACTAATGCTCATGTAATTTTAGAAGAAGCACCAAATCAATTCAAAATTCAAAATGACGCTCGCGGACTCGCTAACGCTGCGCTAACAAAATTCAAAAATAAATATTTATTGTTGTGTTTATCGGCTAAGACTGCGAGTGCGCTTGAGAAGGCAACAGCTAATTTAATAGAGTATTTAATAGAGCATCCAGAAGTTAACTTAGGTGATGTAGCTTATACTCTCAATAGTGGTCGTAGGGGTTTTAATTACCGACGGATGTTAATTTGTCAAGACTTAGAAGATGCTATCAGAGCTTCTAGTAGTTTAGAGCCAAAACGAGTTTTTACTAATTATACAGAAATTACAGAACGGCCTGTTGTCTTTATGTTTCCCGGTCAAGGTTCTCAGTATGTCAATATGGCGCGGGAAATTTACGAAACTGAGACGGTATTTCGAGAACAAGTTGATTATTGCTCAGAAATTCTCAAACCATTACTAGGGCTTGATTTACGTCATATTATTTACCCCAGCGATGAAAAAATTGATGAAGCATCACAGCAACTTCAACAAACAGCGATAGCTCAACCTGCTATTTTTGTAATTGAATACGCTCTAGCTCAATTATGGCAGTCCTGGGGAGTGGAACTACAAGCTGCGATCGGTCACAGTGTTGGCGAGTACGTAGCAGCAACTCTAGCAGGAGTTTTTTCTTTAGAAGATGCTTTATCTCTGGTAGCAGCACGCGGACAGATGATGCAGCAACTTCCCACTGGAGCAATGCTTTCTGTTCCCTTGTCCGCAAACAAGGTAAAATCCCTGTTAGGCTCAGAACTTTCTGTTGCAGCGATTAATCAACCCTCGCGGTGTGTAGTTTCCGGTTCCATAGCAGCAGTAGATGCACTACAAAATCAGCTTGCTGCTCAAGGGATTGAATGTCAACCTCTGCATACTTCCCATGCCTTCCATTCTCAAATGATGGAACCAATCTTAGAACCATTTGCAAAACGAGTTAAAAAAGTTACTTTAAATCCCCCAAAACTTCCTTATATTTCCAACCTGACTGGTACTTGGATTACAGTCACCCAAGCCACAAATCCTGACTACTACGTTCAACATCTGCGTTCTACAGTGCTGTTTGCTCAAGGTGTCGAGAAATTATTAGCGACACCTGAGCAGGTCTTACTAGAGGTAGGTCCAGGACACACATTAACTACATTAATTAAAAGGCATCCAGACAAAGCAGCTACACAAACGGTATTAACTTCGGTACGTCATCCTCAAGATGAGAAATCCGATAATGATGTTTTATTCACTACATTAGGTCAACTCTGGCTAGCTGGGGTCAAGATAGATTGGTTTGGATTTTATAGTCAGGATGAGTATTATCGTCTTCCCTTACCGACTTATCCCTTTGAGCGCCAACGTTATTGGATTGAACCACCAAAAAAACATATTGATGAGCTTCTAAAAATTGTATCTTCACCAAAACCAGATAATTTTCAGCCAGAAAACTTATCTGCGCTCCACTCTAGACCCAATTTGCCAAATTCATACATAGCTCCCTGTAATGAGCTTGAAAAAAAAATTGCCGATGTCTGGCAAGAACTGTTGGGAATTAAACAGGTAGGAATACATGACAACTTTTTTGAATTGGGAGGAGATTCCTTAATAGCTGTTCAAATTCTGACCAGATTACGAAATAGTTTTTCTATTCAATTATCTGTAGCAAATTTGTTTGAGTCTCCCACAATAGCTGAAATAGCATCAAAGCTAGACAAGGAACCAGATATTGACTTAAGTGCAATTGATAGAGAAGAAATCACAATATAAATAATTACGTTAGCGTAGCGTTAGCGAGTATTCGAGCGTCATTACGAATTACAAGAAGCTCTGGAGGTAATTTCTGTGAATATCAAGCAATTTGTCGCTGAACTTTCTCAGCAAGGTGTGAAGTTGTGGGTTAAGGACGAACAGTTGCGGGTTAATGCTCCAAAAGGAGTATTGACAACAGAAACTCGTGACTCACTAGCTAAGAATAAAGCAGAACTTATCTTATTGCTTGAGCAGAAAAATACGAGGGTCACGGACACTAATTTACCCCTAGTCAAAGTCGAGCGTATTCAGAAATTACCTCTATCTTTTGCCCAAGAGCGAATCTGGCTACTGAGTCAGTTAGAACCAGATAACCCCTTCTACAACGAACTAGTAGCTCTGCAACTTTACGGGAACTTGAACATCGTGGCGCTAGAGCAAAGCCTCAACAAAATTATCGCTCGCCACGAAGCTTTACGTACCAACTTCCGCACCATCAATGAGCAGCCAGTTCAAGTAATTGCTGAAAGCTTAAGCTTCAGTGTGCCAATAGTAGACCTCACAGAGCTACCTGAAGGGAAAAGAGAAATCGCTTGCCAGCAATTAGCCACAGCAGAAGCTACTCGACCATTTGACCTCGCTAGTTCTTCTTTAATCCGAACTTCTGTAGTTAAACTCACAGAGGTAGAACACGTCTTGCTACTCACAATCCACCACATTGTTTTTGATGGTTGGTCAACAGGCGTATTGATACGGGAATTAGCAAGCATTTACTCGGCTCTGTGCAATAACTCGTCTCCAGAGCTACCTGAGCTACCAATTCAGTATGCCGATTTTGCTATTTGGCAACGGCAGTGGTTGCAAACAGAGGTACTGCAAACACAGCTTAATTACTGGCAGCAACTACTCAAAAATGCTCCTACCTTACTAGAATTACCCACAGACCGACCTAGACCGGCCGTTCAAACTTTCCGGGGAGCGCGTCAACAAATAAAACTGTCAATTGAATTGAGTGAAGCACTTGCCAATTTTAGTAGGCAAGAGAGAGCCACCCTGTTCATGACGCTGTTCACAGCTTATGTTACCTTGCTTTATCGCTATACAGGCTCCGATGATATTGTAGTGGGTACACCCATTGCTAACCGCGATCGCGTGGAAATAGAAGGGCTAATTGGCTTTTTTGTCAATACTTTATTGCTACGTACCGATTTGTCAGGCAACCCCAGTTTTCAGCAGTTGCTGAATCGAGTGCGGCAACTTGCACTGCAAGCCTACGCTCATCCAGACCTGCCCTTTGAGGAGTTGGTCAAAGCATTGCAGCCCCAGCGAGACCTCAGCTATACACCACTGTTTCAGGTGATGTTTGTCCTCCAGAATCTGCCTGCGTCTCAAATAGAGCTTACTGGTTTAACTGTCAGTTCATTAGCAACAGAAAGCGCAACAGCAAAGTTTGATCTTACTTTACTAATGCAGAACACTACCACTGGATTAGTAGGTATGTGGGAGTACAATACTGACTTATTTAATGCAGATACTATCGAGCGGATGTCGGGGCATTTTGTGACATTGCTTGAAGCCATTGTTACTAACCCACAGCAGAAAATTTCGCAATTGCCCCTGCTGAAAGAACAGGAACAACGAAAGTTACTCGTTGAGTGGAACGATACTCAAGTTGAGTATCTCTGCAATCAGTGTATCCATCAATTATTTGAGGAACAGGTAGAGCGTACACCCGATGCGATCGCAGTTGTGTTTGAAAATCAACAACTGACTTATGATGAATTGAACTACCGCGCTAATCAATTGGCGCATTACCTGAAGGCTTTGGGTGTAAAAGCTGATGTGTTGGTTGGTCTGTGTGTTGATCGTTCTTTAGATATGGTTGTCGGACTGTTGGGCATTCTCAAGGCGGGTGGTGCTTATGTGCCACTTGATCCAGAGTATCCTCCTGAACGCCTGAGTTTTATGCTTCTAGATGCTCAAGTTTCAGTATTGCTAACCCAACAGCATCTAGTTAAGAGGCTACCTGAGCATCAAGCCAAGCTCGTATGTTTGGATACCGAATGGCAGTTGATTTCTCAGTCAAGTCAGGATAATCTCATCACTGATATACAAGCAACTAATCTAGCTTATGTAATTTATACCTCTGGTTCCACAGGCACACCAAAGGGCGTGATGATTGAACATCACTCTTTGGTCAACTTTACAAAAGCTGAGGTAATAGAATGGGGCATTAACCAAAGCGATCGTATCCTCCAGTTTAGTTCTTTTAGTTTTGATGTATTTGCTAAAGATATTTATCCCTGCTTGAGTATTGGTGGCACACTGGTATTGCGAACAGAACAGATGTTGAATTCTTGGTTCGCTTTGATTGAAGAAATTGAGTGTTGGCAAATAAGCGTGCTGAATGTACCGGCAGCCTACTGGCATGAGTTAGTTACAGAACTAGCTCGAACAAACAAGAGTTTATCGCGGAGTCTACGACTAATAACTATTGGCGGAGAACGGTTACTACCGGAAAAAATCAAGCTGTGGTATGAATATGTACAGAAAAACAGAGACTTATATGAAACTTCTCCACAGTTGATTAACGGCTATGGCCCTACGGAAACAACAATTCAAGCTAGCTGCTGTCCCTTATCTGCCCAAATGTGTGACTCTGCTTTGTCCTCGGCTCCCATTGGTCGTCCCCTCCCTAACACACAAATTTATATCCTAGACTCGCACTTACAACCAGTTCCCGTGGGTGTACCAGGAGAATTGCACATTGGTGGAGCAGGATTAGCACGAGGCTACCTCAACCGAAGAGAATTAACACAAGAGAAATTTATCCTCAACCCATTTGAGGAGGCAGGAGGAAGTAGATTATACAAAACAGGCGATTTAGCACGCTATTTGCCCGATGGCAACATTGAATACATAGGACGTATCGACAATCAAGTTAAGATTCGCGGCTTCCGTATAGAGTTGGGAGAAATCGAAACAGTATTGAGCCAACATGAAAATGTACAAGCATCTTGTGTCGTTGCCCGTGAAGATAGCCCAAGTAATAAACGTTTAGTTGCCTACGTGGTGCTACATCAGGACTGTACACCGACAATCAATGAACTACGCCACTTCCTGAAGGCAAAACTTCCAGAGTACATGGTTCCCAATGCAGTAGTTATTCTGGAGTCCCTACCACTAACTCCCAACGGCAAAGTAGATCGCCGCGCTTTACCCACACCAGATTTACACAGCGAACAAAAAGACAAATTTGTTGCCCCACGCACACCCGTTGAAGAAATGCTGGCACAAATTTGGGCGCAAGTGCTGAAAGTAGAGCAAGTAGGTATTTATGATAACTTCTTTGAACTCGGAGGACATTCGCTACTAGCAACGCAACTGCTCTCACGTATTGGTAACATTTTCAAAGTAGAATTACCGTTGCGTAGCCTGTTTGCCGCAGCCACAGTTGCCGAGTTAACGTATCTGATTGGGCAGTTGCAGCAACAAAAATTAAAATTAACTTCCCAACCTATCTTACCAAGGGCAAGGGATGCAGAATTACCACTGTCTTATGCTCAACAGCGTTTGTGGTTTTTAGACCAGTTAAACCCAAACAGTGGCTTCTACAATATGCCCCTAACTTTGCGTCTAGTAGGAACTCTTAAAGTTGCAGCGCTACAACAAAGCTTAAAAGAAATTATTCATCGCCACGAAGTGTTACGCACCAACTTCATTACAGTTGATGGAAAACCTTATCCAATCATTCAAATACAAACAAATTGGACACTATCAATTATTGACTGGCAACATCTGCCAAAAACCGAACAAGAAATTGCCACACAGCAATTAGCGCAAAAACAAGCTATTCAACCTTTTAACTTGGGGAGTGAACCATTAGTTAGGGCAACGTTAGTCGTACTGTCACAGACAGAACACGCTTTGTTAGTGTATGTACATCACATTGTCTCTGATGGTTGGTCAATGGGTGTGTTTATCCAAGAGCTAGCAGCGCTGTACAATGCTTATTCCCAAGACCAGCCTTCTGGTGCGTCCGCTACGCGTAGCTTGCTTCCCCAAAGGGATACACCGTTAGCGCCACTGCCAATTCAGTACGCAGATTTTGCAATTTGGCAGCGACAGTGGTTGCAAGGGGATGTGCTGCAAAGCCAACTGAGTTACTGGCAACAACAACTAGCTTCCTCACCAGCTTTATCGTCCTTACCTACTGACCGACCTAGAGGGGCTGTGCAAACTTACCACGGGGCATATCAAGCTTTTGCACTCTCAAAAGAACTGACTGTTGCGCTCAAACAGTTGAGCCAAAAAGAAAGTGTTACTTTATTTATGACGCTGTTAGCAGCATTCCAAATATTGCTGTGGCGCTATAGTAAACAGGATGATATTTGCATAGGTACGCCGATCGCTAACCGCAACCGTGCAGAAATTGAACCACTTATTGGTTCTTTTGTCAATACTCTTGTGTTGCGTACCCACTTGGGAGGTAATCCCAGTTTTAGGCAGCTACTATCACGGGTACGAGAAGTAGCTTTAGGAGCATACGCCCATCAAGATTTACCTTTTGAAATGTTGGTGGAAGCATTGCAGCCAGAACGAAATCTCAGCCATAATCCGATTTTTCAGGTATGGTTTAATTTACTTAACTTAGCAGACACCCAACCGGAACTTGTTGGGTTGTCTGTAGAACCTATATCGATGCCAGAAGCTGCTTCCAAGTTTGACTTAAGCTGGTATGTTGCGGAACATGAGCAAGGAATAACCCTGCAAGTAGTCTATAATTATGACCTATTTACTTCAGAAAGAATGGTGGAAATGCTGCAACAATACCATCATTTGCTGAATCAAATTATTGTTAATCCTGATAGTGCGATCGCAGCTTATTCTCTGGTAACACCACAAGCCCGACTTTTGCTGCCAAATCCCACAACAGCTATGCTGGTTAATCTTGGGCGGAGAACCCCTCAAGGAGACACTTATACGGCGGTGGCGAGATGCTTTCCCTCAAGCAGGAGAAATCATCAATATTTATGGGGCGACAGAGACAACTTTAACAAAGTGTTATTACCAAATACCTAGCGAACCCACAGTGGGGGTACAGCCAGTAGGACGGACAATTCCTGAAACTCAGGCTCTAGTTTTGGGTGTAAATCGCCAACTGTGCGGCATTGGGGAACCCGGCGAAATTATTTTGCGGACACCATTCCGCAGTTTGGGCTACATTAACGCCCCAGAAGAAATGCGCTCTCGGTTTGTCAAAAACCATTTTCGCAATGATGACCAAGATTTGTTGTACTATACAGGCGATCGCGGCCGCTATCTTCCAGATGGCTCTCTAGAAATTCTCGGTCGCCAAGATCATCAACTCAAGATTCGCGGCATACGCATTGAGCTTGGGGAACTTGAGACAGTATTAGCACAGCACCCATCTGTGCATCAAACTGTAGTGACTGCTCGTGAAGATGCATTTGGCGATCTACGCTTAGTAGCTTACATGATTCCAAATCAGGAGTCAGCACCTACCATTAGTGAGATCCGAAACTTCCTCTCGATAAAGTTGCCACAGTACATAGTACCTTCTAGTTTTGTATTCCTAGATAGCTTCCCATTAACACCCAACGGTAAGATAGACCGCCACGCTTTGCCTACACCTTCTAATATTACTAACTTAGGTACATTTGTCGAACCCCGTAACCAAATAGAAATGCAACTGGTGCAAATTTGGTCAAAGATTCTGAAAGTTGACAAAGTAGGGGTACAAGATAACTTTTTTGACCTTGGTGGACATTCCCTTTTAGCTCCCTACTTAATGGCTCAAATTAAGCAGCAGTTTGGTAAAGATATTCCTTTAATAAGCCTCTTCCAAAATCCAACTATTGAACAGTTGGCGACAATTTTACAAATAGACTTAGATTGCTCAAATTCTTCTGGTTTAGTACCAATTCAGCCAAACGGTTCAAACTTACCTTTCTTCTGCGTCCCTGGAGCTGGTGACGAGCCTTTCTACTTGTATCACTTAGGGCGTTATTTAGGAGTAGAGCAACCGTTATACAGTTTTCAAGCAAACAATTTAGATCGGGAATTAGAGCCAGCTAGCCGAGTTAAGGATATGGCTAGCCATTATATTCAAGCAATGCAAACTGTTCAGCCGCAAGGCCCCTACTTTTTGGCAGGGCATTCTTTTGGAGGTAAAGTAGCTTTTGAAATAGCCCAACAGTTGCTTCATCGGGGACATAAAGTTGCTTTAGTTGCAATTATTGATACAACTGCACCAACCTCTAATGAAAGGCAAACACGTCTTGATTGTATTGATTGGGATAATGCTAGGTGGCTGATTGAGTTGATCAAAGCAGTAGAAGTTTCTCTGGCAACGAATATAGATATTTCTTACGATACCCTGCGATCGTTGCCTGCAAAGGAGCAACTAAATTACGTTTTACAGCTTTTCAAAATGATTAATATGCTGCCCCCAAACGCTGAAACTACGCAGCTAAAAAATATGCTCCAATCTTATAAAGCTAACTCTCTAGCTTTGATTGATTATGTACCACAACATATCTATCCGGCTCAAATTACACTTCTACGCGCCAGCGAGGCTCTTGGGGAAAATTATGTTAGAAAGTTACCTCCTGAGATGTTACAGGATTCGGCCTTGGGCTGGAACGCGTTTTCTTGCGAACCCGTGAATGTTTATTTTCTTCCAGGCAATCACGTGACGATGATGGCTGAACCCCACGTCCAGTTCTTAGCCGAACGGTTAAAAGCCTGCATCCAGCAAGTACAAGCCAACATCTAAATGCAAGGGTGTGTCTTTTCCTAACACCAAAATGCCAGTTATATCCAAGGTTTGCGCTTAACAACCGTGCCATTCGCAGCTAAACCATAGTAATCACAGATTTGGAGAACATTTATGAATAAAAAACTACCAATACTTGGAGTTTTAGGCGGCATGGGGCCTGTAGTTACTGCCGAATTTCTCAAATCGATTTATGATTGGAGTTTAGACTAAAATTACCCAGCAAACCGCCAAACCTTTATCCAGTAGGGCTTTGATAATTTATAGGCTTGTTCTGATTCCGAAGTTTAAAATGCCTGCTACACAAGGGTTGTAGCCTTTAAAAAAGAATTTAGTCTAAACTCCAGTTTATGAATATAACCAGTTTATTGACAACGAACAAGAAGCACCTAACGTCATTGTGTTCTCACTTCCCTCTGCGCCCGATCGCACGAGTTCTATTAATAGTGGGAATGAAAGAGAATTTATTGATTTTCTACAACTACATCTAGAAAATCTCAATAAATTTGTTGACCGCATAGTAATTGGCTGTTGTACTGCTCATTATGCTCTGCCTCATATCCCAGAACATCTAACTAATAAGGTAATTTCCTTAATTAAAATTGTAGACCAACAACTGCAAGAACATGATGAACCTGCGATTTTACTGGCAGGTACAGGCGCTTACCAGAAAAAATTGTTTCACAAAGGTTGTACTGCTGCTGATCGCATTATTTCTCTATCTGAAAAAGAACAGCGCTGGCTCATTGAGATTATCTTTAAAGTACTAAAACGAGGACAAGACCCACTGACAATTCTTGCAGATATCCAAGAATTGTTAGATAAATATAAGACTCGTTCTTACATTGCTGGTTGTACAGAGTTTCATCTCTTCACTAAATCTCTCAAACTAAATGGAATTGATTCTATTAAAGCGATCGATCCTTTAACTACTATTGCCCAAAACTTTTCTCAGCTATTAGAGCCAGCTATATCTAATTCTAATGTGCTTCCAGAAAGAATGAAAGTACTTAGAGAATTTCATTCATCAACTATTGGCTCTTAAACATCTGTGTAATAAAACAAATTAATTCAGGATAAATCACATGACAGCTATTTCCCCCCAAATTTGCCCAGTCAATACTAAAAATCACAAGGTTATTTTAATCGAGAGAATGTATCATGAAACAGGTGAAAAACTCCTTGAATAATACACTAATGTCGAGATTATAAAAGAACCTATGCAGCATCAAATCAATGAAGCTATTCAAGATGTATCTGGCGTATATGTCCGTTATCCTACTAAATTAGCTGCTATAGCTACTGCACTTTCGGCAGCTAATCAAATACTTCAAGTGCTTCAGGGTGAGAAGCCACCTTACATTGTTAATCCTGAAGTTTGGAACAAGTTTCAAGACTTTTAATAGACTTATCCGAAAACTCCAAAGCCAAAGTGTGCAAAACTTTTAGACCAAGCGTTGATATCTTCGTGAGAAGCTAATTATAAGGGGTTGAGATGGTTAGTAATAGTTTATAACTATAAAAATTACCTTCTAATTATCAAAAATTGCGTTGTTACTAATATTAGGTACTTAGTAAATAAAAATCCCAGTCGCCAGCAGTATATTGTTACTAAACAAATATACTGCTGGCGGTTTTCTCCCATAAAAAACAACGGCTGGGCATTTTTGATTGTTTAATTTCTCTGTTAGATTCCTAAAGTATAACTATTGCAAAAATATTTTGTGATATGATGTTTTTGTTTAATATACATACTGTAGATTTTGTTTCTCATAACTATAATATGATGAAAAAATAAATCTTCGTACGTATTTATCATCCTAAAAATTATTTTTGTTAGATGTTTAATATGAAAACTCAAGCTTCTCCTAATCAATCTCTAAAAAATACTTCATTCCTTTCAAGTTTTACTCAATTTTGGGAAGATGTCAAAGCGATCGCTGGTCCTTACTGGTATCTAACAAAGCCAGGGGGCAGAGCATTTTCAGATGTGATTAGTGCATGGGTAATGCTAGCTCTTTTGCTTTTATTAGTAATGGCGCTCGTGGGCGTAACTGCCTTTAATACCTTCGTTACTCGCGATTTAATCGATATTATTGAACAGAAAGATTATCCTAGCTTTCTTAAAACGATATTGCTTTACGGCGTTGGTCTTTTCTGTGTAACACTCTTGGTAGGATTTTCTAAATTTGTTAGAAAAAAAATTGCTCTAGATTGGTATCAATGGTTAAATAGCCAAATGTTATCAAAATATTTGAGCAATCGTGCTTATTATAAAATCAATTTTAAATCTGATATTGATAACCCAGATCAACGTTTATCTCAAGAAATAGAACCTGTTACCAGAACTTTTTTCAGTTTTTCAACTACTTTGTTAGAAAAAGTATTGGAAATGATTATTTTTTTATCAATACTTTGGTCTATTTCTCAATTTGTTGCATCTGTTTTACTTGTTTATACAATTATCGGAAATTTGATTGCTCTTTATTTAACTCAAGAATTAAATAAGATTAATCAATGAATTTGGAACTTCAGGACGATTTTCGAGTTACGTTGAGCGTTTAGCTGAATTATCTGATGCGTTAGAAGCAGTAACCAAAGAACCAAAGAATGTAAGTACCATTAAAACAATAGAAGAAAATCGTCTAGCTTTTGAGCATATTACTCTACAAACGCCCAACTATGAGCAGGTAATTGTCAAAGATTTGTCACTATCTGTTCAGCCAGGAGAAGGTTTATTGATTGTTGGTCCTAGTGGTCGAGGTAAAAGTTCTCTATTGAGAGCGATCGCAGGTTTGTGGAATGCGGGTACTGGCCGTCTGGTACGACCTCCCCTAGAAGAAGTGTTATTTTTGCCCCAACGACCCTATATAATTTTGGGAACTCTACGCGAACAGTTGCTTTATCCTAATACAAATCGTCAAATGATCGACGCAGAACTCAAAAATGTTTTGGAACAAGTTAATCTGCAAAACTTACTAAGTCGAGTTGATGGTTTCGATACAGAAGTTCCTTGGGAGAACATATTATCGGTTGGAGAACAACAACGCCTTGCTTTTGCAAGACTTTTAGTTACTAGTCCTAGTTTTACTATATTAGATGAAGCAACTAGTGCTTTGGATTTGAAAAATGAAGGAAGTTTATATCAGCAGTTACAAGAGACGAAAACAACATTTATCAGTGTTGGTCATCGGGAAAGCCTATTTGATTATCATCAATGGGTTCTGGAACTTTCACAAGATTCCAGTTGGCAACTTTTGACCGTGCAAGATTATCGAAATCAAAAAACAACTACCCATAACTCTACTGAAAATACTCGCATTACTATAGACAGTTTGCCTAATAACCCAAGTTGCTAGTTACTCTTATGAAGGATCGTTTTGCTACAGTTAAGCAATAAAATGCCCTCTAAGAAGAGAAAATTAGGAGGGCTATATGCTAGAGTGTGTACTTTGTCGAAAAATCCTCAAAAAACTTCATGCAAATTCTGTGTCATTATCCCAACTTTCATACGTACCCATTGCACAAATTGCTATCGTCAGAATATCAATTAATTTGTGTCTCTTTCTCCGCTCTATTCTTGGATATTCTATTCCCAAAAAATGGTCAGCTATTGTAATTTTCGGTTTCAGTTTCATGATTATTTAATATCTACTTCTATGACAGCACACCTAAATCCAGATTAGGATACCACACTCGACTATCCTTGCTCTCATATCTTTCATCATGGAGCGATCGCAACTGTTTTCTTTTTCGCTCTCTACCCCTCTAAATCCCGTTCTTGTGTGCTTTCATCGTCTTGTCCTAATCTCCATCAATATTTAGATGCGTTCGCCCTGACTGATAAAGCAACACGTTTGGGTTAATCATATTTAGTGTTCGGAGATCCCTTTAAAAAGGTAGGGCTATTTGATTATTTTATATTCTGTTTCTAAAACAACGCCATGTTAGTCACCAAAGTCTCGATGTTGGTCATAAAAGTTTTAATGTTAGTTATGAAAATCTCAATATTTGTCATAAAAATTTCAATGTTAGTTATGAAAATCTCGATATTTGTCACACCAGTCTCAATATAATTACGAAAGTCTCAATATTGGTCACGAAAGCTTCTGTACTTTAACTGCGATCGCACTTTAAACTGACCTTAAAACCGATCTGGATCTTCTCCCAACTCCCGCAATCGCTGTGCTAATCGCTCGGCGCGTTGTCGTTCTGCATCCTCTGGCAATAACACTACATTGCCTGCTTCGTCATAAAACCGTAACTACATAGCAGTGTCATCTTCCACTTTGCCTTGCCAAGTGCCTAACCATAGCCCTAACGTCTGACACCATAACAAACCTTGCGGATTTGGGGACAAAATTTAGCTATGTTTACCCTACTCTGCAACACAGTTGCTACAAGCACTAAAATTAAACAAGAGAAAAATATACTAGCAATTACATATTTACGACTTTAAAAGGTAATACTTATGACTACAGTCTCTAAAAGCACCCTGTCTCAATTTTCCCAAGAGCGATCGCTCATTCTCTGGTTTGATCAAGTTGGTATTGCTGATATCCCTGTAGTTGGTGGGAAGAATGCCTCACTGGGGGAAATGATTCAACAGCTAACGCCCAAAGGCATCAACGTTCCTAACGGATTTGCCACCACTGCCTACGCTTATCGTAATTTTATTCAATCGGCAGGGTTAGAAGCAAAGCTTTGCCAACTCTTTGCTGACTTGGATGTTGAAGATGTCAAAAATTTACGAGAACGGGGAAAAAAAGCGCGATCGCTATTAATCCACACACCATTTCCGGTAGAATTGCGGGAGGCGATCGCCACAGCTTACGAAAGTCTTTGTGAAAAATACCATGCAGACACAGATGTTGCAGTCCGTTCTAGTGCTACTGCTGAGGATCTACCCGACGCTAGTTTTGCCGGACAGCAGGAAACTTATCTTAACGTTGTCGGTGCTGAGGGAGTTTTAGCAGCTTGTCATAAATGCTTTGCTTCCATATTTACCGATCGCGCTATTTCTTATCGCCATACCAAAGGATTTGACCACTTTAGCATTGCTCTTGCCGTTGGCGTGCAAAAAATGGTGCGATCTGACTTAGCAACCTCTGGGGTGATGTTTTCCATTGACACAGAAACGGGTTTTAAGGATGCAGCCCTAATTACAGCTGCTTATGGTTTAGGAGAAAACGTTGTTCAGGGATCTGTCAATCCAGATGAATATTATGTTTTTAAACCAACTTTAAAAGCAGGTTTTCGCCCAATTATTGATAAAAAGTTGGGTACTAAAGAACTAAAAATGGTTTATGATGACGGCTCCAAATTGACGAAGAATGTAGCTGTTTCAACCAGTGAAAGGAGCAAATTCGCCCTGAGTGATCAAGAGATTTTACAACTAGCAACTTGGGCGTGTTTAATTGAAGACCATTATTCGCAAGTCCACGGTACTTATACCCCGATGGATATCGAGTGGGCGAAAGATGGGATTACTAACGAACTTTTTATTGTGCAAGCGCGTCCCGAAACCGTCCAGTCGCAGAGGACGGGAAATGTGCTGCGGAGTTATCGGTTGTTATTGGGGACTGGAAATTGGGGACTAGGAACTGGGGAAAAATCTTCAACCCCAGATTTCCAATCCCCAATTCCTCTAATTACCGGACGTGCGATCGGAGAAGCAATTAGTCAAGGAAAAGCCCGCCTAATTTTAGATGTTCAGAAACTCGGACAGTTCCAAGTTGGGGAAGTTTTGGTGACAGAGAGAACTGATCCCGATTGGGAGCCGATTATGAAACGTGCCAGTGCAATTGTCACTAATTCTGGAGGAAGAACGTGTCACGCTGCGATCATTGCGCGAGAATTGGGTGTACCTGCGATCGTGGGATGCGGTAATGCTACGGAAATCTTGAAACCTGGTCAAGAGGTGACAATTTCTTGCGCCGAAGGGGAAGAAGGCAAAGTTTATGCAGGGTTATTACCTTTTGAAGTTCAAGAAGTCGCGTTAGAGAACTTACCCCGCACCCGGACTCAAATTTTAATGAATGTGGGTAATCCTCAAGAAGCATTGAGTTTATCTGCAATTCCCAACGATGGCGTAGGTTTAGCGCGGACAGAATTTATCATCGCTAACCAAATTCAAATTCATCCAATGGCGTTGATTCACTTTAATTTATTAAAAGATGAATTTGCGAAAGCTAAAATTGCTCAGATTACTGCACTTTATGACGATAAATCTGAATATTTTGTAGATAAATTAGCCCAAGGTGTAGGTAGAATTGCAGCAGCATTTTATCCCAAGCCTGTGATTGTGCGAATGTCGGATTTTAAAAGTAATGAATATGCCAACTTGTTAGGTGGGCGACAGTTTGAACCCCATGAAGAAAACCCCATGCTGGGTTGGCGGGGAGCGGCGCGTTACTACGATCAAGGCTACAGAGAAGCTTTTGCTTTGGAGTGTCATGCTCTGAAGCGGGTACGAGAAGATATGGGTTTAATTAATGTCATCCCGATGATTCCCTTTTGTCGCACTCCTGATGAGGGGCGTTTGGTTTTGGCAGAGATGGCAAAAAATGGCTTAAAGCAGGGTGTTAATGGCTTGCAAGTTTATGTGATGTGTGAGTTGCCCAATAATGTGATTATGGCTGAGGACTTTGCTGAGGTATTTGATGGCTTTTCAATTGGTTCTAATGATTTAACTCAGTTGACACTGGGAATAGACAGAGATTCAGCATTGGTGGCGCGGTTATTTGATGAGCGCAGTGAAGGTGTAAAGCGAATGGTGAAAATGGCCATAGAAGTGGCGAAAAGATGCGATCGCAAAATCGGCATTTGTGGACAAGCACCCAGCGATTACCCCGAATTTGCCAAATTTTTGGTTGAACAGGGAATTGACTCGATTAGTCTGAATCCAGATTCGGTTTTAAAGACGATGTTGGAAGTGGCAAAAGTCGAGGGTAATTTGTAATTCGTAATGACGCTCTCTTACGAGACGCTAAAAGCGAACACGGACTCGCTACCGCTACGCTAACGTAAATTGAAATCAAGACTTTCAGTGGTGACTCAGAAGTAGCAAACCTTGAACAGGCAATTGGTCAGTACTTTACTTACCTTGCTGTAATGTCCCGCAATTATCCAGATAGGGTTTTGTATATTGCTGTTCATGAGGATATTTTTACTGACGTTTTTGAGGAAGAACCGCTTGGTAAACTTATATTGGAAGACTACAAAATTCCTCTCCTTGTTTTCAATCCAAAGTGGGAGATTATAGTCAGATGGATACTCTGGAACAATACAGACAGATAATTTGCAGCATTCTTACTGAACATACGAAAATCCCTTACTCTTACGGTAATATTCAGCATGAAACTATTTTTGATAAAGAACAAGATCGATATTTAGTAATGATTCTTGGTCGAGAACCAGTGCCCGAACTTTCCGTAACTGCAACCCGCCGCGTTCACGCCTGTCTGATTCACATTGATATTATTGATGGCAAAATTTGGATTCAACGTGATGGCACTGAAGAGGGGCTAGCAACAGAATTAGTTAAAGCAGGTGTACCAAAGAATCGGATTGTATTGGGATTCCGATCTGAGGAACTGAGAGAAAATTCCGAATTTGCGTAGTTTACCGCCGCAGGCATCGCCTAGTGGGGAGAAATGACAAATGACAAATGACAAATGACAAATGACTAAAAAGTGGTTCAGAATTGGGATGGTGAGTATATTTCTTTTCTCACTTGCCTTGCGGTTTTGGGGACTAGAGCGATTCAACACTCTGGTATTTGATGAAGTTTACTTCGCCAAATTTGGTAATAATTATCTCACGCGCACGCCATTTTTTAATGCTCATCCGCCGTTGAGTCAATATATTATTGGTATCGGCATTTGGATTGGCAGTCACATTCCTTTTTGGCACGATACGGTGAATGGACTAACAGGTTCATTGCGATCGCCTTGGACTTATCGCTGGTTAAATGCCCTCACAGGCTCATTTATTCCTATAATTGTAGCTGCGATCGCTTATCAATTGAGTTATCGTCGTACCTTTGCAATTCTTGCAGGTTTATTCACAGCTTGTGATGGCATCTTTATAGTTGAGTCTCGCTATGCACTAAACAATATTTATATCGTCATCTTTGGTTTGCTAGGACACTGGTTTTTATTATTGGCATTAGATAACCAAAATCGGCGACGTTCTTTTTGGTTAGTTCTTGCTGGTATTAGTTTTGGTGCATCAGTTGCCACTAAATGGAATGGTTTATGGTTTCTTTTGGGTGCTTATCTCATCTGGCTAGCAGCCTGGATAATTTTTTCGATACATTCTTTTCCCAATTCAAAACTATTTTTTACATCTCACTCACTAAAGGAGGCAGAAGTTAGTAGTTATCCTCCTTCATCTCAGACACCACTACAAAATTTGACTCAGTTAAATGTTTTCCAAATGTTGTTCTATCTAGGAATAATTCCAGCTTTTATCTACAGCATCATCTGGATTCCCCACCTTCAACTAGATAAAACTTATGGATTTATCGCAGTACATCAGCAAATTTTGAAGTTTCACTTACAGCTAGGTGGCAATAGTCCTAATGTCCATCCTTATTGTGCTGCGTGGTACAAATGGCCTTTGATGATTCGACCAATGGCGTATTATTATCAAACGGCTAAAAGTATCACCGATCCTTTACCTGTAATGGGGCCGCCTTTGCCTGCTGGTGCTGGGAAAGTTATTTATGATGTTCATGCAATGGGCAATCCCTTTTTGTGGTGGTTTGGTGTTGCTGCCATGTTGTTTTTAGTCGGAATGCTAATATCACAAGTTGTAATTCCTGGGGTAAAGCAAAAACGTTTCTCTGTGCCTGAAACTCTTGGTGTTGATAGCTGGATTGCCTTATATTTAATTTTAAATTATGCCGCAAATTTAGTACCTTGGATGAAGGTAACGAGGTGCGTTTTCATCTATCATTATATGTGTGCAGTAGTGTTTATATTTTTAGCGATCGCTTGGTTTGTCGATCAGTGTCTTCGCAGTTATTATCAACAACTCCGGGCGCTAGGTATCACCATTACTTTTATCATTCTGGTGGCTTTTATTTTCTGGATGCCCGTTTATTTAGGTTTACCCCTGTCCCCTGATGGCTATAAACTGCGGATGTGGTTCAACTCTTGGATCTGATTAAAGAAGGTATAAGGCATTGGGCAATTTTCTCAATTTAACATAACGTCAGTTCCATAAACCTCTTCCTGCCTTGAACTTTTCTTTAAGTCTGTCCCTCTCCAAGCCGGCTACGGTGTACACACAACTCTTCTAAAAAAACAAAATCGTCGTAGATCCCCCTAAATCCCCCGATAAATTGGGGGACTTTGAGAACTTTTTGCCTCCCTTTAAAAAGCTACGGTGTATACACAAGTATGAAGTTGTTCAAGAATCTGGGTTTTACCCCACCCTAACCACTGCTTGAATTCAATGAACAATACCTCCAATTCAATAAACGACCACCCGAATTCAATAAATGACCACTCGAATTCAATAAATGACCACCCGAATTCAATAAACAACCACCCGAATTCAATAAACGACCACCCGAATTCAATAAACAACCACCCGAATTCAATAAACGACCACCCGAATTCAATATATTTATTGCATAAATTCTCAAAACCTCACCTGAAACCTGATTTACTAAGGTTTTAGCTTTAGTTTTACCCCACCCTAACCATCACTGCGATTAAGTAAGTAATCTTTGGGATTTAAGAAGAAATTCGACTTGTGTGTACACGGTAGCCTTAAAAAGGGGGGGACTTTGAGAACTTTTTGCCCCCCAATTTATCGGGGGGTTGGGGGGATCAAAAGTCTATGGGGCAACTCTAGAAGACTTGTGTGTACACTGTAGCTCCGAGTCGGAGAGAGACGTTTTTACGTAGTAAAAGCAGTGAGAGGTCTTTTTTTACGGCTAATTTAGATGGACACAATATAACTCGTCGAACTTAACTTAATATAGCTACACATATCCAGATTTGCTTAACTATACAGTTTTCACATTTATTATCACTATGTAGCTTTATTTACTGTTACACTGTTAAAAGCGCAAGCAAATGATATTAAGGCTGCAAAACGCAACACCAGGGCATGGTAAATTAAATACTAAGTAAAAATAACTAATGAAAGATTATAAGTTTTTACATTTATAATTCTCCGTTATTGATAGATACTCTAGTTTTGATGCTCCCGCACAATAAAGGAGGATCGTCATCAAAATGAACTTAGAATTGCCAGGTATTAATTTAATTAGCTTGAAAGAGGCATCAATTCATCTTTCAAGTCAAATTCAGCCTCATGGTGTCCTATTAGTTTTGGAGGAACCTGAATTAAAAATATTACAAGTTAGCACTAATACATTAAAGGTTTTCGGGATCACTCCCGAAGATATATTGCAGAAAAAACTAGAAGATTTACTCGACCCATTCCAAATAGAAAGAATTCAAACAGGGCTAGTCGGGGTAAATATTGATTTCATCAATTCTAGCAAAGTTTGGGTGCGAAAAAAAGGTGATGAATACATAGTATTTGATGCAGTATTTCACCGGAATCAAGAGAAATTTTTAATTGTTGAATTAGAACCTGCTATTAGTCAAGAAAATATTCCATTTTTAAGCTTTTATCATCTAGTTCAAGCCTCGATAAATCAACTCCAAAAAACATCAAAGCTCCGTGAATTTTGTCAAGTTATCGTTCAAGAAATTCGGAAAATAACGCAATTTGACAGGGTGATGTTATATAAATTTGATGATGATGGACATGGTTACGTGATCGCTGAAGACAAACTAGAAAGCCTAGAACCATACTTAGGATTGCATTACCCAGAGTCAGATATTCCCAAACCAGCTAAAAAATTATTTGTTGCCAATTCGATTAGAATCATCCCGGATTCTTCTTCTGAGCCAGTAACAGTTTTTCCTATCAATAATCCAATTAGCGATCGCCCGATTGATTTAACCAACTCTATTCTCAGAAGTGCTGCTCCCTGTCATCTGGAGTACTTGCATAATATGGGTGTTAGTGCAACGCTAACTATCTCTTTAATTAAAGACCAAAAACTCTGGGGGCTGATTGCTTGTCATCATCAGTCTCCTAAATACATTTCCTACGAATTTCGTAAAGCTTGCGAATTTTTGGGGCGAGTAATATTTGCCGAAATCTCAGCTAGAGAAGAGACAGAAGACCACGATCACAAGATAAATCTGACACATATTCAATTAGTCTTGATTGAATATATGTCTCAAGAAGAGTACTTTATTGATGGTTTAGTTAAACACCCGCAACATTTTTTAGATTTGGCTAGCGCTCAAGGTGCAGCCGTGTATTATGGGGGAAACTGCACGGTAGTTGGTGAAACGCCGAAAGAAGAAGACCTAAATTTTTTAGTGCAATGGCTCAAGAATAACGTTGAAGAAGAAGTATTTTATACAGATTCTTTATCGCAGATTTATCCAGATGCCGAAAGTTTTAAAAACGTCGCTAGCGGTTTATTAGCTATTCCTATTGCTAAACGGAATTATGTTTTATGGTTTCGACCGGAGGTAATTCAAACTGTAAATTGGGGAGGCGATCCTAATCAGGCGTTTGAAGTTAGCCAGTCAGAAGGAAAAGTCCGTTTATCTCCACGCAAATCATTTGAACTGTGGAAAGAAAGTGTCCGCTTAACATCTTTACCTTGGAAAGATATAGAAGTGAAAGCAGCATTGGAACTGCGGAAAGCAATTGTCAATATTGTGCTACGTCAAGCCGATGAACTTGCCCAATTAGCACAGGATTTAGAACGTTCTAACGCAGACCTGAAAAAGTTTGCTTACGTTGCCTCCCATGACTTGCAAGAACCTCTTAATCAAGTTGTGAATTACGTGCAGCTGTTAGAGATGCGCTATCGAGAACAACTCGACGAAGATGCCCAGGAGTTTATCGGCTATGCTGTAGAGGGAGTTGGACTGATGCAGACTTTGATTGATGACGTGCTGGCATACTCAAAAGTAGATATGAATGCGATCGGATTTCAACTGATCGAGGTAAAAACAGCCTTAGATCGGTCTCTGAGCAATTTGCATCAACACATTGCTGAAACTGGAGCTATTATCACCCACGACCCCTTACCAACCGTGATGGCTGACAGTACCCAACTGATGCAGTTATTCCAAAACCTCATCGGTAACGCCATTAAGTTCCACAGTGATCAGCCGCCACAAATCCATGTGGGAGCAAAAAGGATAGAAGATGCCTGGCTGTTCTCAGTCCGGGATAATGGTATTGGCATTGACCCCCGATTTCGCGATCGCATTTTCGTGATCTTTCAGCGCCTACATACACGGGATGAATATATCGGCACAGGTATAGGATTAGCCATATGTAAGAAGATTGTCGAATGCCACCGGGGGCGAATCTGGGTAGAGTCGGAACAGGGTGTAGGCGCAACCTTCTACTTTACAATTCCAGTTGGAGGGCGTGAACTTGAGTACAGAAACGGGAGAAAAATATAAAACTATCTTTTTGGTCGAGGACAATAAAGCCGACATTCGCTTAATTCAAGAAGCATTGAAAAATAGCTTAGTGCCATACGAGGTAGTGACGGTGAGGGATGGCATAGATGCTATGGCTTATTTACGCCAAGAAGGCGAATATGCTAATGCACGGCGCCCTGACCTCATCCTCCTGGATTTGAATTTGCCCAAGAAAGATGGTAGAGAAGTGCTAGCGGAAATTAAAATTGACCCAGTATTAAAACGTATTCCAGTCGTTGTGTTAACAACCTCAAAAAATGAGGATGACATTTTTGACAGCTACAACTTGCACGTGAATTGCTATATCACTAAATCCCGCAACCTTAACCAGCTATTCAAAATCATCAAGAGTATTGTAGATTTTTGGCTCTGTACTGTCACGCTACCATCGAAGTAAGGAATACTACCCTGTACGCACAATGGTAAATTAAATTTAGATGTGTAAACTAGATGTGGAACAGCTTGATAAATAGGAGACTCACCTGAACAGGACTAATCTTAACTCAACACTCAAAAATTTCCAGGGGTATAGCGGTTCCCGACCTGGTGAGGTACGTTTTAAACGCTATGAACCTTGGTAAAAAAGATTTGGAAAGATTTGGGTGTACCTCAGTTGCTTAGGAAACGCTATAAAACCCGAAGATTATGGTTGTAAGCTACTCAGTAAAAATCTTGTTAATTGAAGATAACCCAGCAGAAGCTAGGTTGTTACAAGAGTTTTTGATCCAAGCCAAGTCCCAAGAGTTTACTTTGGTTCATGTGAAGCGATTGGGGGAAGCACTTCAGGAGCTAGGTCAGTGTAATTACGATGTTATTTTGTTAGATTTGACTCTACCTGACAGCGAAGGATTGTCATCTCTGCCTCTTCTGATTGATCAAGCTCCAAGCGTAGCGATCGTTGTCCTAACCAATACAAATGATGAAGAACTGGCAATTGAGGCAGTGCGGCAGGGGGCACAAGATTATCTAATCAAGCGCCAGGTAAATCCAGATGTGTTGGTTCGCTCCCTGCGTTATGCGATCGAGCGCAAGCAGGTTTTAGAATCATTACGCATGGTTAATAAAACGTTACAAATTCGAGTTGAAGAACGAACTGCTGAACTGATGAAAGCCAATGAACTCAACCAGTTCAAATCTGAATTTGTCTCGATGCTCTCCCATGACATTCGCAATCCTCTAAGTACTATTCTCTTGGCTGCTGGATTGCTACAAAACTACGACGAAAAATTGACCAAAGAGAAAAAACAGAATCATTTGCAAATAATTCGCTCGGCGATCAAAAACGCGGTGCAGCTATTAGATGAAGTTTCATTAATCGGTAAAGCTGATTCTGGTAGACTGCAATGTGAACTCCTGTGCTTAGATTTAGAAGCTTTTTGCCGCCAACTGGTCGAAGAATTTCAATTAATGGCGGATGAAAAACATTTGACTTTGGTATTCGCCAGTTTTGGGCAATTAGGCAAAGCACTATGGGATAAAAGTTTACTGCGGCACATTTTGGGCAATTTACTTAGCAATGCTATTAAGTATTCACCACCAGATGGTATAGTGCGCTTTGAACTAATTAGTCAGGAAAAAACAGTAATTTTCCGAATTCAAGATTGGGGAATTGGCATTTCTAAAGAAGACCAAAAGCGACTGTTTCAGCCTTTCCAACGTGCTGACAATGTGGGAAACATTCCTGGTACCGGTTTGGGGCTAGCGATCGCCAAAAAGTCTGTCGAGGCACACGGAGGTAAAATTGTAGTTAATAGTCAAGTTGGAGTGGGTACAACATTTACTGTCACCCTCCCTTTGCTCGAAGTTTAAGCTGTTAGACAAAACATTAATTAAAGTAAAATTATATACATTTAAGTAAGATATAAATAAGTGTAATCCAGGTAATTGATTTTGAGCGTTCAGATCACTGAATATAGTCTTCTTTGGCTGACTGTAAAAGCTTTTAGGGAAAATATTTAATCACACTATCTTGATAAAACTTAGCTATACCCTCAAAATATTTATACTTATAAATCAAATATTTCATAAATATACGCAATTATCATATTTAGCCAATATTTCATCAAAATTTATTTAGCGCTTAATCTTCGGAATTTACAACAGATAAGTTGTAGCTTGATATATACATCATAGGATTTACGCAAAACTACACGTAGTAGGGGCAATTCATGAATTGCCCCTACCAAAATCGGCTATTGTTTGCGTAAGTTCTGTATAAAAAACGTGTCCTATTAGTAGAATAAATTGGCATATGTAAACACTCATTTGAAAGTGCTTGACAAATTACGCATCAAGTACAGGGCATTTGTGAATCTATAAAACTAGCAAATTCTACGTATATGTTCGACTGCCAAGCAAAATCCGAAACCAAGTATTTAAGTGCATCTGGTGGTAAGTGTTTAACACCGTTTCAGCGGAAACTGCTACTACAAAGTTTACACAATAGTTTACCTGAATCCTACCGCCAACGAATTGAAATCATGTTGTTGGCAGATGAAGGGAAAACTCAAACAGATATCTGTCAAACCTTGGGATGTTGTGCGGCAACAGCACGACATTGGACACACATAGCTCGGACTGGAATGGCGCACCAATGGCAAGATTGCCCCATTGGTCGCCCGAAGGCTGTGAATGATCAGTATTTAGAGCGTTTGAAGGAACTAGTTAACAGTAGTCCTCGCGATCATGGTTATGCTTTTCGACGCTGGACAGCAAACTGGCTTGCGAAACATCTAGCAAAGGAATTTGGGATTGAGGTAAGCGATCGCCATATCAAGCGACTGCTCAAACAGATGGGATTATCCACACTACCAAAACCCAATAATGTTGAACAAAACAGCACTGAACAGGTTCAGGGTTCCAAAATTTTGATTTGTGACCTCAAATCGGCAGCTATTCCAGATGATTCCGAATTTTTACCTATTAACTTTGCAAAATTAGGAAAACATTTAGACATTCATGGCGCAAAATATATCCGCTCAGTTGCTTTCTCTGCAACAATTCAACAATACTCTGGGTTATTCTCTTTCGACAGAAGAATTTCAACACTGTCTTCAACAAGCTAAATCTATCAACCCAAAAGTCGGTAAATTCTGGCAAGGAACTGATGCTAAAGCGGGTATATATATTGCGATCGCTGGCAAAGCAAGGTTGCTAGATAGCGCCGATGAGTTAATCGCTACTTTGGAGGCGGGAGACTCATTTGGGGAATTTACCTTGTTTGAGGAGAATGACTTCAGACCTTATGCAGCAAGGGCTTCAATCAACTTGCAACTGTGCTTTATTCCGGGTGAAGTGTTATGCCCATTGATGGCTAAATATCCCCAAATTCGGGAGCATTTGTGGGCTAAGGCGCTATCTCGTAACCCTCAACAGGTTGAAGAGTCAGATAATCCCTCAGTACCGCCATCTGACTTAAAACGGCTTCATGAAACGAAGATTTTGGCAACGCCAGCAGTAGAGCCACGCGAGAAAAAGATTAGCAAAGCTTATTTTCCCAACTCCACGCAGCGAGTCGGGCATTTATTACAACGTGTGATTCGGCGCTATCCGTTTTTTGCCCAACAAAGTGGATCAGATTGCGGTGCAGCTTGTTTAGTGATGGTGTCTCGCTATTGGGGGAAAAACTTTAGTGTAAATCGCCTGCGGGATATCGCCAATGTTGACCGCAATGGCTCGTCGCTGCGGGGGCTATCGACGGCGGCGGAAAGTATTGGGTTTGCTACGCGACCTGTGAAAGCGAGTATTGACCAATTGGCAAAGCAAAAACTGCCTGCGATCGCCCACTGGGAGGGGAAGCATTACATCGTTGTCTATGAAATCACCGCAAAACAGGTAATTGTGGCAGATCCTGGTATTGGTCAGCGCACCCTCAGCCACCAGGAATTTAAAGCCAACTGGACTGGCTATACACTGCTGCTGCAACCTACAGCCTGGCTGAAGGATGCTAAAGAGACTACAACTCCCTTTTGGCAGTTCTTTGAGTTAATGAAGCCTCACTCTTTAGTAATGCTGGAAGTGTTTGTCGCTTCCTTATTTATCCAGATTTTTGGACTCGTTACCCCCCTATTCACGCAGTTAATTTTAGACCGAGTGGTGGTGCAGCGTTCTGAACTAACCTTAACGGCGGTGGGATTAGGGTTACTGATTTTTAGTTTATTCCGTGTGGCGATGACAGGGTTGCGGCAATATTTGTTAGACCACACGGCGAATAAGCTCGATTTAGCACTGATTGTGGGATTTATTCGCCATACCCTGCGGCTACCCTTGAGTTACTTTGAGTCCCGTTATGTGGGGGATATTATCTCTCGTGTACAGGAAAACCGCAAAATTCAACGCTTCCTCTCCGGTGAGGCGTTGTCCATCCTGCTAGATTTAGTCACTGTCTTTATTTATTTAGCATTGATGTTTTGGTACAGCTGGAAAATGGCGTTACTGGTGTTAGTGATTGTACCGCCTTTTTTCCTGCTGGCAGTGATTGCCACACCTTTTTTACAAAAGATTTCTAGGGAAATTTTTAATGCTGTTGCTAATGAAAGTAGCTATCTGATTGAAGTCCTTTCTGGTGTGCGAACGGTTAAATCCACAGCCGTAGAACAGACTGTGCGTTGGCATTGGGAAGAGTTATTAAGTAAGGAAATAAAAACTAACTTTTCCGGGCAAATTATCAGCAATCGCTTGCAAATATTCAGCAACACAATTGAAGCAATAGTAACTACCGTCTTGCTGTGGTTTGGGGCATACCAAGTAATTCACAACCAGCTAACCATTGGGCAATTGGTAGCATTTAATATGTTGTTGGGAAATATTATTAGACCCTTCCAACGATTAACAATTTTGTGGAATCAATTGCAAGAAGTGGTCATTGCCGTGGAACGCATTAATGATGTGTTGGATGCGGAACCAGAAGAGGATTTGCAGCACCAAGCGCGGCAATCTTTACCACCCATTCAAGGTAACATTCGCTTTGACAACGTGACGTTTCGCTATCACCCTGAAAGCGATATCAATGTTTTGGAAAATCTCAGTTTTGAAGTACATAGCGGTCAAATGGTTGCCCTGGTGGGACGGAGTGGTTCGGGGAAAACCACGATTTCTAAGCTGGTTTTGGGGTTATATCCCCCCACAGATGGCAAGGTGTTGATTGATGGGCAGGATATTACCAGTCTTTCGTTGCGTTCTCTACGCGAACAGGTTGGGGTAGTTGACCAAGATACCTTTTTGTTTGGCGGAACGATTCGGGAAAATATTAGCTTGGCACATCCTGGGGCAACTTTGGCAGAGATTATTGAGGCGGCGCGATTGGCGGGTGCTGATGAGTTTATTAAAAAGTTACCTATGGGTTATGAAACCCAGATTGGTGAAGGAGGGGGGATGTTGTCTGGAGGACAGCGCCAAAGAATTGCGATCGCTAAAGCGTTGTTAGGCAATCCCAAGCTGTTGATTTTGGATGAAGCGACTTCCCATCTGGATGCAGAATCAGAAAGGATTATTCAGACGAATTTAAACACAATTCTTAAAGGTAGAACCACCTTAGTAATCGCCCATCGCCTTTCAACTGTGCGAAATGCAAATTTGATTTTGGTGCTAGATAGGGCTTGCTGAAAAAGTCGTATTTAAGCCAGACCACGAATCAATTAACAATGCTTGTAAGTGAAAACATAACTAATTATATGAACCAATTTGAGTAAATATAATATTTTCTAATCATCCAAATCTAAAAATAGGAAAA
>NZ_JBGTFY010000240.1:0-9255 GCF_041747015.1 Nostoc sp.
AGCGATCGCGGCTACCATCGTTGATTAAAACTAATTCTACAAGGCCATCCATCCGGTTCATTACTGCACTCACTCTGCGGTACAATTCTGGAATAATTTCTTCCTCGTTATAGATGGGAATAATAAATGAATACTTTGGTAGCATAGTTTATTTATTATCTGGGTTTATGTGATTTGAGGAGTCTGATTTTTTAAGGCTTTCTATAGCTTTTTTAGGAAAATTACGACGATGCCGATACCAAGTAGACCCCGCTACCAGCATTCCAGTTAAGCCTAAGGCAAGTACTAGCGGCAAGAAATCACCTGTCTTAACTGCTTTCAAACCAGAACTACCTAATAGTACAAAAGGTAATACACTAGGAACAGTACCAAGTGTTGTACCTAGAACATAATCTTTAAAGCTGATCGATGTTAGTCCAGCGACAAAGTTGACCAAGCCATAGGGCATTATCGGTACTAGTCGGATGGCAAACATATAAAAAAGCCCTCCACGACGCACCTCCGCATCCATAGCTTGCCAACGTCCTGCTAGTCGTTTTGCAATTGTTTGGCGTCCAATAGTCCGAGTAAAAGCAAAGGCAATTATTGCCGCAATTATAGCTGCAACACTAGTCCAGACAGTACCCAGCCAAGGCCCAAAAATTGCACCTCCAGTCAAATTGAGTACTGTTGAGGGCAAAACTAACATAGTTGCCACAATGTACAAAGCAATATAAATAACAGGTGCCCAGATTCCAGAAGACTTCAGCAAAGCTTGAATTTGTGCTGGTTCAACACCGCCAAGAAGATATACTGCTATACCAGTCGCAATAATGCAACCCAATGTGAGTAGTAAAATACCAGTTTTTAAGTTCCACACTAGAACTATACTCCTACTTTGGTTTTAACACAACCTAACTTTTCTCCATTTACCCTTTCATTAATTCTTGAAAATCTTGTTTTTGGAAAGCAGAGTAAATTAATCACTTAAAAAATAAGTTATTTATACTTTAGTGAGTTAAATAATACAATCATCAGGCTAATCTCCAAAACCTTTGTTTTATCTCTATTTACAAGATTACATATTTATAATTACAATCAATACAAGCTATCCTATTATAAAAACTTGGTTACTGTGTTTGTTATTAGAAAAAAATCTTGCGTAGGCGTAGCCCGTCGTAGACATCGCATCGTATACAAAAGCTCTAGAATTCAGAAATGGCAAAAGTCCTCGGAGAGTGACAGAAGAGGGATATCATGTGAAACGTCTCCCAGCATTTCCGCTAACCTATTGCATTCCTTATGTTTTGGTTCTGATCACAAAAACAGGGTGTAATGTTCTAGATTGCACTGTACTGTTGGGGTCGGGGCTATTTCATTCTCATCTAGCCCGCCTCAGAATGAATTCTGAGTCTAATAGCACTCATTCGTCTAAAGACGACTGAGACTCATGTTGTAGTCCGTTTTAACGGACTTTAGCTATAAGAAAAGGAACTTTAGTTTTGGGCGGTTTATGCCTAGAATGAAATAGCCCTGCTGTTGAGGTTTCGCTGATTTCTCTAATTGTCCGATACCTCTTTGCTGACGACTATCAACATGAGATTCATTATTTTACCATTCTGTCAATGCGTAAGTTCTATTAAATAAATTACAGATTGAATCCTTAATACTTGAAAAGTATAAGTAGCTTCATCCGCCAAACTCCCATCAGTTTGTTCAACAAATCCAGGATAATTGATCTCTTGTCGATAAAGTTCTATAAGGCGACTGCCGTCAGAGCGGAAGCTTGCGACCTAGAGGCTTTGTGATGAAACAGTCCTGTAGGCTGGTTTCCCGCCGTAGGGAACTGTTGTTATACCGTAGCATTGGAACGAGCCTCACCCAGAAGGCCGCAGGCATATCTTTATGTAAATTCCCTAACTAAACTTAGGGAATTTAATTGATAACTGCTAACTGTTAAACACCATATTTTATTCACAAGTTGAGATGTATTTACCCTGGTTTTGTTTATTGTCCAGTTGGATTTACTAAGGTTTGAGAAGCTTTTTCATCTTGAGTAGAAAGGGAGCGAATTAACTCCCGAATTACATCGGTTGCTGGTCTTCCCGTTATTGAACAGTAGTTTTCAAGCTTCTGTGCCTCGCTTGATGTGAGATTAATTGTAAGTCGTTTAGCAGCCCATTTTTTATTCATGTACTAGAAAAGCTATTGTTTAAACTACTTCTCTAATATCAATCATCTAAGCTGCTACTACAATAGTATAATTAATGACATTTATTTCAAGTAATCATGAAGCAAAATACAATATTTTCTAAGCAATAGTAAAGAGGTAAAATATATTTTAGAGTATGAAGTTTAGTTATTTTAACAAGAGTAATTATAAATCGAATGTAAAAGATATATTAAAATACGCCAACACAAGATAAGTATTTTTACTAACTGCTATCGCTTTTTAATTAGGGGTTGCTAAATAAAAATGCAAGGTAGTCCAGATAAGGGGTTCAAGCCTTTTTCCACCAAGCAAGTGCAAAGTTATAACATCTAGAGGCTCAAAATCCTTGCACAATCATTAGCGATCGCTAGGTAAATTTAAAAGCTGAGCGACGAAACAATCATTTTGCCAGCTGTCTGGCTTCTACATTTGTTTTAGAGACTTATTCAGCAAGCCCTAATAGGGGATTCTCTTTTTAGTTTTTACTTGTTAATAAGTCATATGGCAATAATGTATCGGCAGCAAATCTAATCATATCAAATCATATTCCTGACCTTTCTGTAATATCTAGCAGAATATGGTGACAATCAGATAAATTCAAAACCATCAGGATAAAAGTAACGCTTTGGATCAAACTGCTGTGTTCCTGGAGGCGATCGCGCCCTCTTACTCAATAAATCGCCTGTCCCAACACAGGCATCACTTCTGCCCGTTCTTGATTTGGAATGTTGACTTTGGCTAAGGCAAAAATATCAGGTGATTAGAAATCACGGCTAAACAAACGTTCGCCCTACAGCCCCAATACGGTTCAGTTAAGGAGAATTGTAGGTTGGGTTGAGGCTTTGCGAAACCCAACAAACCTGCCTAAATGTTGGGTTTCGTTCCTCAACCCAACCTACGCAGCTTAAGGTTTTTTGCGCTAACTGAACCGTATTGCCTACAGCCCTTCTCCTTTAGGAGAAGCGTAGGGCGTCTTGCGTCGATTAATCATAACCTTCAGTTTTTGTATGTGACGGCGCCTCTACAAAATATTTTGTTCACCTTGGGACTGGCACTTGATTAATTATCGATGCAATTACCGCATCAATTTGCAAACCATCCAACATTGCTTCTGGTTTCAGAATGAGGCGATGACGTAGCAGCGGCGATGCAACTGCTTTAACATCATCTGGGGTTACAAAATCCCTTTTAGTTAACCATGCTAGTGCTTGAGATGTCTGCAACCAAGCACCGGCGGCGCGAGGCGATGCACCTAAAGTTAAATCGGGATGTTGGCGCGATGTTCTCACCAATGCCAACAAATAATCAACGATCGCTTCTGATACTTTAACTTCTTTAACTGCAAGTCGTGCTTGCAAAATGTCGGCTACTGTTGCGATTGGTTTCAAACGGCTAATATCCGAACGCCTTGCTGCAAAACCCGCCTGACGATTGAGTAACATTTGCTTTTCCGCAGCTTGATCGGGATAATCTACCACCAGCTTAAATAAAAACCTGTCCAACTGCGCTTCTGGTAAGGGATAAGTACCCTCAAATTCCAAGGGATTTTGCGTCGCAATTACCCAAAATAAATCTGGTAAGGGCAAACTTTCACCATCTAGCGTTACTTGCATCTCTTCCATCGCTTCTAGCAGCGCCGCTTGTGTCTTCGGGGGAGTACGGTTAATTTCGTCTGCTAGCAACACTTCGGTAAATATTGGCCCTTTTTTTAAAGTGAAATTGCGACTATTCAAGTCAAAAATGTTTGTACCAGTAATATCCGAAGGCAAGACATCTGGTGTTAGTTGAATCCGGCGAAACTCTCCTTGGATTAACTGCGCTAAAACTTTAACTAGCAGGGTTTTCCCAGTTCCCGGTACTCCTTCCAAAATTATGTGTCCACCCGCTAGCAATGCCACTAGAAGTTGTTGGATGAGGTTAGATTGTCCGACGATTACTTGGTTAAGACCTTGACCAAGACGAATTAAAATAGGATGGGTTTCGCTCATATTTTTATTTATAAAGAACTCAATTAAACACGTTATACATAATTCCAGAAATTATTTTTGAATTTCTCTGAGGGTTCGCCATTTCCCCAACCAGCTTAACAGTTCTCGTTCGCTCATTGGTTGTTTGCGAGATTGTAGCTTTAAAACGGCATTTAGTTCTGCTGCACTTTTGCCTGTTTTTTGCATCCAGACATTGATCAAGGCTTGATGTTCTAAAGGTATTTGTCCTAATCCTAAAGTTTTTTGGAGTTGTAGTTGTTCTTGTTTTCCAATCATCTCGACAACAAAGTTGGTGGTATCAGCTTTCTGCAACACTCCCGCTAAAGCTTGGATATATGCCTCGCTGTTGTTTATAACTGGTATATCTAAAGCTACTGGCTTCCCAAAACGACGATTTTGCGCCCAAATTAGCACCAATAGCAAGATACCTACCTGCACGAATATTGGAAATAAAGGAGTTTTTGCAAAAAAACTTGATAAATTTCCTTCGCTTTCTTTCTCTCTGACATCAGCATCTTTATAGCCGTGGATGTATTCATCTACTAATATTGTGTTACCTTTTTGAGTAACTAAATTGGCTAGATACTTGAAATTACTTAAATAATCTTGGTAAGCGTTAGCTGCTAAATAAGGAGTGGTGGAAAAAATTACGTTTCCTTGTTTGTACTTTTCTTTCCAGATTACAGCACCAAAGCGATCGCCTAAATCAACTTGCTTGGAGTTAGCTCTACGATATCGTCTGCGCGTCTCAATTTTGACATTTCCTTGGGGGGATTTCTGCATGGTGCTAAAGTCTGCTTCTGTAACTCGCGCTCTGGCACCTAAAATTACTAGAGTATTCCCTTTTTCTACCCATTCACGCTCTTGACTATCCAGCTCCGTCTCTCTAGGATCGCTACTTACCTGTAAAAAGGTAATTGGGCTATTTTCTGGCTGAATATCACTAAAAGGCTTTTGCCAGCGCTTGATTGAAATTCCCTGCTGCTGCATAAAAGCATACCAAGCACCATAGCCATCGGCAGCGCGGTTATAAGTAGAGCCATTATTTATTTTACTATTATTGGGAGCCACGATCAAACTAAGTAAAATAATGACTGCTAATGCGATCGCTCCAATCCAAGCAAGGCGATTTGAACGTTTCATTTTAACTTTCTAAATGATCACTTGGTTTCACATCAATAATATTGAGGATGACAAGTGTTAATACTTACTTATTTTTTAAGTAAAGTCAAAAATATGATTAACTTTATTAAACCCAGGCATTAAAACACCTATGAAACAAACTATACAAGTTCTTTAAATTATGCACATCACAATCTTAACCATTGGTTCGCGTGGCGATGTTCAGCCTTACATAGCGTTGGCGGTAGGCTTGCAAAAGGCTGGACATAGGGTGCAACTAGCAACCCACGCCAAATTTGAGCCAGAAATTCGCGCATCCGGATTAGAATTTGCTCTAATTAGCGGTAATCCTCAAGAAGCACTCGCCAGCGAAGCCGGACAAGCGTTAATGCAAACAAAAAATCCGCTTAACTTCCCGCGTCAGTTTGCAGGCGTACTTGATCCGATTATGAAAACTGCATTAGAAGACTCGTGGAACGCTTGTCTGTTAACCGATGTAATTATCAGTGGGACTGTTGCTTTTTGGGGATTTGATATTGCTCAGAAGTTGGGAGTTCCTTTTTATTTGGCTTCAATGCAACCATTGAATCCCACTAGCGCCTTTCCGAATGCAGCTACATCACCAGAACTGGAACGGCTAGGAAGTCTGTATAATCGATTTACGTATATTGTGATCGGCAAATTGTTCTGGTTTTTATTCCGTAAAAGTATTAATCAATTTCGTGAAACAACTCTGAACGAAGCACCATTAAAATTGTGGGATTCGCCGTTTAAACGCATGAAACTTGCTCAGGTAAATTTTTTAAATGCGTTTAGTCCTTCGGTTATCCCTAAGCCAGTGGATTGGTCAGAACATAACCATGTTACTGGATACTGGTTTCTTGATCCACCTGCGGACTTTATACCCTCTCCCGACTTAGTTGAATTTCTTAATTCGGGTGCGCCTCCGGTATACATTGGATTTGGCAGCATGAGCGGAAAACAAGCCCAAGAAGTCGCCGAAATTGCTTTAGCTGCACTTGTTAAAACTCAACAACGGGGAATTTTTATGACGGGTTGGGGTGGGATTGAAAATGCAGACTTACCCGATACTATATTTGAAATAGAATCGATTCCCCACAGTTGGTTATTTCCCCAAATGTCCTGTATTGTACATCATGGTGGTGCAGGAACAACTGCTGCAACATTTCGAGCCGGAGTACCTGGAATCATAATTCCATTTTTGGCAGATCAGCCATTTTGGGGATATTTAGGTGTCAAATTAGGCGTGAGTCCCGCAATGATTCGCCAGAATGAATTGACTGTAGATTCATTAGCGATCGCAATTACAACCGCAGTTCAAAATAAAAGTATACGCGATCGCGCTACTGCACTCGGTGAAAAAATCCGCTTAGAAAATGGCGTTACAACAGCAGTGGAAATTATTGAAAAAACAATGAATAATCTTAAGCCGAGTCCATAGCGGATATTTGTTAAGCATGAAACAAGGTACTTCCCCGGCTTTCTTAGGAATCCCTTTAAATATGAAGAAAAAAAAATTACGGTTATTAACGATACTATTTGCAGCAATTGTAGTAATCCAAATGATCACAGGACATAGTGATCCTCTAAAAGCTGCCTCATCTTTAAATAAAGACACCCTGACGATGATTACTTCGCCAGATTATCCGCCTTATGAATTTTATGATACCAAAGGAGGCGAGCGCCAAATCATTGGTTTTGATATAGATATTGCCAAGACTCTAGCTCAAAAATTAGGGTTTAAACTTCAGATAATGGAATCTGATTTTAATGGATTAATCCCTGCACTCCAAGCAAATCGGGCTGATTTTGTGATGGCTGGGATGACTCCGACTCCAGAGCGTCAAAAAAATATTGATTTTTCAATTATTTATTACGAAGCCAAAGATACGATTGTCGCCCTCAAAGGGAGCAACCTGAAGCAGCCAGAAGATTTATCAGGTAAAAAGGTGGGAGTGCAACTAGGAACGATACAAGAGCAAAATGCTCAGAAAATTGCTCAAAAAGTTGCGGGTATTGAGTTAAAGCAACTCAACAAAGTGCCGGAAGTAGTTCAGGAAATCAAATCTGGGCGAATTGATGCCGCAATTGTTGAAGATACCGTCGCTAAAGGATTTGCCCAAGCTAACCCAGATTTAGAGTTTAATACTATTCCTTCATCCGAGGCAAGTGGATCAGCGATCGCTTTTCCCAAAGGTTCTTCTTTAGTGGAACCATTTAACAAAGTGCTTCAACAAATGAAGGACTTGGGTACATTAGAAAAATTAGGAACCAAGTGGTTTTCGCAGAATATCACCACTAACACTGTATCTTCAACTCCTACCAAAAGCCGACTCAATCTCGACTTCACTAGAATCCTTCCAGATATTCCCTTTATTTTGCAGGGAATTCCTTTAACTTTGTTGTTCACGCTATTATCTGTATCTTTAGGGTTAATCTGGGGAACAATACTCTCACTATTAAAAATTATCGGCATCAAGCCCCTTACCTGGGTTGCTAACGCCTATACCTCTGTCTTCCGAGGTACACCTTTGCTGTTACAGTTGGCGTTGGTTTATTACGCAACACCTCAGCTTACAGGTTATAAAATTTCGGCATTAGAAGCAGGAGTACTAACTTTTACCCTTAATTCTGGAGCTTATATGTCGGAAACCATCAGAGGTGGGATTCAGGCGGTAGATAAAGGACAAAGCGAGGCAGCAATGTCTATGGGTGTTCCCTATTGGTTAATGATGTGGGATATAATTTTTCCTCAAGGATTGAAGAACATTCTTCCAGCATTGGTAAATGAAACTATCGGACTGCTAAAAGATTCCGCCTTGGTGTCAACAATTGGTGTAGTGGAAATATTACGCAGTGCTCAAATTGTCGGTGCAAATAAATATATTTATTTTGAACCTTTGCTATTTGCAGGTTTAATCTACTATGTTCTGGTAATGGGTTTGACTTTTAGCGCATCCGCTTTAGAAAGGAGATTACGGCAAAGTGAGTAATGCAATAATTCGCACGGAATTCTTGTGTAAATCTTTTGGCAAACTTGACGTACTCAAAGATATTTCTACTGAGTTTTATCAGGGAGAAGTAGTTGCCATATTAGGCCCTTCTGGTTCAGGTAAGTCTACCTTTCTGCGATGCATGAACTTGTTAGAACAACCCACCAGAGGCAGAATCTACTTTCATGAGCAAGAAATCACCAAGCCTAAAACTAACATTGCTAAGGTGCGTCAGCATTTGGTAATGGTATTTCAACATTTTAATTTATTCCCCCACATGACAGTGCTAGAAAATGTCACTTACGCACCCATAAAGGTAAAAGGAATAAACAAGCAAAAAGCCCAAAAGCAGGGCTTAGAATTGCTTACTAAGGTAGGTTTAGAGCCAAAAGCAGATGTCTACCCATCTAAACTATCTGGGGGACAAAAGCAGCGAGTAGCGATCGCTCGTGCACTAGCAATGGAACCAGAGATGATTTTGTTTGATGAACCCACCTCTGCGCTAGATCCCGAAATGGTTAAAGATGTGCTGGAAGTGATGAAAGCTTTAGCGCTATCTGGTATGACAATGGCGATCGTTACCCATGAAATGGGCTTTGCTAGAGTTGTTGCCAATCGGATTATGTTCCTCGACCAGGGAATTTTAGCAGAAGATGCTACTCCTGGCGAGTTTTTTCAAAATCCTAAGTGCGATCGCGCAAAGCAGTTTTTGGAAAAAATGCTTTAGAACATCATAAATTCGCTGCTTTTTTTGTATTCCTGAAACTTATCCAAAACGGGGCGATCGTTTGGCATTAATATAGGTAAGTCCGCCAAATCAAAAAATTCCAGCGCCAGCGATTCTCCATCTAAACAAGCGAGACTACCTTCCCATTCAACAGCTCGCAAAATCAAAATGAAGTTTTGCACGCGATCGCCATTGGGATAGGTTACAGTTTCA
>NZ_JBGTFY010000241.1:0-18567 GCF_041747015.1 Nostoc sp.
TTGCAGAAAATATACCTTTACTGAGTGCCGATAAAATCTTTGATGCATATCCAATAAGACGTGTATGGTAGATAGCGTTACTTTTCTACCAAAAGATAAATAAACAGTCATCACCAAAAAAACTTAACATTACTTTAAGCACTGCTAGGCAAAGATAATTTTATGGGTTACTACATCGCTCCTCGGTTTCTAGACAAATTGGCTGTCCACATTACCAAAAACTTTCTAAAGCTTCCTGGCGTAAGAGTTCCCGTGATTTTAGGTATTCATGGACGCAAAGGAGAAGGCAAAACATTTCAATGTCAATTAGTCTTCGAGAAAATGGGTATCGAGGTGACTAACATCTCTGGCGGCGAATTGGAGAGTCCAGATGCAGGAGATCCAGCGCGGTTGATTCGGCTGCGCTATCGAGAAACAGCGGAACTTATCAAAGTACGCGGCAAAATGTGTGTACTAATGATTAACGATTTAGATGCGGGGGCTGGACGCTTTGATGAAGGCACTCAATATACTGTAAATACGCAGTTGGTGAATGCCACACTGATGAATATTGCTGATAACCCCACAGATGTACAATTGCCTGGAAGCTATGATTCCACGCCTTTACGTCGTGTACCAATTATTGTCACAGGTAATGATTTTTCCACCCTCTATGCACCGTTAATTCGGGATGGACGGATGGATAAATTTTACTGGGAACCAAACCGAGACGATAAGGTAGGAATTGTCAAGGGGATTTTTGAACCGGATGGACTATCACAGAAGGAAGTTGAACAGCTAGTTGATACTTTTGTCAATCAGTCCATTGACTTTTTTAGCGCTTTGCGATCGCGTATTTATGACGAACAAATCCGCAACTACATCCATAAAGTCGGGTTTGAGTGGGTATCGTTGAGTGTGGTTAACAGCGTTGAAGGCCCACCAGAATTTAAAAAGCCAGATTTCAGACTGTCTCACTTAATCGAGTCTGGTAACTTCTTGGTTGGTGAACAAAAACGGGTGGAAAATTCCCATTTGGTTGATGATTACAACCGACTAAATAGAGGGAGAAATTCTGATCAATCTGCACCGCCTGCTGTGACACCAATTAGTCAGCCGTCAGGCAATGGTACAACCCAAGAAGTAAAAACTAATCAATTCCAGAAACAGGAAGTATCGAGTCCCCATTTGACTTTAGATACACAAGCGCAAATCAGACAATTATTGTCTCAAGGCTACAAAATTAGCATTGAACACGTAGATGAGCGCCGTTTCCGCATGGGTTCATGGCAAAGTTGTGTTAACAGCCACATTGATAGCGAGACTGATGCAATTTCAAACTTGGAATCGACTCTGACAGAATATAGCGGTGAATACGTGCGCTTGGTAGGTATTGATCCGAAAGCCAAGCGGCGGGTTGTAGAGACAATTATTCAACGTCCGAGTGGGAAAAATTAGAGTTAGATAAATGAGGAGGAGCGATCGCACTACACATATCAAAGGCGATCGCTTTTGTCAATTCTCAAACAACGAGAAAAAAGTTGAATTTTTTACTTTTAACTACAAGTAGCTGCTGAAGCCGATTTAACAGTTTTTAAATCGCCAGTGAATACGGCTGTGTATTGATAAGGTGATGAACCAGAACAAGTCATGGAATTTGTATAAATGTTACGGGGACTCCACCATGACGTTGCTTGCACAGTTAAATTTGTGCCATTCCATGATAAATTGCTGACAACCAAAGAGTTAGTTTTTCCATCATTTGACTTTTTGGCAGATAAAAATGTGGCATAGGAAACATCGCCATTGGCTGGATTAAGGCGGGCTATAACTGCGACTTTTGGTCCGCCTCCGCTACCATAGCTAGACAACCAACGCAAAGCGGCAAAGCGGCGAAAATCATTACCAGTCTGACTACCAGTGGAGGAGTAAACGCCATATAAAACATTTCCCCCATCCCAAAACAATCCATAACCTGTACCATCGTCATTTGTTGTTTCGTAGTCAGTACGACACCAGGCTTTAATCCCGTTATTAAAACGGATAGTCACGGGGTTTTTATTATTAGATGAAACTTGCTGATAACCAATGTAAATGGTTGTATTTCCATACTTGACTTTAGGGCCATTTTTAGCTTTGATTGTCGCTTCACTATCATTGCAACTAAATGTCACAGCATTCCCGACAGATGAATTTACCGTTTGGGCAAAAGCTGGAGGAGCTTTTTGGGTGATTACTAAATCAGCTACCAATACTACAGATAAAGAGAAACTTGCAAAATACCTCTGGAATTTGTGAGAATAAATCATGGTACAAGGTTGCTTAAAAAGGGAACAAAAACTTCGTCTCAACTATAATCTCTAACCAGCGTTTACACAAGCAAAATTGTTTAGAATTGCATATCTGTTTATTTATTAAAAAAATTACAAATAAATCTGGGTAATTTCTCTGAATCCAGATATTCCACCTGTTTTTTTTGCGTAGGCGTAGCCCGTCGTAGACATCGCTTCAATGTTAATCATGAATGCTACAATATACATAAGTAATATTGTGGACTCAACAAGAAATATTGCAATATTAATTATGAATGTTGCAATATTGATCAGGAATGTTGCAATGTTAATTATGAATACTGCAATATTGATCAGGAATATTGCAATGTTGATTATGAATAAGTAAATATAATTAATTACACAATGTCATGGCAAATATAGTCAAGCAAAATAAAGCGATCGCCATGACTAGAATTACTCCGCTAGCTTGCAATAACGTTTTATAAGTTATCAGCCTAACATGATATTACTTTTTATTCCAGAGACTTAAAAATGCTTGAGAGATGGCTGGAGTAATCTGACTTTGTAAGTGATTTAATGCATCACGATGATTTGTATTGTTGTCATCATAATAAGTGAACACATTCGTAAGTTTAACAATCTCAGGGTTTTGATCATTTGTTCCCCTCCATTTGTTAGTAACTTTGTTTAAAACGTCCTTGGGTAGATTTTGCTGTAAGTTATTTAGTGCTGCAATGTAAGAGGAATTTTGAGGATTCTTTTTGAATTGGAAGTACAAATCTATCAGCTTGAGTTGTGACTGTGGTTGGGATTTCTTTGGTGGTAGACTGGCTTGCTGTAAAATTTGACGTTGTTCCATAGTGGCAATGCCATTTTCAGTTAAACCCTGAAATTTCTGAAATTTCTTGACTGCTGTATAAGTAGCTGGCCCATAAAAAGGTCTGTCTGAAGGTAGTTCAGTATTGGTTGCAAAACCGTGAAACTTCAATCTATTCTGAAGCCCTTTGATTGTATCTTCCATTAAACTTCGAGTTTCGGAATCAGGATTACCATTTACCGTCAGTTTTGATGAGTACTGTTTCTGAAACCTTTTAATAGCTTCTTGGGTAGGTTGATCTGTCAAGGCGTTGTCGTTCCTTTTCCAGGGAGCAAATTTCGTCAGATCCGCCTTAGGGTCAATCTCAGGAGCTAAATATCCCAGCCCGATTAATATATGATGGATCTGTTGAGGGGTATAAGGAGTCATGTTTTTCAGTTCCTTTGCTATTAAAGTTCCAGTTAATGTATCTTATTTTATAACAATCAAGTAAGCGGGCATAAACCAGTCAAACATATTTTTTTACAAAATGGTTTAAAATTCAAGCAATGTGCAAGGGCAAGGGCAAGCAGCTTTTCTTTGAGATGCTTTGCAAATAAGTTTATTTTCAACTATTGATGATGATACTACGCACTTGAAGTTTTCTGCCCGAATGTTTTTTTTGCACCAGCTTTAAAGCCGCTTTCAGTATTTCTGCGATGCCTACGGTAGTCACTGAGCCTTGCCGAAGTGCGGTAAACTACGCTCTTTGTTACCTTTACCACGCCATTCAAGCATAAAAAAGGGTACAGAGTAGAAGAATGTTCCCTCTACTCTGTACCCTAATCTGCTGTTTCTTCCTTAGTTCACAGTCTTATGTCTGCATTTGGCTTTGGGGTGGAAAGCCATGCTGAACTCTGCCTTCATCACCATCAAACTTCATAGAGGTTTTGAAGAGTTCAAAACGCCCATCAGTTGCATATTGAGCGCAACGATCGCGCAACGCCTGCATTTCTTTTGCCTTCATCGGTTGAAAGCCACGAGCGATCGCTAAATTTTGCCGCAGTACTTGGAGTGAATCAATACCGCTAACGAGTGAGGCGATGGGTAAACTCATAACATAACGGATGGCTTCCTGGGGAGTCACTACACCTTTTTTGACTGCATCACCAGTACCACTGAGGCTTTTCATGCCAATGATCGCTATTTGGCGTTTGTTGAGTTCTGGTAACACCTGTCGCTCAAAGCTGCGGAAGCTGGCATCAAAACAATTAAGCGGCAATTGTACGGCATCAAAAGGGTAATTGTAGGAGAGCATTTTCAGGTGAATAGCGGGGTCTTTGTGACCCGTAAAGCCAACAAATCTGACTTTCCCCTCTTTTTTCGCCTGAGCCAAGGCTTCAATTGCTCCGTTGGGGCGAAAAATCTTTTCTGGATCATTGTAGTAAACAACTTCGTGGATTTGCCACAAGTCAATATGGTCAGTTTTAAGACGGCGCAGAGATTCTTCAAGTTGCTGCATTGCAACTTTGCGATCGCGTCCGTGGGTGCAAACCTTCGTCATCAAAAAAACCTTGTCTCGTCGTCCCTGTAACGCCTCTCCCATCCACTCTTCACTGCGATGCTGGTTATACTCCCAGGCGTTATCCATGAAAGTCATACCATTGTCAACGGCTTCGTGGGTGATGCGAATTGCCTCTTCTTTGCTCTTTGCTTGTCCTAGAGTTGCACCTCCAAGGGCGATCGCTGAAACTTTTACCCCTGTTTTTCCTAGTGGACGGAGAGGAATTTCACCAGTGTTTCTGCTGTTCGTTGGAGTTGCAGACGATGCTGGAACCTGTGCCGCTTCCACTTCAGAATCGGCATTGAGGATATGGTCAGTGAAAATCGCCCCTGCGCCCGCACCGATAAAGCCTATTCCTTTTAAAAAATCTCGCCGCTTTACATCCAAAGGCAGATGCTTTTGAGCAGCATCATCATTGTTTTGACCTGTCATTGATTTTTTGTAATTAAAAATACTTAATCTTTGCTTTGCCAACTTTGTCCAATAATTACACGTCTTAAAGGCGTAATGGTATCAACAAATTAATTGTTGTGGCTGAAAACTTGATGCACTATCCCAATAATTAACTTGGTTAATATTCACCTGGAGTAAAGCAATATCGGGCTCATCTAGTCCTTTAGGAAACCAGGTTTGAAGTTCCGGCTTCCATAGCGATCGCATCTTGTTGCGGTCTTTTACGAGTTGTGCTGTACCTGAGATAGAAACGTATCGCTGTTGTTCGGGTGACGAGAAACTAACATTAACCTGCTTATGGTGTTCAATCTCAGTCACTTTGTGAGAACCAGCATAGGTAAAAAACCAGAGTATGCTATCAGAGTTAATTTCACCACTCTTTGACATGGGGTAACTATGCAAACTGCCATCATCATCGACTGTGGTAAACATACCATAATCAATATCTTTGATTAGTTCACGCAGCTTTTGAATCTGTTGATCGCGGTCTGTAGAAGTTGCCATTGTTTGTACTGTTTTCTCTATTTGCTTTTTCTGGGCTATATTTTTTGATTACAACCAGGTTTAAGGCTGGTAAAGTCATTTTTAAGTATCAACGTTTTTAGTTTTAATTGCGTGAGTCTACAGGTGGAATTCTGCTAAAACTAGCTTTGTTAGTTATATCTATAGAGATATTGATATTTGACGACAAGCCACTTCTCTACGAAACGCTACGCCAATGCATCTGCGCTCTTTGTCTGTAAGACTTCTATCCATAGCGACATGATTTCTGCCCTTATTTTTTTAGAGAGAAATCCTAGAGTTTTCGGACTAAATTAAAACTATCTCTATAACTTAAGGTTAATGAATCTAGCTAGAGGTCTAACCAAGCTTATAATTAGACATATTTTGTAAGTCTGCTTTTAAATGCTAAAAGATAAAATTAAATTAATTCTGCCTCTTCAAATATTTGCCTTGTGGTCAATTCCAAACCTGGAAGTAGCTCATCTAAAATTGGCGTATTATCTTTATAAACTTGACTTGAACCATCAGGAAGAAAAACTCTTATACTTATCGCTTCCGGGTTTATAATCCAAACCCTTGACACACCCGCAGCAAGATAATCTTGCGCTTTATCTTCAAATTCTTTCATGCTTTGGTCTGGAGATATAATTTCTATTACTAATTCTGGAATTGCCGGACAAGCTTCATTAAGCCATAGTATCTATTTTTACTTTGCAGTACTCTTCCTATTCATAGCAGACTATGGATATTGGCAAAATCCCTATTTACGACAATCTAGACCGAAATTATTACTACTTGGATTGTATAAGTACTTGTGATAATTTAAGCATTAACCACAATTAGAGTTTAAAAATGGCGAGTACATCCAACGTCAAGATTACCATCGCCCTGCAAGATTCTGATTTAGATGATGATGAACTGCAAGACGAAACCCAAAGGCTGTTGCAACAAATGCTGCAACTAGATGAAGTGGAGGATGCCAGTCTTTTTAGTGAAGCAGAAGCACCAGTAGGAAGTAAGTCACTCACAGGGCTGGCTGTGGGTTGGCTAACAACTCAGGTGAATCCCAAGAATATTAAAGCACTGATGGGATTTTTAGGCGATCGCCTTGGTAACAAGACTATTGAACTAGAAATTGAAGCCAATGGCAAGAAACTGAAAATCAAAGCCAGCAGTCGCCAAGAGTTAGAAGCAGCAATTGAGGCAGCCCAGAAATTTGTAGCAGGATAGAGTATTTCAAATGGATAAAGTAGCATTGCTGATTGGGGTGAGTGAATATGAGCCTGGGTTAAACCCACTACCTGCTGCTGTCAAAGATGTTGAAGCAATGCAGCAAGTGTTGTTACACCCAGAAATGGGCGGCTTTGCTGAGACAGATATTATGGTGCTAAAAAATCCCCAGCGCCAAGATATGGAAGAAGCGATCGAGAATCTGTTTGCCCATCGTCAAAAAGACGATCTGTTAGTTCTTTTTTTCTCCGGTCATGGCATTAAAGATGACACTGGTAGACTCTTCCTCGCAACCCGCTCCACACGCAAAACTCCCAGAGGAGATTTAATTCGCTCATCGGCAGTAGCAGCCAGTATTGTACATGAAAGCATGAGCCGCAGCCGTTCTAAGCGGCAAGTTGTCATTTTGGACAGTTGCTTTAGTGGCGCTTTTGTTGAGGGTTTATCAGCCAAAGATGACGGTAGTATAAATATCCGTGAGCAATTAGGAGGAGAGGGGCGAGCTGTTCTGACTTCATCCAGTTCAACTCAATATTCTTTTGAACAGCAAGGGTCAAACCTATCAATTTATACCCGTTATTTGATTGAAGGAATTACCACAGGGGCGGCAGACTTAGACGAAGATGGGGTTATCTCGATTGACGAGTTGCATGATTATGCCAGTAGGAAAGTTAGAGAAATACAGCCAACGATGAAGCCAGAAATTTACACAAGTAGAGAAGGCTTTAAGATTCGACTTACAAAAGTTCCCCAAGGTGATCCCAAACAGAAGTATCGCAAAGAGGTGGCGCAATACAGTAGCCGTGGTGATGTTCCTTTTGTGGGTCGCAAAACTTTGGATGCGCTTAGAAGCCGCTTGGGACTATCCGAGATGGAAGCAACTGCAATTGAAGATGAGATGTTAGCAGTTGCTCGTCAGGAATTTAAACAAAAGTTACAGCAATATCAGCGAGACTTCACTGAAGCACTTCAGCAGCAAGTAGCCCTAAGTGAAGATGATCTTAATGCACTAAGACAGAATCTTCAGCAAATTTTGGGGCTGAGGAATGAGGATACAATGCCAATTGAGGCACAGATTAAGGCCAGAATTACGGCTGAGACTGAAGGCCACCAGCAAAAATTGCAACAGTATGAGCAAGTGCTAACTCAAGAAATTCAGCATGGATACCCGTTTGGTGAGGAGATTCGTAAGGAATTAAAGCGATATCAGCAAGTCTTGGAACTCAGGGATGAAGAAGTAGCAGTAATTGAAGAAAAAGTTGTTCGACAAAGAGATGTAAATCCACCCCTGACCCAGGTAACAGGTGAAGATTCTAAAGCAATTCCTGTGGACTCGCCTAACAAATTGCGTCTATTAGTTAGCGGGAGTATTTTTGCTGTGTTTGCTGTAATCATAATAATTTCTTCTATACTAAAAACACCAGAGTTAGAACCAAATAGCGAATCTCAACCTAGTGCTAGTCCGTCCATCTCTTCTACAAATTCTCCGATGACTGCTGAGGATTTATATAACAGAGGAACTGATAAATACCAGAGAAAAGACTATCAGGGTGCGATAGAGGATTACAACCAAGCTCTCAAAATTAATCCCAACTATGTTCATGCCTACAACGACCGGGGTCGTGCCCGCTATGCTCTAGGATATAAAAAGGAAGCGATAGAAGATTACAACCAAGCTCTCAAAATTAATCCCAACTATGTTCATGCCTACAACAACCGGGGTCTTGCCCGCTATGCTCTATTAGACAACAAGGAAGCGATAGAGGATTACAACCAAGCTCTCAAAATTAATCCCAACTATAGTATAGCCTACAACAACCGGGGTCTTGCCCGCTATGCTCTATTAGACTACAAGGAAGCGATAGAGGATTACAGCCAAGCTCTCAAAATTAATCCCAACTATGATATAGCCTACAATGAGCGGGGTAATGCCCGCTATGCTTTATTAGACTACAAGGAAGCGATAGAGGATTACAACCAAGCTATCACAATTAATCCCAACTATGATATAGCCTACAACAACCGGGGTCTTGCCCGCTATGCTCTATTAGACTACAAGGAAGCGATAGAGGATTACAGTCAAGCTATCACAATTAATCCCAACTTTGTTAATGCCTACAACGGCCGGGGTCTTGCCCGCTATGCTCTTGAATATAAAAAGGAAGCGATAGAGGATTACAACCAAGCTCTCAAAATTAATCCCAACTATCCTAATGCCTACTACAACCGGGGTAATACCTACTCTGCTCTTGGAGATAAAGAGCAAGCGAAAAAGGATCTTAAGACAGCGGCAGATTTTTATCAAAAACAAGGAAAGACGACAGCCTACACTGATGCAATGAACAGACTCAAGGTGCTTCAGTAATAGTCAAATTCTTATCAAGATTTCCAAACAGAACATTTATTCATTAAAACCAATAGATTAATTGGAAAATAAGAAAATTACACTGAAGCAGTTAGCAGCATGATCAAAGTCACAGATTAATAATACTGCTCAACCGGAAGTTAGTCCAGAGATTGGAGTGTCGTTTTTACAGTTAATTGATGAACTGGAGCAGCTACAAAACGGTCTACTAGAGTATAGATATTTTTTTAAAGTTTGAATATTGTCAACAAATTAGCTGGTAATTAGACCAAGAATCAAGTCCTTTTACTTTTATAGAAAATTACAACTGCGATCGCAGCTAACAATAATAATATTATTATATTTGCGATCGCCACTCATAACTTGTTTTCAACGTAATCTATCTACAGTATTCTTACTTCTAGAGGATGTTAAACTTGTACCCTCTGAATAAGCTTCTTCAACCTCTAGCAGGAGTGTTATTTCCCATTAAACGCCTACTATAAAAAAATAGGAAATCAAATCGCAGTATATCTGCTGTTCAACTTCCGCACCATTATAAAGTTAGACAAAATGCAGATTTCTCAACTTTTCACTAAATTACTCACTCAGACAGTAGTTTTAGGCGTAAGCGGTATTGTTCTATTTTCGAGTACTAATGTTAATGCTGCCGAACAAGTTGTTTTAAAGTATGGTACTTTTCAGGGGCAAATATCTGTTGAAGAATTAAGTCAGTTTGTAGAAACTGGCAAGACTACCCCGACATTAACAGCTTATTTGGAGGCGGCACAACAAGATCCTGCATTAGCTCGTAAGGCACTGAAAGCCGGAATAAAAGCCGATCCTGCCTTTTTAAATAGCTTACTGTCTAGCTGGGCTGGACCAGTTTTAGTTAACCAAATTGGTGAAGTAGTTCACCCTCCCGCAGGACAACTAAATCAGCAAGCGCTGCAAACCGCTTTAAGTGAATCTATTAAGCAAAATGGTGAAGTTACACTGCTTGGAGCCATTCAGAATTATCCAAATACTTCTGTTGAACTTGAAGGCGATCGCCTCATCGCTGTTTATGAGCGCCTAAGCAATCTTGCAGAACTCTTATAAGGGCTAGTTACTGCTATAAGTTAATACTGATGACTCTATCTTAGGGTTCATGCCCTCTTACTGAGAAATTCTCTAATCTAAATGTAGAGTTTAGTCTAAAAACAGGGAAAAAATTTGTATGACAACTGATGTTTCTAAAAATATTAACAAGGATGTTAACGGAGCGCTGATAACTGGTATTATCTTGAGTATTGTGGGAGTTATTGCGATCGCAGCGCCTAATTTCACCACCCTATTCACCGAAACTTGGATTGCGGTGATTGTGCTTTTTGCAGGATTTACAAAACTAGTTTATGCTACTCAAACGCGCGATCGCGGAGGTTTTCTTTGGAAACTTTTATTGAGTGGACTCTATATTGCAACGGGCATAATGCTATTTGTTTATCCTTATACGGGTATTCTTACACTAACTCTGTTGCTTGGGACATTTTTGCTAACTGAAGGCACATTCGAGTTAATTTTGGCATTCCGGTTACGTCCGCAAGAGAACTGGCTTTGGGTACTAGGTAATGGCATTATTACGTTGGTCTTAGGCGCAATGATTTGGTTTCAGTTGCCTTTCAATGCGCCCTGGCTGATTGGGACACTTGTTGGTGTCAGCGTTCTTTTTAGTGGCATTTCACGCGTAATGCTGTCGTTGAATGCGCGTTCTACCTTAAATCCTCCTGAGCAAACTGCTTAGGAGATGAGAGTGGGGAGTAGGAAGTGGGCAATCTCACTTCTTTACTCAGCACTGAGAACTCGGAACCCGGAACTGTTTTGCCTCATGCCCAAACTTCAATAGTCAAAGTTTATAAGACATTGCAGCAGCTATGCCTACACTTTTATGTTGTTAAATTAACAACATAATTATCTATGATAATAAATTTTTCACTTACAGAACGCATCTGTAAGAGGGTCAATAATTAATTTATTATAATATATAAATAATAGACGCAATTAGTGCAAGTAGAGTTGTTATATCTCGACTCGACACAATTTAAATTAAGCAGTGTAAGACAATTTAATAATTAGTGAAATTTACTTTTCAGTGTTGGAGGGAGGAGAAATTATTGAAAATTATCCCGAAGCCTATCCCTTAACCGTTTAGTCTAAACTCCAATTTTAGCTATAGAGACAAAGACCAATACAACTTTACTGCTCCAGAGTTTATTTATCCTGGTGACTGTTTTCTCTAACCACCCCAATAATCAAAAGAAGCACTTCTACTAATTTTATCAGTAATTTTACGATAAAACAATTTGAATTTTCGTTTTTTATCGTAATTTTACTGTGTACATTGCAAATTATAATCCTTACTCTTAAGTAGGCATTTACAGAAATGCTTCACCAGGCTGTTTAGCTCTGAGTAACACTACCTAAGTCTAAAAACCTTGGACTTCTATTCAAAGAATGCCAACGGTAATCGAGATGGATTTTGATTAAATCCTTAGCCTAGATGGCTAGAGTCAAAGTTTATTCAAAAAATTATTAAGTAGAGAAATTAAAACATGACAACAGCATATGTTCTCAGTAATAACACTCTGAGCTCGTTTGATACCTCTAACCCCGACAACCTTAACGCTAACATCCCCATTACTGGACTGACGGCAGGGCAGAATTTAGTAGGTATTGACTTCCGTCCCCAAAACGGCAGACTCTACGGAATCGCTAGCGATGGTATGGGCAGTGCCCAGCTTTATGCCATTAGTATCCAAACTGGGTTAGCTGTTGCTATTGGGACATTAGGACAATTTTTTGATGGTGCCGGCAACCCTGTTGCAATTACAGGTTCCGACTTTGGAATAGATTTCAATCCAACAGTCGATCGCCTCCGCGTTGTTACCTCCAATGGACTAAACTTTCGCGTTAACCCAAATACTGGAGCAGCGATCGATGGTAACTTGGGCATGATGGTGCCTCCAGCAGGCATCAATCCTGATGGTTCGATCAATGGTGGTACTACTACAGTCGATGCTACAGCCTATACAAACAGCGCTCCCAACGTTACAGCGACCACACAATACACCTTAGATTCAGTCACTAATACACTATTCATTCAGAATCCACCCAATAATGGCACCCAGATATCGCCCCTGGTAGTCACCCTTAATGGCACTCCTCTAGACTTTACTAGTGTCAATGGCTTTGATATCCCGTCTGGTGTCAATGTTTCAGTATCAAATACTCCAGCCACTGGAGAGGCATTTGCGGTTCTCACGGTCGGTAGTACAACCGGACTTTATACAATTGAACTTTCTACAGGTGCTGCTACACTGATCGGAACGGTGGGTACAGGCACAGATCCAGTTCAAGGGTTTGCACTCCAAAACGAAGTGGCTTCTGCTGGCGTACCTCTGATTGGATTGACTGCCGATGGTACTCAACTCCTTCGGTTCAATAGTACCAGTTCTGGAACAGTAACAACCGCCGCGATCGCTGGTGTAACGCTAGGTGAAACCTTAGTAGGCATTGACCTACGTCCAGCAACTGGGCAGTTATATGGACTGGGAATTAATGATGCAGCGAATACAGGTACTCTGTACTTGGTTGATCCTCAAACTGGAACAGCAGCGATCGTGGGTGCGGCAGCAGGGCAAATTGCCTTTGTAGACACTCTTAACAACCCTGTTGATCTACCTCCTGCCAACACTGGTTTTGGCTTTGACTTTAATCCAACGGTTGATCGTATTCGTGTGGTTACAAATACTGGGTTGAACTTCCGCCTCAATCCGATTACAGGTGCTGCTATTGATGGAAATACTGGAGTAACAGGTACTAACCCAGATGGTGCGATTAATGGACTTCAGTCCGGTTCTACAGGGATTTCTGCTACTGCTTATACCAACAGCTTCAATGGACTCACTGGAACCACTGTTACAACTCAATACACGCTAGACCCAACTAGCAACAGCCTGTTTATTCAGAACCCGCCTAACAATGGCACCCAAACAGTTCAATTGTTAGTTACCCTTAACGGCGCTCCACTAGATTTTACTGAAGCTAGCGGTTTCGATATTCCGTCAAATGTACGAGTTACTGCATCAAATGCAGCAGCCTCAGGACGGGGGATAGCAGCATTGAACGTTGGAGGTTTGACTAATCTATATACAATTGAACTAAGTACAGGCGCTGCTACTCTGCTCGGCCCGATTGGTTCAGGTACAAGTTTAGCTGGTTTGACAGTCGCGGAATCTCCTACTGGTACAGTGGCGTTTGGCAACGCTACCTATACTGTTGATGAAAATGGCACAACGATCGCACTCGATTTAGCTCGTACAAATGGTTCGAGTGGTTCTTTCACCGTAGATGTGGCTGGTTTTGACAATGGCACACCTGTAACTGTGACTTTTGCTGATGGTCAGACTACTTCCACCTTAAATATTACTGATGACAGCCTGGGTGAAGGCAATGGCACAGTTACACTGTCCTTAAAAAATCCTACAAATGGAGCTGTTTTAGCAGCACAAGACACTGCTACCTTTGAGATTACTAACAATGGTAATGGTGGCACGATTAGCGTTAATTATAATGGCACAATTAGCGTTAATAATGGTGGCGCGATCGCAACTAACTTTGCTGCCAATGGTAACGCCATCATCTCTATTGCTAACAACTTTCAAAGCCTTGTGCAGTTCTCGTTATCCAGCCGAAAAAATACCGTTGTCAACGAGATTGTTGCTTTCACGGTTGATGACGATTTAGGTACGATCAATGGCATTGCTGCTAATGCAACAGGTTATTTGGAAGCTGCGATCGCTCGTTCCCGTACCATCTTCTCCACACTTAGTAACAATCCTAATGGCTTTGGCGGTGGACTATCAAGTATTTTAGATTTTGGGTCAAATGCACGCTTCTCCACTTTATTAATTCAAAACGGTAGCCTTGATGAATTGCGAGCCGGAAAGATTTCTGCTAGCAGCGTCTTTTTGAGTAGTCAGACTTCGGTACGTGTTTCTAGTGCTACTGCCAGTAATTTCACCTTTGGCTTTGAAGATAGTCCCAACAGTAGTAACAATGACTTTAATGATATAGTTCTGGAGGTTAAGACGGTTAGCCAGAGTGCCTCAGCAGGATCAGCTTTGCAAGGGCAGAGTGAGGTACTAGATTTGCGTTCTCTAACAGGACAAGTCACTACTTCATTTACCGTTAACCGTGAAGCAGCCTTCGACAATTTTGTTGGGTTCTACCGGGTGGTAGACCAGAATGGTGGAATTGATACCAATGGCGATGGTACGGTAGACATTCTGCCGGGTGCGATAGGTTACGCTCAAGCAGCGGTAAATAGTCGCATAACAGGAATTGACTTAAGTGTAAAAAATCAACAAACAGCAACCCTGTCTGGACAGTTTGCAGGTGGCTCTATTTTTGCTCCTTTCTTAATTGCAAATGCTTCAGTAAACCAGGTTATCAGTGGTCAAAAGTTGGATGAGGTATATTTCGCCTACCTTGGAGCAAATTCCGATCAAGCCGATCATATTCGCCTCCTCGGTAATAATACATTCGGCTTTGAGGATTTACGGGGTGGCGGAGATAAAGACTTCAACGATGTCATTGTGCGTGTGACTATCTAAGCCAATCAGGGTTAATACTGTTGTTTCTGGTTTCGCCTTTATTAATCATTCTTTGATGGTAACTAGACTCGTACCGTCGGGGCAATACCCTGCGGGAAGCTAAAGCTACATGAATTGCCCCGACGACAGATGTGGTTTTTCAAATAATACATATTTCGTCTTCCCTGTCAATGCGTAAGTACTAAGTTAATAACACTTATCCGACACAAAGCATAAACGGCAAAGGTTTAATAGTAAAAGTTTATAAGACATTGCAGCAGCAATGGCTAAGTTGGGCTACGCCTACGCCAACAAAATTGCTAAATTAACTAAGGAAATCAAAATCAAAGCCAGCTAGCTGCAATCAACAATGGTATCTATTACTGCTCCCTTCTCGGATATTCAAAACCATTGGGCCCGCTTATTTATTACAGCCTTAGCCCAACGTGGTATTGTTAGCGGGTTGCCTAATGGAATGTATCGCCCCGATAACTCACTCACCCGCGCTGAGTTTGCCGCCATCATCGCCAAGGCATTTGGGACAATTACCCAGAAGCGGCAGTATGTCCCCTTTGTTGATGTACCTAGTAATTATTGGGCAGCAGCGGCCATTCAAACAGCTTACGAAAAAGCATTTATTAGCGGGTTTCCTGATAAAAGTTTCCGTCCCGCTAACCGAATTACTAGAGTAGAAGTTTTAGTCTCCTTGGTAGCAGGTTTAGAAATTGCCACCAAAGTAAAACCCGACCTTTTATCAGCACTCCCCCAAATCTATCAAGATGCCGTTCAGATTCCTGGCTATGGTAAAAATCACATAGCTATTGCCACCAGCGCCGGATTGGTGGTTGGTTTTCCAAATGTAAAATTACTCAATCCCAATCTCGCAGCTACCCGTGCAGATGTGGCAGTGATTATTTATCAAGCTTTGGTGTATCTAGGTGAAGCAGAAAAGATTGCTTCTAGTTACCTCATAGTACCGCCAAAACCGACACCAACACCGACACCGACACCAATACCAATACCAATACCCACACCCACACCTGTCGGTAGCGTTAGGGTAAATCATAACCGGGAGTTCCGAGGGGTGTGGGTAGCATCTGTGTGGAATAGTGATTGGCCTTCTAAAGCCGGACTATCGGTTGCCCAACAAAAAGCTGAACTTACGGAGATTATTACTAAATTACAAGCGTTAAACTTCAATGCCCTCATCTTCCAGGTGCGACCGGAAGGAGACGCTTTGTATGAATCCCAATTAGAGCCTTGGAGTGCTTGGATTACGGGAACTCAGGGTCAAGCACCAGAACCATTTTATGATCCTTTAGCGTTTGCGATCGCCGAATGTCACAAGCGCAATATTGAACTTCATGCTTGGTTCAACCCTTACCGCGCTAGCACTTCCACCAACCCAGCCAAAACAGTCCGTCCCCACATCGCAGCTACCAATCCAGAAACCGTTTATTTGTGGAAAACTCAACGCTGGATGGACCCAGGACTGAAAATAGTTCAGGATAGAGCTTACAACGTAATTATCGATGTAGTGAAGCGCTACGATGTTGACGGCATTCACTTAGATGATTATTTCTATCCATATCCCATTGAGGGACAACCTTTTCCTGATAACAAAACCTATGCTGCCTATAAAGCAGGGGGTGGTACATTCAGCCTTGGCGACTGGCGACGAGACAACGTTAACAAAATGGTACAGCGCCTCTGGCAGGGGATTAAAGCAACCAAACCCGACGTTAAATTTGGTATTAGTCCCTTTGGTATCTATCGCCCTGGACAACCTGCTGGTATTACTGGGTTGGATGCTTACAACGTGCTGTATGCCGACTCGAAAAAATGGTTAGAACAAGGCTGGATTGATTACATTGCGCCTCAACTTTACTGGCGCACAGACGAACCACAACAAAGTTATTCGGCATTGCTAAAGTGGTGGACACAGGTAAATACAAAGAAAAGACACGTTTACGCTGGTAATAATTTAACAGAACCAAGCAACAAAAGTCGGGAAAGTGATGAGATTGAAAAGCAGGTGAAAATTAGTCGTAGTCAAACTGGACAGTTGTCACTGGGGAATATCTTCTTTAATCTCGGTATTTTGACGGAAAATAGTCAAGGCATTGCTGATAAATTCCAAAGTCTGCTTTATAACAAACCTGCCCTACCTCCAACTTTGTCTTGGCAGGATACAACACCACCCCCTCCACCCACCGGATTACAAGTCAACAACCGCAAACTGAGTTGGCAGCCTGGTGATAATCAACCAATTCGTTCCTGGACGCTTTATCGGCAAAGTGGTGATACTTGGACAATTGGGCGCATTTTGTCTGCTGGCACAACCTTTGCTACTGTTCAACAACCGGGAACCTATGCTGTGTGTGCAGTCGATAGGTTGGCGAATGAGAGTGTGGGAACAGTTATTACAGTGAGTTGAGTAAAAGCGCTGACTGCGAGTGCGTTCATTATGACGTAGTAGAAGTGCGATCGCTTGTTGAAATACTATTGCAGCATGGTGGAAATAAGCAATATTCCTTCTGCCCAATGCTCATTCTGTAGTTTGTTACATCTAAAGACGGCAAACACCACTCTAATGTTACGGTTCACCCTAACTAGTGAAAGTATTAATTCTCATACATTAGACAGAGTAGAAGCAAATCAATCCATGAACCAACTAAAAACACAATTTAGTTAGTTTAACCGTCCCCAGCAAGGTTCGGGAAACCGCCCTTCATGGACTGGCTAGCACTAAGCTTCAGTATATATATCAGCATAATCTGGAGTTTTAACCCCAGGAAAGCCAAACCAAAGGCATTCATGCTGAACTGGCTGATTTATTGACCCTATTGGTTCAAAATTTAGTCCTTTATATTCTCATTCATTCATTTAGTAGTTATAAGGAGCCAGCACCTAAAATGGCAAAAGTAGTTGGAATTGACTTAGGAACAACGAACTCCTGCGTGGCAGTGATGGAAGGTGGTAAACCCACAGTCATTGCTAATGCTGAAGGTTTTCGGACAACGCCCTCAGTAGTCGCATTTGCCAAAAATGGCGACAACTTGGTTGGTCAAATCGCCAAACGCCAAGCGGTGATGAACCCCGAAAATACGTTTTACTCAGTCAAACGCTTTATCGGACGCCGCTTCGACGAAGTTAGTAACGAAGCTACAGAAGTTTCTTACAAAGTCCTCAGCAGCAACGGCAATGTCAAAGTAGATTGTCCAATAGCTGGTAAACCATTTGCTCCTGAAGAGATTTCTGCAAAAGTTCTTCGCAAACTAGTTGAAGACGCCAGCAAATATCTTGGCGAAACCGTAACCCAAGCTGTAATCACCGTTCCGGCATACTTCAACGACTCCCAACGGCAAGCGACAAAAGACGCTGGTAAAATTGCTGGGATTGAAGTTCTGCGGATTATCAACGAACCTACCGCTGCTTCTCTAGCTTACGGGTTTGACAAGAAGAGTAACGAAACCATTCTCGTGTTTGACTTGGGTGGTGGTACCTTCGACGTATCCGTGCTGGAAGTAGGAGATGGAGTTTTTGAAGTACTAGCTACATCTGGTGATACCCACCTTGGCGGTGACGACTTTGATAAAAAAATAGTTGACTTCTTAGCTGAGAAGTTTAAGAAAGCCGAAGGTATTGACCTGCGGAAAGACAAACAAGCTTTACAACGTCTGACTGAAGCCGCAGAAAAAGCCAAAATTGAGCTTTCTAGCGTCACTCAAGCAGAAATTAACCTGCCATTTATCACCGCAACCCAGGAT
>NZ_JBGTFY010000242.1:0-20503 GCF_041747015.1 Nostoc sp.
ATAGCGATCGCTACTGTGACATTTTACTTCACCAGCGATCTAGCCCTTCCCCAATCTGCTGCCGCCTATCCCTACTGGGCACAGCAAACCTATCCCGAAACCCCCCGCGAACCAACCGGGCGGATTGTTTGTGCCAACTGTCACCTAGCAGCCAAGCCTACAGAAGTGGAAGTTCCCCAATCGATATTACCTGACACTGTATTCAAAGCTGTAGTGAAAATTCCCTACGATACCAGTGCCCAGCAGGTTGGTGCCGATGGTTCTAAAGTTGGCTTGAACGTCGGTGCTGTACTAATGCTACCCGAAGGTTTTAAGATTGCTCCTGAAGACCGTCTTTCCGAAGAACTTAAAAAAGAAGTTGGCGAGACTTACTTCCTACCCTACAGCGAAGGCAAAGAAAATATTGTCCTCGTCGGGCCTATACCCGGTGAACAATATCAAGAAATCGTCTTCCCAGTTCTTTCTCCCAACCCAGCAACCGACAAAAACATCCACTTCGGTAAATATTCAGTTCACGTAGGTGCTAATCGGGGACGCGGACAAGTTTATCCCACTGGCGAAAAGAGCAACAACACTGTTTACAACTCCTCCGCTACTGGCACAATTACCAAGATTGCTAAAGAGGAAGATGGAGACGGTAACGTTAAATATCTAGTCACCATCCAACCTGAATCGGGTGATGTTGTCGTTGATACGATTCCTTTAGGGCCAGAACTAATTGTTTCCGAAGGGCAAGCAGTTAAAACTGGTGATGCTTTGACCAATAACCCGAACGTCGTCGGTGGATTCGGTCAACAAGATGCAGAAATTGTATTGCAAGACGCCTCTAGAGTCAAATGGTTGATTGCGTTCATCGCTCTTGTGATGTTGGCTCAAGTTATGCTCGTGCTGAAGAAAAAGCAGGTTGAAAAAGTCCAAGCTGCTGAGATGAATTTCTAAATTCTTTGCTAAATCATTCTTTGTAGGACAGGCAACAAGCCTGTCTTTTTTATATGTTATGGTTCGGTTCCAAGTCTGTATATAGGGTTCAGAGGTTTATATCAATTTGGTTTAATAAGTATATGCACTTAATCAAAAAATCTTATATTAACTTCTAGTCTTTTTTTATGCAATCTGTTATGGTTTAGTTGTAAGTTATAACAGTTGTTATAACAAAACATAACTTCTCACATCAAATTTATAGTTCTAGGTATTATATTTGAATGCCTAGTATCTTCCTAGTTAGGAATTAGCTCATGGCTGTAAAAAGTTATCCCATAACTCATGCAAAGGTAGGAAATCAAGATGGGTTTCGTCTACCTCGCGCATTCTCTAAAGACTATCCCCATTTAGCTAATGCTTCAGGTCATATTGAAGTGCTATCTGATAACACGTTCTTAGTTAGATTAGAAACTGATAATGTTGATGAAGCTGATGAAGATGAGGGCATTATGATGAGCCTTTTTCTTGACTTTCTGATGAAGGATGCTATGCAGAACCCTTCTCAACTCGTTCCTTATACTCAAGAAATGAGCGATGAAATGGATGATTTACTGGCTGATGTAGTTATAGATTAATGGCTGCATTCACTTGTAATGGTTGGCAGATTTTTTTCTACCCATTGTTCGTTAAACAATGGGTAGAATTGCGTAATAGGGTTCGTATTTTAAAAAATGAGTTATCTGAAGAAGAATTTATTACACATTCAGATGTCAAATTATTAAAAGCATTGAATATTGGCATTAAAGAAAAAATTCCTCAAGACCCTTTTGCTAGTCACTTTGCTTTGCAAAAACCATTACAAAAGTATAGTCGTCTAAAAAAAATGGGGCTACCTGAACGATATAGATTATTTTTTAGAGCATTCAAAGAACAAAAAATTATTATTTTTTTTTGGTTAGGTTATCCTCGAAAGGAAGGCGATAAAAAAGATTGTTATCAAGTTTTTAGCAAAAAAGTAGAGAATGGGGATTTTCCTGAAAGTATTGATAATCTGCTTGCAGAATGTGAGTTAGAAGATTCTGATAATAAAAACGAAGATTAAGCAGCGATTAAATACAGCTAACATTAGCGAAACTTAAAGCACACGTCAAATGATTAGCAAAGAAACTGTTGAGCATTATCTATAAGGTAATAATTGTCATGGCTGGCCTATTGTTAAACAACCACAGTTGAGTGTGATTTATTTTTCTAGCCAACCACTGTCAATTTTGCCAATTTTAACGTCTTCCTCAGAGCCTTGCTAATTCATAAATTTAATTTTGCTGTAAAAACTCAACTTTAGGCAATAACGGGTCAGTCACGATACCCACACCACTAAAACCCCAGCGTTTGAGCAAGTTTCCTAACTGTATACCTGGAATAGATTCCACCGCAAAGCGATTTGCCACTTCTGCGGCGTGTGTGTTGAGATAGCTTAAGGCATCAAAGTTTTCCCGAAACAGCAATAAATAACCTGATGTTTCGGTGTCAGGACGAGCGATGAGATAATTACCGTCAGTTTTTGAGCGTACCAAGTAATAGACTTCGGACAGCATGGGGATGACTAATTGAGATTTTCTAGGCGAATTCGGGGATCGGCTGCTTTTAACATTAAGTCAGCGATTAAATTACCAACAATCAGCAATACTGCGCCCATCACCAAACTTGCCATTAACAAATATAAATCTTGAGCTTGTAAAGCCTGTAAGGTCAACCTCCCTAAACCGGGCCAGTTGAAGAAAAATTCGGCAATGAAGGCACCGTTTAATAAACCAGCTAATTCAAAACCCAATAAGGTAATCAAGGGATTTATCGCATTGCGGAGAGCATGAACGTAGATGACACGGTTTTCTGGCAGACCTTTCGCACGAGCCGTTTGGATGTAATCTTGACGTAGAACATCCAATAATTCGCCACGAGTGATGCGCTGTAAGCCAGCAAAACTAGTAATTGAGAGGGCGATCGTGGGTAAAATCATGTGCCAGCCAACATCTAAGATTCTGCCAAACCACGACAATTCTGAGTGATTGATGCTAGTCATACTACCGACTGGGAATATCGGCGAGGTAATTTGGGCAAAAACCAGCAATGCTAAGGCGGTGATGAAACTGGGAAAGCCTTGTCCGGCGTAGCTAATCACCTGTAAAATTCGGTCTGCTGGCTTATTTTGTTTCACTGCGGCAAAGATTCCCAGAGGGATAGCGATCGCCCACGTAATAATTAAGGATGCGATCGCTAGTAGCAAAGTCGCTGGTACCCGTTCCCACAATAGCGATGCCACTGAACGTTGATAAATAAAGCTCGTGCCAAAATCGCCCTTTGTTAAGATTCGCCATAGCCACAGCCAAAATTGCTCTGGCCAAGACTTATCCAGACCAAATTGCCGCTTAATTTCCTCAATTCTTTCTGGAGATATCTTCGGATTTTGCCGGAGCGTATCTACATAATCACCAGGAGCGAGTTGAATTATGAAAAACGATAACGCTGACGCTAAAAACAAAGTCAGTAGTGCCTGCAATACCCGCTTTGCCACATAAACAAAAGTTTCGCTCGTGACTAGCCTGATTAGCCAATCCCGACCTGTCTCCAAGGAAATTCTCGTAGATGTCATTTGTCCTTTGTCCTTTGTCATTTGTCTAATGACCTATGACTAATATTCAATTAAAGAGATAATCGGTACATCCGGCAGATATTTACGTCCTTGTAAATCCCGTAGCTCGATGATAAACCCAAACCCCACCAGTTCGCAGCCAATCTTCTGCACCAACTTTGCTGTTGCACTCGCAGTTCCACCCGTGGCAATCAAATCGTCCACAATCAAAACTCGGCTACCTTGCTGTAAAGCGTCTTGATGTACTTCTAGGCAGTCTGTACCATACTCTAGTTGATATTCAATTGAGTGAACCTCTCCTGGTAACTTACCTTTTTTGCGGACGGGAATAAAACCAACTCCTAATTTATAAGCCAGAGGTGAGCCAAAAATGAATCCCCTCGACTCAATACCGATGACATAATCCAGCCTCATTTCAGCTTCTTTGCATTTTTGTGTTAAAAAGTCAATAGTGTAGCGCAATCCCTCTGGATCGCGCAGTAGGGTAGTAATATCCCGAAATAAAATTCCAGGTTTGGGGAAATCTGGAATGTCACGAACCAGAGACTTCAAATCCATAAAATAGGTAGTGAGGAATGGGGAATGGGGCATGGGGCATGGGGCATAGAGAATAGGAAATGGAGAATGGGGGAGATGAGGGAGAAGAATTAATAACCAATGCCCAATGCCCAATACCCAATGCCCAATAGATAATTTCAGATACCTGAAAAATCGTACACTATAATGTCATACGCTGGGGTCGGGGCTGAAGCTTCACCCTTCATTGACGGTAATTAGAATCTAAACCAAGCGAGGAAAGGTATTGCACTAACAAATGAGATGGATTAACTTAAGTTTTAAAACTTTGATTTCAATATAGGGAAACCTTTAAGTAGAGAGAGTTGAGTAATGTATATATTCAGGTGGTCATGTTATTGCCACAAGTTTAATCCTCAAGTCTTGGCTACCGATCTTAAATTTGTTTTATCTAGTCTGTTGGAACCGCACAAGGTATTTTAGAGAATGAATGTTTCCGCAAGTTTAACGCCGTTCAACAGTCCAACTCCAGAGTCACTGCCGACGATTCTGGACACTTTACCAGATCCGGCGATCGCCTCTAAGACGTGTCCTCGGAGAACCCGGTTACAAATTGACCTAATTTTACTGGCAATTGAAGCTTTAGAGCTTGGTGGTTCAGAAGCAATCCTGGCTTTTGCTCAAGAGTTGGAGCTGAAAGGAATTATTAAAGACAGGGTGAATTTATGGCGGATGCGTAGCTCTAATCCGCTACGAAGAGCGCATATGCGCCGTCCCTTAACTATCATAGAAGCTAAAGCTTTGGTGGCGATCGCTTGCTACATAGCGCGGCGTTTAACTGTTGTCATCCGCCAGTTACTAATGATCAGTCAACAAATGGAAGAAAAGCAGATTCCCTTAGAACAGAATTTGCGGTTATCTAATTACTTAGAGCGCTTTAGAGCGCATTTTAAGAGCCGGATGAATACTCGACGTTCTGGTTTACTGGCATTAAGTTCTGATCAAAAATTAGATGAGCTAGCGATAAATTTGTTAGGACAATTACTATTTTGTACCGGTACAGCTGGAATGCAGCGATTCTGGATTAGTCTTTTTGACGGTGAAGTGGAATGAATATTCAACGTAAGTACAGCCTACCTAATTGTACACTGCTTTTAGAAGGGTTAAGTGATGTGACTAGGGCTGCACAGTTCCAGGAAATGCGCCCGGAATTATCAATATTGGTAAATGCAGAATGCTCTTTATCTGGTTACAATCAACCTCTAACAGGAGGACGGGAATTTTTTGAAAGTTTGGTGAGGGCTGTTAGTGGCTATGCCCAAGAATTTTTAAGTAGTGTACCAAATCCGCAAGCACACAACCATGAATCGGAGCTTGTAGAGTTTCAGAAAATAGACAGTAACCGACACAGATTAATTATACATTCAGAAGGTGCTTCAGAGGGGTTCGATCACCCTAACAATTCAAAACGTGCGCCTATTGAAATAGATTTGAATACAGTACAGTTGTTTGATTTAGTGGAAGCAGTAGATCAGTTTTTTGCTGATACCCAAACTTTACCAGAACTTTCCCTAGAACTACAACCAGTTACTAGAGGCTATGGCGGTGCTAGTCAGGCTTTGATTAAGCAGGCTCTTCCTGCTGCTGTGGGAGTATCAAGTTTGGCAGTAGCAGCGATCGCTTTTAACTTGATTGCACCTCCCGAAATGCGTCCACCACAGCCCAAGCCAGATGAGCAAACTAGCTCTACAACAAAAAGCGTCACTCCTTTAGCATCAGCAACTCCGATTTCCACCGTTGCTGCAACGCCCACACCTAATGCAAAGCCCCAAGTTAAAGATTTAGAAGCACTTCTAAATACAGTTTCGGAAATTACTGATCCATCCCAGCTGCGGGCATTAAATCGTCAAGTGTATAATCAAATTCATCCAGCTTGGACTAAGCGTTCAGAATTGCAACAGGATTTGATTTATCGTCTGGGTGTAGCTGCGGATGGAGCGATCGTTGGTTATAAAGCGCTGAATAAAGAGGCGAATCTAGGAGTAGGGCAAACTCCCCTGCCCAACCTACTTTACAATCCTGCTAACCGCGCTCCCATTTCCAATGAACCGATCGCCCAATTTCGGGTAGTCTTTACTACACAAAATGTGCTAGAAGTGAGTCCTTGGCGGGGATATGCTAGGACACCTGAGGTAGTCGGCGCAAAAATTACTGACTCTAATATAGTCAAAGGTTTAAACCAAAAGCTTTATAGTACAGTTCGCCAATCTTGGGGCGGCACTCCCACCTTTACGCGAGATTTGAAATATCGGGTAGCAGTGAATAAAGATGGTGTAATTGCTGACTATGAACCACTTAACCAAGTCGCCTTTGACTATTTCCGGGAAACACCCCTTCCGAAGATGTTCAATGATATTTACGGTTCTAATGTAGCTGCTCCCAATGATAAAGAACCTCTTGCCCACTTCCAAGTGATATTCAAGCCTAGCGGCAAACTGGAAGTCGCTCCTTGGCAGGGATATCAATAATTTGGGCATTGGGAACTGGGAACTGGGAACTATTGATCAATAAATGATCAATGGAATTTTGTGAAAAGACCTGATTTTGAGGACTTAGAAGTTTATCAACTTGCTGAGAAGCTAGCTAATGAAATTTGGCATATTGTTAAAGGATGGGACAATTTCACTAAAGATACACTAGGCAAGCAAATTGTTCGGTCTGCTGATAGTGTTTGTGCGAACATCGCAGAAGGTAGAGGTAGGTACAATGACCAAGACAATCGACGTTTTGTCAAGATTGCGAGAGGGTCTTTGTATGAAACAATAAGGTGGCTGAGGTTAGCCTACGCCAGACAGTTATTGACAAATGAACAGGTAAACAGATTTAAACCAATTCTTGATGAACTATTACCCAAGCTCAATGCTTATCTAAAATCCATAGGGAGTAGGGAGTAGAGACTTAACTCTCTCCCCAATACCCAATACCCAATGCCCAATGCCCATTTACCTTGTAATCCGCCCCATATAATTGCCCCATAACTGGGCTGCTTGAGCGCTGCTGCCAGATGTAGGGGAATTATTGTCGTTTCCTAACCAAACACCAGTTACAAGCCGCCGACTGGGGATAAAACCGATGAACCATAAGTCAACGTTTTTATCGGTCGTGCCAGTTTTGCCAGCTTCTCTCAGTCCAATGGCAGCGCTACGACCAGTACCTCTGGTGATTACGCCACGCATCAAACTAGTCATCTCATCGGCTACACCATTTGGTAGCACTCGTTTGTTGGCATCTGGATCTTGGTCGAAGGAATAGATTACACGGCAGGTTTTGATATCATTGCGATCGCGGCAATCACCACTGTCTAAAATTCGGCTAATGGCATGGGGAGGATTCCACACACCGCGATTGCCAATAGCGCCGAATGCACCAGTCATTTCCAAAACATTGACCACGCTTTGACCTAGCACTAAGCCAGGAACCGCATCGAGGTTTGACTTTATTCCCAAACGCTGCGCCATCGCCACTACTTTATCCAGCCCGATTGCTCTGGCAACTCGCAAGGCGATAGGATTTTCGGAAAGAGCCAGCCCAGTGGCAATATCTAAAGTAGCACCAGCACCAGCCCGACAGGGTTTGTAGGTGAAGCCTTGCCAAGTTAAAGGGGCGCAAGAATAACTTTTTGATTCTGAAATTCCCTGTTGAATAGCGGCGGTATAAGCAAAGATTTTGAAGGTAGAACCTGGTTGTCTTTGGGCTTGAACAGCCCGATTGAATTGACTTTTTCTGTAATCAGTCCCGCCCACCATTGCGAGGATGCTGCCGGTACTAGAGTCAAGAGTGACCACCGCCCCTTGAGAAAAATTAAAACTTGCACCAGCGTTGTTCACTGAATTCCGCAACGCTGCTTCTGCTTGGTTCTGTATTGCTGGATCAAGTTGGGTTTCAATGATATAGTTGCCTTCTTTTGCCGCTCCTTCTCCCAAGATTGATTCAAGTTCAGAGAAGACGTAATTGTAAAAATAAGGCGCGATGGTTTTGGCTTGCTGTTCACAGACTTTAGGACTAACTTGGACGGTGGAGCGTCTAGCTCTGTTCGCATCCTCAGCTTTAATTTTGCCCATCTCCAGCAACCGCTTGATCACGCGATTCCGGTATTCAGCTGCTTCTAGCTTATTTGGTCCATCTCCACAAAAATCGAAAGCGTTAGGAGCAGGTAAAATTCCTACCAATGTTGCTGCTTCTGCCAAAGTTAATTCTTTAGCCGACTTCTCAAAATAATATCGGGATGCATCCTCAAAACCAGAGGTATCCCCCCCCAAAAAAACCCGATTTAAGTACATCAGCAAAATTTGATCTTTGCTGTAAAAGGTTTCTAGCTTCAAGGCGACAATCGCCTCCCGCAATTTGCGTCCAAGGGTATCCTGTCTGCCTACATACTCGCGGAACAAACTGCGAGCGACTTGCTGGGTAACTGTACTGGCTCCTTGTTGCACATCTTTGCTGCGGCTATTGATCAACACTGCTCGTAAAATCCCCAGAGGGTCAACCCCAAAGTGCCAGTAATAACGACTATCCTCTGAAGCCACGACCGCAGCAGGCAAATAAGGGCCAAATTCCCCTAATCGCTTCATATCTACGTGAGAGGTAGTCCGGGGCTCTCGCAAGGGAGTAGCTCCATCACGAGCATAAACAACTACTGGGGCGCGAGTGGCTGTAGGGAGGGGTCTGACTGAAAATTTCAGCCATTCAACCCCAATCACCAACGCCAACAGAGCGCTGACACCGCCGACACCATAAGCTGTCAAACTTGCAGCTTTGAAATACCAAGCTGGTGGATCGACATATTGCAACCGCACAGAAGCAGCCAGTTCTGGTGGCCCCAGGGTGAGAATATCGCCATGACGCAGTTCTAGGGAATTGACACGACGCTTGCCCCGATAGATGCCATTGGTGGAGTTTTCGTCTTTGATGATGAAAACTGGTGTGCGCTGATTAGAATTCCGCGATAGCGACAGGTGAATTTGGCTGACAACAGGGTTACGGATGACGATATCGCTGGATTTGGAGCTACGACCTAGAAGATAGCGATCGCCCAACAGTGGATATACCTCTGCTTTATCCGCCCCCGCATCCTGCACCCAGAGTTCCGGTACTTTGGCATTAGGCTTGAGCGCCAATTTAGAAAAATCGACCCTAGCTTGGATAGTATGTACTGCTTGAGTCAGTTGACCAAGTAACGTTTGTGGCTTTTGAGGAGGTAGCGGAGAACTCATCGGCTATTCACATGACAGTTTTTAGTGAAGAATCGAGCGAATTACAATTTTAGATGTTAGTCTTTCATCATTTTACTCATAAGCCAAAGCATAAATTAGCTATACGGAATTTTTTGGCTTAATTTATACTTAAATATTATGGAATAAAAAGACTCAATTTGTAATTTTTGTCACTTCTTTCTAGAGACATAAATTTTGTCTCCATTCTCTAAGGCTTATTGTGTGTATTACTATTAGTGGTTCAATAACTACAAACAAGATTTTTACTTTTGTATTTTTAAACACTACTTCTCAATGAACAACACATTTAATTCTTATCACTTCTACATATCCCTATATTCCGAAACAAAATTAAACATCTTCATTTAGGAAGATTTTCTAAATCTTATTGTCTGTTCTAATAGTCCGAGTGTTCCGTTAAGGTTAATTTTAGAATGATGGGAAAATCTCTGACCATGATTGGTACAGCTCTATCTTTGGCGCTCACCGCTAATGTTGCTGTAGCCGAATCCAGTAAATCCCCCATAGCTCAAGCCAGTGGCGACTCCACTAATGCACCAGCGGAAATTAAGATGTCGCCAGAAGGAATGAAACTTCTGTGCGTGAATTTCCCGCTCAACTCCCGCTGTCCCGGTGGCACAGCACTCACACCTAGCGCTCCTAGCAGCACTACGATACCAGTAGAAACCACGCCTGATAGCACCACCACTCCTAATAGCACAACTGCACCAGAAACCATCACCCCATCTGAGTCTGTTACTCCTGAAAGCACTCCAGCGCCAGGAACCATCACCCCATCTGAATCTGGCACCCCTAGCAACTTAACTCCAGCGCCAGGAACCATCACCCCATCTGAGTCTGGCACTCCTGAAAGTACTCCAGTACCAGGAAGCGTTACCCCATCTGAATCTGGCACTCCTGAAAGTACTCCAGCACCAGGAATGATTACCCCATCTGAGTCTGGCACTCCTAGCAACTTAACTCCAGCACCAGGAACCGTTACTCCATCTGAGTCTGGCGCTCCTGGCAGCAGCACCCAACCAGGCTCTACTTCGCCCAATACTCCTGCTACAGGTAATTAAATTAAAAGCTGGGGCATTATTTGAATAGTAGTTTGTCCTCAGCGATCGCCGACGCATTTGACATCTTATACCAGTTATGTTGACTCGTGTAGGATACAAATCAAAATCGCTGGAACCTATAGTTCAAGTCATCGCATATATGACTGAGAAAAGGTTTCGGTAATCAAGAGCCTGGGATTAATCGTCCCAGGCTTGATCATTTAAGTCGTGATCATTAGTAGTGATTTGGATAGCACAAAGCTTGTATGCTTTTTTAGTGTAGATGCGATGTCTACGACGGGCTACGCCTACGCACGTCAACTACAGCAGAAGAGAAACAGCTTCTCAACACAGAACTACAAGTTGTAATAGTAAAAGTGTAGACGCGCAGCAGCTTGTTATAGAACTCATATTTGATTTTTGAACAAACTCAGTACAACTCAAAGAGACTTCTTCGCTACTCCCTACTCCCAGCCTACGCAAATAATTTCAGAAATCAAATCAGATTGCTATATAGGACTTCAAATTAAAAAATATCCAATTCTGTAGGGTGTGTTAGCTATCTTCATAACACACCCTACAACTAATGAGTAATTTATTTTTAGGTATTTTTTCTTATTAGACGTGGCGACAACACTAATTATTTTTTGTCGCTTCAGATAGGTGTCTGCCACGTCAGGCTTTTAAATACTCACCCAATTATTAGTTGTAGTTTAACTTTTCAGAAGGGTTAGCAAGTTCAAATCTAAATAGACAAGCTTTTTTGGACAAGTTAAAAAATTTTCTGAAACCCCTTGACACTGCTTGTAGTATTTTGTAGTATAAATGTAATGAAGTGAAAGACAAGCTTCCCAAAGGTCAAAGTCATGTTTTTCTTACAACTAAAGGACAGGCGCTGGAATAAACCAGAGTCCACAAAAAGAAAAGCTATTTCTACTTGCAAACTATCAGAAGTAGAGGCAATAAACGAAAAAAATTCTAAGTTTGCACTCAACAAAACCACAGAATATATCTGTTATACACAATAGGTTTGCTACCTAGAGTTTCGGCTGTTTTGCTAACAGTTTCTAACAGTTAAAAGTAATTTTTCTGAACCTGGGGGGCTTCGTTGCCTCATAGCTCAATGGCAGAGCAAGCGGCTGTTAACCGCGAGGTTGTAGGTTCGAGTCCTACTGGGGCAGCCATTTCTTTCATTGCCGGGTGGACGAATTGGTAAGTCGCATCGCTCTGAACGATGAGGTTGCAGGTTCAAACCCTGCCCTGGCAATAAAGCCCTGTGGTGTAATTGGTAACATAGCGCCCTTTGAAGGCGAAGATTCCAGGTACCCTTCGGGAAGCAAGCTACGATTCCTCCATCTTCCACTATCCACCTGAAGCCGAAAAGTGAGGCGCTGTGCTGATAACACAGAAATAGGAGGGGCAGTACCTCCCTGGTGGATTTATATCTGGCATTGGTGCTACAAGGCTTGCGATCGCAGCAGCTCATTTCTTTGCTTAAATTAATTAGGGTGGTTGGCATAACGGCTGTGCAGCTAGCTTTTAACTCGCAGAAATAGGTTCGACCCCTATACCACCCATTATTTACAGGAACAAGCGATCGCTAGTTGAGCGTGTTGCAGTAGTATATCTTTATCCAGAGCATCAACGGTATACTGCGGTGTTACTGCCAGTAATTTATCGATTCTTTCTCTGGCTGCTTCCACTACTGATTCATCTAAATTTCCCTGACTGAGGGAATTGGCTAAATCTTCGGCAATGTGATAAATTCTTTCAGTAGATGAAGAATTAATATTCCGCGAGACAATAAACAGATCGCAGCCTGCGTGAAATGCCTGCGCCACAGTACCAGCTTTATTAAATATATCGGAGATAGCTTTCATATCTAAGTCGTCAGATACAACTACTCCTTCAAAGCCAAGTTCCCCCCTAAGTATGTTTTTGAGGATAGCCGGAGAAAGTGTTGCTGGCACATCAGAATCTATATTGGGAAATAAAATATGAGCAGTCATGATTAAAGGAATCTGTACTTCTATCAGCGCTTTGAAGGGTATAAGTTCTCGAAGTCGCAATTCTTCTAAAGTCAAATTGAGTATTGGTAGCTCGATGTGAGAGTCCTTGCTGGTGTCTCCATGTCCGGGGAAGTGCTTGGCACATCCCAGAATTCCTAACTCTCGAAGTCCAAGGTAGTAGTCACGGGCACCTTGAGCAGCACTTTCAGAAGTGTTACCAAAAGCACGAGTCCCAATCACAGGGTTGTTGGGATGGGAAAAAATATCTGCTACGGGTGCCCAGGATAAATTTATTCCCAGTGATTTCAGTTCTACTGCTGTGGCTTTTGCTACCTTGTGGGCGTGCGATCGCAATAATAAAGCATGAGGGAATCGAGTGATTGGTAACGGTGTACGAATTACACGACCTCCTTCATGATCCAGAGTCATAAACATCGAGTCACGTTCAGTATATTCTCGTATCTGATTGTGCAAATCCTTGAAGCTTTCCAGCCAAACTGGATAAGGTGTACTATCCAAAAAGTTTTTAGCGAAAAAGATCACTCCAATAGGTTTCAATTCATTAAGTGCGCGTTTATCATCATCGCTTAATGTTGTACCGGAAATACCCAGAATCAGATGATGTCCAAACCTCTTGAACTCTTGCAATACTGCCATAATTCTTTACCTTTAGTTGTGCATATCCTGACTTTTTTTATAAGTCGGGATCTTGTTTCTCACGAATGATTCAAGATTGCTATATTTTATTTAATGTTTCAGTAAATATTGAAAAAACGACTTAGTTTATCAAAAGAAATAATAACTATAATGTAACGAAATAGCTTGACTAACTTTTAGCATTTGCACACTCTAGAGATATTACCTTATTACTACAGTTAAAATACTTAAAGATAAATATATATAGTCTTTATTTTTACCTCACTGGTGTGTCTACGAAGGAATAATATACTGCAAATTAATAGCAGTCTTTGCCAACGCCTCAGACATTTCCTCAGAGCAAATACATGGATTACCAAAGAAATCAACTACTTGGAGACATCAGTTTGTAACTACCTATTTTTAGTCAAAAGAATAACTTTTGTCTTTCTGTATCTGGTGGTGTAAATCTAGATTAAATGTACGCTGTAAACCATTACTGATAATGGTATTGGCAATTTTTCTTGGCAGGTGCGTGTCAGGTAAAATTTTCTTTGGCAAAAGTTTTTTAGGAAAGCGATCGCCCAACGACTGCCAAATGTAACAGATTGCAACGTATAATGAGAACGATAAAACCATTAAGAAATATTGAAGGGCATTAAGGTTAAATGCGAGTAGCGATCGCGGGTGCTGGTCTAGCAGGACTTTCCTGCGCGAAATATCTCACAGACGCAGGTCACACTCCCATTGTCTTGGAAAGCCGGGACGTATTGGGTGGTCTGGTTGCGGCGTGGAAAGACTCTGACGGCGACTGGTACGAAACCGGGTTACACGCCTTTTTTGGGGCATACCCTAATATGCTGCAATTGCTCAAAGAGTTAGGCATTGAAGACAGACTCCAGTGGAAACAGCATACGCTGATTTTCAATCAACCGGACAAGCCTGGGACACTTTCACGTTTTGATGTTCCAGATATTCCATCTCCTTTCAACGTGATTGCGTCGATTCTTCGCAACAAAGATATGTTGACCTGGGAGCAGAAGATTCGGTTTGCAATTGGCCTACTTCCAGCAGTAGTTCGGGGTCAGAAGTATGTTGAAGACATGGATAAGTACAGCTTCTTAGAGTGGTTGAAAAGGCAAGGTGTTGACGAGCGGGTAACTAGTGACGTTTTTATCGCCGCTTGTAAAGCGCTTACCTTTATCAATCCCGATGAAGTTTCGGCAACCATTCTATTGACTGCACTGAATCGCTTTCTGCAAGAACGATATGGCTCCAAAATTGCGTTTTTGGATGGTTCTCCCACAGAACGGCTATGCAGCCCTATCGTCGATTACATCACAGAACGCGGTGGGGAAGTGCGGTTGAATGCCCCCTTGAAAGAGATTTTGCTCAACGCCGATGGCACAGTCAAAGGATATTTGATTCGGGGGTTAAATGGGGCAGAAGATGAAGTTTTCACGGCTGATGTGTATGTATCTGCCATATCGGTTGACCCTTTAAAGGTCATATTACCTAAACCTTGGAAGCAAATGGAATTTTTCCAGAAGCTAGAAGGCTTGGAAGGGGTACCAGTGATTAACCTGCATCTGTGGTTTGACCGGAAACTTACAGAAATTGATCACTTGCTATTTTCGCGATCGCCCCTCCTCAGCGTTTATGCTGATATGAGCAATACCTGCCGTGAATACGCCAACCCCAATCGCTCGATGCTGGAATTAGTTCTAGCCCCGGCAAAAGATTGGATTGCCAAATCCGATGAGGAGATTGTGGCTGCAACAATTGCCGAGTTAGAAAAACTCTTCCCCGACCACTTTGGGGGAGATAATCCCGCAACGTTGTTGAAATCTCATGTAGTGAAAACGCCGCGTTCAGTTTACAAAGCGACCCCAGGTCGTCAACAGTACCGTCCTGCACAAGTTACGCCCATTGCCAACTTCTATCTCGCAGGAAGTTACACCATGCAACGTTACTTAGGCAGTATGGAAGGTGCCGTACTTTCTGGTAAGCTAACAGCGCAGGCGATTTCTGAGGCTCTCCCGGTAGCAAATCCCTCAAACCTGCAAACGCTCACCCGACCGCCCGCAACGAATGCTGCAACTGCCTGAATCCCCACCGCGCATGAAAACGCTGGTCTCTCTGGACGAGTCCTACGAACTTTGTCGTCACCTCATAGCCAAGTATTCCACGACTTTTTACCTCAGTACTTTGCTCCTGAGCAAAGAAAAACGTCCTGCTATTTGGGCAATTTATGCTTGGTGTCGCCGTTTAGATGAACTGGTGGATGGCCCCACCTCTGCTATCACCACACCAGAAACCCTAGACCTATGGGAGCAGCAGCTCGAATCGATGTTTGCTGGACGCCCATTAGACAACTTCGATGTCGCTTTGGTAGATACCATTCAACGTTTCCCAATGGACACTCAGCCCTTTCGGGATATGATTGCCGGTCAGCGCATGGACTTATATCGCAGTCGTTATGAAACTTTCGAGGAGTTATACCTCTACTGTTACCGTGTTGCTGGCACTGTCGGCTTAATGTCAACAGCAGTCTTGGGGTTGGATACTACCAGAAATATAGCTCCGTGGAACCGTGAACAACAGCTATATATTCCCACCGAAGAAGAGATTGCCTTAGGAATTGCCAAGCAACTTACCAACATCTTACGCGATGTCGGCGAGGATGCCCGGAGGGGACGGATCTACATTCCCCTAGAAGATTTGGCAAGATTCAACTACACCGAACAAGATTTGTTCGAGGGTGTGGTGGATGAACGCTGGCGTTCCTTGATGCGCTTTCAAATTGATCGGGCACGACAGTTTTATAGAAAAGCAGAAAAGGGAATTTCCTACCTATCTTCTGATGGGCGTTGGCCTGTGTGGGCGGCTCTAATGCATTACAGTGGAATTTTAACCGTAATTGAACGCAACGATTACAATGCCTTCACTCGACGCGCCTACGTGCCACAATGGCAAAAGTTACGTTCTTTGCCCGTGGCTTGGATGCGATCGCAAGTGCTTTGAAAAATTAGTCATTTGTCGCTACTAATGACAAATGACTATTGACTTTCCCAAATAATTCTGCTAACATCGTTATTCGTGAGTCAGGAGAGGTGGCTGAGTGGTCGAAAGCGGCAGATTGCTAATCTGTTGTACGGCAGGCAACTCCGTACCGAGGGTTCGAATCCCTCCCTCTCCATTTTCCAGCTTTTAAAAAACAGAGTATATTCCGTACCCAAGAGAAAATACTCATGTAGAAGTAAATACTTTTACTTCCAAAGAGGGATGATATGATTTATCCTTTGGAGCCTTGATAATATCAAGCTAGCTTTAAAATCCAGTTTGAATTTTAATTTTAGGCTCCTAAATATCTGAGGAGTGAAGTGACTTATGAGAAAAATCAGTGCGGCCTTAACTTTGAGTATAGCTACCCTAGCTACTGGGTTCTTAGTTGGGGCTTGTGGTGATAGCAGTACCCCCACAGCTAATAACGCAAGTACCGCTACCCCAGCCGCAAATTCAACTACTACAGCCAGTACCAAAGGGCTAAAAATTGGTTCCCTGTTGCCGACAACCGGCGACTTAGCTTCTGTTGGACAGCAGATGTTAGGTTCTGTGCCTTTACTCGTAGATACGGTCAACGCTTGCAGTGGCGTGAATGGCGAACCTGTTACCTTGGTGCAAGTAGACGACCAAACTGACCCCAAAGCTGGTGCTGCTGGTATGACCAAACTGGCAACTTTAGATAAAGTTGCGGGGGTAGTTGGTTCCTTTGCCAGTAGCGTTTCCAGTGCAGCAGTCTCCATTGCTACGCCGAATAAAGTCATGCTGGTTTCTCCTGGCAGCACCAGTCCTGTCTTTACCGAAAAAGCCAAAAAAAATGACTTTAAAGGCTTTTGGGCGCGTACCGCTCCTCCCGATACCTACCAAGCACTAGCATTAGCCCAACTTGCGAATCAAAAAGGTTTCAAGCGAATTTCTACAGTTGTGATTAACAACGACTATGGCGTTGGCTTTGAAAAAGCATTTGTACAAACTTTTGAAAAATTGGGGGGAACCATAGTTAACAAAAACAAACCTGTTCGCTACGACCCAAAAGCCCAGACATTTGACACTGAAGCTGCTGCTGCTTTTGCTGGTAAGCCAGATGCAGTTCTGGCAGTATTGTACGCTGAAACTGGGAGTCTTTTTCTGAAAGCTGCTTATCAACAAGGTGTAGCAAAGGGTGTGCAGATTCTGTTGACAGATGGCGTGAAATCACCTACTTTTCCAGAACAAGTTGGCAAAGATAGTAATGGTAAGTATATTTTAACTGGAGCGATCGGTACAGTACCCGGTTCCGATGGGAAAGCACTAGAGGGTTTCAACAAGTTATGGAAGGAGAAAAAGGGCGGTTCACCAGGGGAATACGCTCCTCAAGCTTGGGATGCGGCTGCTTTATTGACGTTAGCGGCGCAAGCTGCTAAGGAAAATACAGGTGTTGGCATCGCCAGCAAAATCCGTGAAGTTGCCAATGCCCCTGGAACAGAAGTTACTGATGTCTGCGAGGGACTGAAGTTGCTCAAAGAGGGTCAAGATATTAACTATCAAGGAGCTAGCGGCAACGTAGATGTTGATGCTAACGGTGATGTCGTCGGTGTTTATGATGTTTGGACAGTGGGCGACGATGGCAAAATTAAGGTGATTGACAAAGTTACGCCTAAGTAGAAAGTTATGGAGTTATGAGTAAAGCATTACTAACTCATAACTCATAACTTCTAACTCCTAAAAGCCAGTAAAGTTATAACCAACTCCTAGTAGCAACCCTATATCAGTTTGATCAAAAAATCCAGCATTTACAGTGGCTGTTGCCGTGAATTGCGAACTTAGAGGCACATCAATGCCACCAGATACCAAAAAAGCAAATTGCGAATCATCACCAGTTTTGTAAGCTGCACCTACTCCAATGTAAGGTGCAATGGCTAACGATTCGCTAAAAGGATCTGTTGACTGGAAGGAAAAATCGTAGGTGATCGGAAGTAAAATTGTAGTATTATCCCCAAATACGGCTGAAGGACGCACCGATATGGCATTTGTCAGTCCGACTTTACTGATTACCGCGAAGTTGCCATCACCTAAAGATGAGTCACCACCATTCAAACCGATGTTACCAGCAACACCAATATAGCTTCTGCCCCCACGAGTAGCTCCACCTAAATCAATATTCGATTGCGCCACTCTCGGAGCAGATGGTTGAGAAGTTGGTTGTACAGACTCAGAAGTGAGCATTGTAGATGAGGTTGCTACTGTGCCTGGAACCGGTGTGAGTGTTGTACTGGAGTTTTCCTGTGTCGCAGCGTTGGCGGGCTGTTTGACTTTAGTTAAATTTGTTACTGTAGATGGCTCAGTTGTTTGTGTAGAGAGGTTTTGGTTTTTAGCTTCTAGTTCTGTACTCAACTCGTTGGGAAACGTTACGGTTACAGAAGGTTCGGTTGATGGCTGAGTGTCCACCTTATCTACTGTCTGGGCAACTACAGATAAGCCGCTACTCAGGACTGTAAGAGCAGCTAGACTTGGCAACCAAAAAACACCTTTACGAAGAGAAATAGTATTCACGTTCACTCCTAAAACAATATTGCCACGAGATATAAAGGGTTTTGTTGATTTAAGTCAACAAATTCGGGCAACACTCAAATTTAACACCAAAAAATCGGTTTTTACATCCTGAATTTGATGAATTTATGCACTTAAGGTTTACTTATAAAAAAAATTAAATATAGCAATCCAGAATCATTTACGAGAAAATACAAGTGTAAGATATAAGTACTTTTTGCAAACAAAGTATAACTGTATGTGGATGCAATTGTTAGACGATTTTATGAAAAAAATGACATTTTTGATATAGCAAGGAGAAATTGATGGTTAAGAAACTTTTGCTTGCCTCTATAATTACGTTGGGAAGCACTTGCACTTTGATTCCTAGTGCCAACGCTCAAATTACAAATCCTGAACACAACCGATTACTACAGCAAACTGAACAAATTTGGAATATTACTCCATTTGATGCGCGTAACTATCTAAATTCTTCCCACGAACGTTATCTAAATTATTTATACCAACTTTCTTTTGCTTGCGCTAACGGCAGCACTGCTGCTTGCAATGAGTTTTCAGCCAGAATGCCGCGGCAAAGGCAACATCTGGACAATCTCCAGCGTCAATAAGACAGATATTACAACCAACTAGGACAGGACTTAAGCAAAGGTAACGTATTTTCGTCATTGCGAGCGAAGCGTTCGCGTTCGCGCAGCGTGTCGCAGACAAGTGTCTCGTTGGCGCAGCCTCTCGTAGAGAAGCAATCCCCGTCTTCACGAGATTGCTTCTCTACGAGACGCTACGCGAACGCTACACTGCGTTTCGCTCGCAATGACCGATCATCACTGCGTAAGTCCTACAGGACTTACGCACTGTACAAATTAACCATAATATAAATTACTGTATTTATCGAACCGCCAAGATGCCGAACGCCGAGAATTTGTAGAGTGTGCGTAAGTCCTAAATTTATCATACGTATTAAATTACAATGTTCCTCGTTGATAGTTAGTCGTGTTGTATGTTAAATTATTCAGTCCCGAAAAACTGTAAACACTCAATTTAGAAATTGTGCTTTGTAACGAAAAAAGTTGATTGTGAAGTGATATTACAAACCTTGCAAAAATATTTAGAAATTGTCTGAAAGCCACATACGGCTCTAACGTAGAACCTATAAGGAGAGACTTGAGGCAAATGAACAATAATAATACTCAAAACTATCAGTTTGTCTGTACCCTGACCTTTGGCGATATTTATGGTCAAATAATTGTTTGGTTAATCACAATCACTATCAGTTTGGCCTCAGCCTTGGCATTGATGGGTGCAAGACGACCAGTATATGCCTTAGCAACGGTAGGTCTCGTCGTTCTGCTATCGCTGCCTTTCTTGCTGTTTGCATTTGTCACTACATTGTTAAATCATATTGAATTAACGGCTGTAGAACCAGGGAACAAAACCGAACCTATACCCGGCAATGTTTCCCAACAGAAACCTGTACAGGCTAGTAGCTAAAGAGTTAGGAGTTGAGGAGTGAAAATTTATTTTTAAGTTTTTACCTAATTTACAATAACATCCCTGTCTATTATGCAGGGAATTTTTTTGTAGAGGCGATCGCTCACAGAGAGTTTACAGGCTTGTTCCTTAAGCTCTTGCAAAGACATAGAAAACAGTTCCAACAGAGGTTGGTATATCGATCTTAATACATTTGAGTGAAGAACTTTCTAGTACAAATGATCACACTAATTGTTATCAAAGCTGAGGATTTATTTCAAGCTCATGAGTAAATAGAGATAGTTGAACTCCTGCCTTAAATCTTCTTTGTTTTCCTACATTTCTCAGTCGCTTATCTGCTCTGTAAACTTTAAGTAG
>NZ_JBGTFY010000243.1:0-45670 GCF_041747015.1 Nostoc sp.
TACCTTAGCCAAATCGAAAAATGCCTGGATTCGTAGGTTGGGTTGAGGCACGAAACCCAACAAATACGTTGGGTTTTGCTTCCCTACGGGACGCTACGCGAACGCTCAACCCAACCTACAAAAAAATGGCGAAGGTATTGAAAATCAGATAATATTTTAGAGAAATGGGATGGGGTTTGGCATTTTACTGAGAAGTAAGTAATTATTATCATAAATACAGTAAATAATCGTTATTTAAGAATTAGAGATAGCTTACGGTACAGTGTAGGTAGTTCAGATCGTACTTGCCTCAAGATAGAAGATATTGCTTCAAAAGAGTTGTATTTTTAAAAAACACTTGTCTATGAGGTTGATGATGGAAGCGAAGAGTGAAACCCTCAACCAACGCGCACCGCTAATTACTGCTGGAATTTTTCTTGGTCTGGGTCTTGGAGGATTTATTGATGGAATTGTACTGCATCAGCTCCTCCAGTGGCATCATATGTTGAGCAACATTCGACCTATGACAAACGTTACCAATCGAGATTTAAACATGGTATGGGATGGGTTATTTCATGCCTTGGATTGGGTGTTAACCGTAGTAGGAGTAATCTTGCTATGGCGTGCAGGAGGGCGTGATGATGTTCCTTGGTCATCACAAACTTTTATTGGGTCGATACTTATTGGTGCTGGGTTGTTCAACTTGGTTGAAGGGCTGATTGATCACCAAATTCTCGGTATCCATCATGTCAAACCAGGCCCAAATCAGTTAGCTTGGGATTTAGGAATTCTTGTATTTGGTGCACTGCTTGCTCTTATCGGCTGGATAATGATCAAAACAGAACTTAGAAGTCAGGAGCAAGAATTCAGCAATCATTAATCATTGATCAAAGTGTGATTTTCCTCCTTCTCTCCCACTTCTCACCTATGCCTACAGATGCCTTTGAAAAAACTAGCTGGAGTTGGCAGTTGTCGCAATTTCAACAACAAGCAGGAGAATGGTGGGAATACCAGTTTTACCGCTTGGAACGAGTTTTGCCAGAATTGCCTACTGGATGGTCAATTAGCTCAAGGCTAGGTGAGTTGCTGAAATTTCTGTTTTGGCTGGTAATCGGCTTATTTTTAGCTTGGGTGGCTTGGCGGTTATGGCGAGAATTCAGTCCTTATGTCTATTCTTGGCTGAGTAGAGGTGGCAATTTCACTGATTTTCGCGTAAAAACTCGCTCTAGTGAGTCATCCATTGCCCTTTTATTGGCGCGATCGCAAGAATATTACCGTCAGGGTAACTACCGTGAGGCTTGCCGTTGTGTCTATTTAGCGATGTTAGAGCATTTGCATCAAAAAGCGATGTCTAACGACAAGCGACTCATCTACGCACCTCATAAACTCAGCCGTACAGATGGAGAATATCTAGAATTGCTGCGATCGTCTGTGACTTCCATGCAGCCTTATGAAACAGTAATTACCACTCACGAGCAATTGTGTTTTGGTAATGCCGATATTTTGCCAGACAATTATGATCAGTGTTGGCAAGCTTATCAAGAAATTTCTCAGCAATAATATAGAAAAGGTGGGTTAAGCGATCGCGCAACCTACCTTTTTGTATATACATTAAGAGTTGCAGATTAATACATCCACAGTCCTTATTCTTCTGGCTCTAATTCCATTTCTTCTTCCTCTTCATCTTCACTTGCTTTCGCCACGGAGTTAGCAGAAACAACAGCGCCTTTATCTAGCTTTTCACGCACTAGTTGCTTAATTTGTTCAGCAAATTCAGGCTTTTCTTCAAGATACTTGATGGCGTTGTCTCTTCCTTGGGAAATATTATTACCGTCGTAACTATACCAAGCTCCTTTACGGACAAGAGTGCCAGTTTCTTCTGCTAAGTCAACAATACAACCCAAGGTAGAAATACCTTTGCCAAAGATAATGTCGAATTCCGCTATTCTGAAAGGCGGCGCTACTTTATTTTTGGCGACTTTGACTTTGACGCGGTTCCCATATTCATCTGTACCTTTTTTCAAGGTTTGAATTCGGCGAATATCTAAGCGCACCGAAGCGTAAAATTTCAATGCGTTACCGCCAGTTGTGGTTTCTGTGCTACCGTAGGTAACACCGATTTTTTGCCGCAATTGGTTGATGAAAATTACTGTACAACCAGATTTACCAATGTTACCAGTAATTTTACGCAAAGCTTGGCTCATCAACCGCGCTTGCAGACCAACGTGGATATCACCCATGTCGCCTTCAATTTCAGCCCGTGGAACTAGTGCTGCTACTGAGTCAATTACTACAATATCAACCGCAGCAGAGCGAACAAGCTGATCGACAATTTCTAAAGCTGATTCGCCATTGTCAGGTTGGGAAATTAACAAATTGTTAATATCTACACCTAATGCCGCAGCATAAGTGGGGTCAAGGGCGTGTTCAGCATCAACAAAAGCAGCAATACCGCCATTTCTTTGCACTTCGGCGAGTGCGTGTAGCGCGACTGTAGTCTTACCGGAACTTTCGGGCCCATAAATTTCAATGACTCGTCCCTTGGGTAAACCACCACCCAATGCCAGATCCAAGGTAAGTGCCCCACTGGAAATAGTCTCCACCCGCATCCGGGTAGCATCGCCCAGCCGCATGATTGCTCCTTTACCAAAGGTGCGCTCAATCTGGTTTAACACCATAGTCAGCGCTTTTTGCTTGCCAGAAGTATCGGTCTTGCCAGAAGTATCGGTGTTGATAGCCATTCCTGCCTCTAATGCCTCTAAATATATGGTTTTAAGGAGTGTTAGTTTTGGAGTTTGAGTAGAACAGATATACTATTTTAACCAGAAAATTCTGGAATAGGATTTCTCAAATCAAAAAAAGGGTGTGACAAGATCGTAACTTGATCGCTACCAGATTAGGGTATTTCTGCACAATGATCCCAACTTGCACTCAGAGATAGCTTCTTTTGGCTGGATCAGCTATTACTTTTAGGTTTACGCAATTTCTGAGAACCAATTGGGCCAAGAATTTGGTTAAGACTCCGCAACTGCTCTGCTGTACCCATACCAATTAGCCGATCTCCTGGCATTAAAATCGTATCGCCAGTGGGTCCACCGATGAGAGTCCCATCAAGGCGGCGAATTGCCAGAACCAATGCCCCAGATTGCGATCGCAATCTCGCTTTTTGCAAAGTTTGACCCACACAGGGACAAAAAGCCGGGTCGAGTAAAAATTCTTCCATATACAATTGGCGGTCTGCACCTGTCAAAATCCCGTCTACAAAATCTAACACTTGGGGTCTGAGAGCCGCAGCAGCCATGCGCTTACCACCAGTAATGTAGGGGGATATGACTTCATCTGCACCAGCGCGTTGTAACTTCTGTAAAGCTTCTTCTTTACTTGCGCGGGCGATCGCCCGAATTGCTGGATTCAATGTTTTTGCTGATAGAACAATATATAAATTTTCCGCATCTGAAGGAAGTGCTGCAACGATACAAGTCGCCCGTTCAATGCCAACTTTCAAAAGTGTATCATCTAGGGTAGCGTCACCTTGGTATGCCGTGTAACCTTCTGACTGCGCCCTTTGTACCGATTCTATCTCCGAATCAATCACTACAAAAGGTACATCTTCTGCCTTAAATTCCTTGGCAATTTGACGACCAGTGCGACTAAATCCACAGATGATGTAATGTTCTGATAGGGATTCCATTAACCGCCTCTGCTGCTGTAGCCGAATTCCTTCGTGAAAGTAGCCTTCAATGATCGCTTGTGTAAATCTGTTGACAATGTAACCGATATTCATCACACCCAACAAAATCAGGGCAATTGTAAACAACCGTCCTCGGCTACCCAGTGGATGCGTCTCTCCATACCCCACAGTCGCTAAGGTGATCACTGTCATGTAAGCCGCGTCTTCCCATGACCAGCCCTCTATTATTCGATACCACAAAGTGCCAATGAAGAAAACACCACCGAGAGCGATCGCCCCAGCCATTAACTCCTTTTGGATACGTTGATATTTTTGCTCAAGTTTTGAGAATGAGGTAAAAATAGTACTTTTAGCCTAATTTTTCTAGTTTTCTATTAACTTTAAAGTTATCTCTACTAATAGTCCAATCACTCAGAACTACTTAGCTTTTTTCTTATCTAGTGCTTCTTGAATAGCGCGTCTACAGAACTCTGGGGGGTCATCTTGTGCTTTCACCTCTTCCTTCATATCTTTAGTAACCCGGAAACTGAGATTATCAATTAATTTATCTTCTCTATTTGACGGGGCTGGTTCTAAATTTTGTGGATTACCTTTGGGATTGGGCATTGTTGAGAGATGTGAATAAGGATTGATTGGAATGTATACATTCCAATCAACTTTTTAATCGGTAGGTATCATCCCTGGAAAAGTTGTTACCTACCGATACCACTTTTACCAAGAGGTAATTCTATTTTATGTTCACGCGTTCCGAGTTAGAAATCAAGGCTAAGATGCACCTTGAGATTGCCGTTAGGTTACTGACTCAGTAACATTTTCAATTTCTCGCTAAACTCCCTTCATTCCACAAGGGAGTTTTTTTTCACCACCACAATGCATTTGAGGTTACATAAGCGTTAGCTTAAAAGGAAGTACAAGTTGTGCTAAATAAAAAGTAATTTTGAGAAATTTCTAGCAAACTTGTAAATAACTATATAATGAAAAACTTTCACGAGGAGCAGTAGTGAGCCTACAAACTCTAGTTGACCAAGCCACCATCTCCCCAGATTTAGGGTCAGCATCCACCAGTCCCTTTGATGCAGATAGCTTTAATGAAGCTGTCATGTCCACCTACGCCCGGTTTCCCTTAGCCCTAGAACGGGGTGCTGGATGCCGGGTTTGGGATACACAGGGGCGAGAATATCTGGACTTTGTGGCTGGAATTGCCACTTGTACTTTAGGACACGCCCATCCAGCGATGGTAGAAGCGGTGACACGCCAAATCCAGAAGCTGCACCATGTTTCTAATTTGTACTACATTCCTGAGCAAGGTGAATTGGCAAAATGGATCGTTGATCATTCCTGCGCTGATCGCATATTTTTCTGCAACTCTGGAGCTGAGGCCAATGAAGCAGCAATTAAACTGGCGCGGAAATATGCCCACACAGTTTTAGACATTGAAAAACCGATTATTTTAACCGCCCATGCCAGTTTTCACGGACGGACTTTAGCGACTGTTACCGCCACTGCACAACCGAAGTATCAAAAGTACTTTGATCCCTTGGTTCCTGGTTTCCACTACGTAAATTACAACGATATTAACGCTGTGGAAGTGGCGATTAGTGAGTTAGATGAAGGCGATTATCATGTAGCGGCAATTCTGATCGAGCCATTGCAGGGAGAAGGTGGTGTGCGTCCAGGAGATATTGCCTATTTCAAAAAGCTCCGGCAGATTTGCGATGAAACTGGCATTTTATTGATTTTTGATGAAGTGCAAGTTGGCATGGGACGCAGTGGCAAATTATGGGGTTACGAACATCTCGGCGTTGAACCAGATATTTTCACCAGTGCCAAAGGCTTAGGTGGCGGTATTCCCATCGGCGCAATGATGAGCAAGAAATTCTGCGATGTTTTTCAACCAGGGGAACACGCCAGCACCTTTGGCGGAAATCCGTTTGTATGTGGTGTAGCACTCAGTGTTTGCCAGACATTGGAACGGGAAAATATATTGCAGAATGTGGAAGAACGGGGTGAACAATTGCGATCTGGATTGAGGGCGATCGCTGCGAAATATCCTCAGCACATTACCGAAGTTCGGGGTTGGGGTTTAATCAACGGTTTGGAGTTGCGATCTGACATTGAGCTAACCGCAGCCGATGTCGTCAATGCTGCCATCAAAGAGGGCGTATTGCTGGTACCCGCCGGTCCAAAAGTTGTCCGATTTGTGCCACCGCTGATTGTCACAGAAGCCGAAGTAAACACAGCCTTGCAAGCTGTGGATCAAGCGATTGCGATCGCCACAAAGTAGGCGATCTAGAAAATATAGCGGTTCTCGTGTGGATGTAACCCAATTCGTAGGGGCACAACAATGTTTATGTTTGTGTCCCAACGATAAACTTGAAAATTACAACAAGCCTCGTTTACCATTGGGGCGCACGGTCATCCAATTTGTTTTAGCTAGTGCTAACTGCTCATCAGAAATTTTGGCACTGGTGAGATTAGCACCACACAGATTAGCTCCTCGGAGGTTGGCATTACTGAGATAAGCATCGCTGAGGTCTGCGCCTCGCAAGTCTGCCCCTTCCAGATCAGCATGATTAAAGTATGCTTTGCTCAAATTAGTATCCTTAAGATTTGCTCGATTCAGACTGGCTCTGCTAAAGTCGCTACTCTGGAGATTAGCTCCCTGGAGATTGGTTTTTTGAAATTGAGCAGAATGGAAATTTGTTTGTGATAAATCAGCACCTTGCAGGTTCAGCAAATTTAAATTGTGTAGGGCAAAATCCCGCCTTCCCTTCAGATAGGCGGCTAGTAAACCTTGGGTATCTAGCTTGCGCTGAACTTTAGAATTTTGAACCTGGGAACCATTACTGTTGCTGTTAGCCAAAGTTGTTGATTTGCCCATCCCAGAACCCTGGTGTAATCCACCTGCTTCTGCTGCCTTAGCTCGTCTAGCGCGAATTGCTGCCGCTACCTGTGCTACTCCTGTACTGATACCAGCGGCAGAAGGGTTGCTATATAAAACAGCAGAATTTTCCAGGCGATTGTATGTTCGCTCTTTAGCTCCAGTATCAGATTTAACCAGCAAACCCTTTGATAAACTATCTAAGTATGGTTCTATTTCCAATGCTCTGAGAACATCTGCCGCTGATTGATAGCGATTACGTACAGACACCTCTAACATTTTTCGTAATACATTGCTCAAGTGGTCACTCACTTGCACAAGCTGCTCCCACATCATCTCACCAGTGTTGGGATTGTAATCTAAATCTTTAGGAGTTTTACTAGTGAGCAAATAAATGCATGTTACCCCCAGTGCGTAGATATCACTGGCATAGACTGGACGCATAGCCATTTGCTCTGGAGGTGCAAAACCAGGAGTACCAATCGCATATGCAGTTAATGCTGTCTGTCCCGATTGACTTATTGCACCTTGGGTAACTTTGTCTTTAACAGCACCAAAGTCAATGAGTACCATTCTGGAATCTTGAGTGCGGCGAATCAAGTTGGCTGGCTTGATGTCACGATGAATTACCTTTTGCTCATGGATGTATTGCAGCAGTGGTAGAGTCTCGCTTAAGAATTGCTTGACTCCAGTTTCGCTTAAGATGCCGTTAAGTTTGACCTCCTCCTGCAAGGTATCACCGCCAATGTATTCTTGAACTAAGTAAAATTGTTCATGATCCTCAAAATAGTCTAACAATCTTGGTACTTGGGGATGATTGCCAATCTTACCTAGAGTTTTGGCTTCTCGCTCAAAGAGTTCTCTGGCCATCTGTAAAACGTGTGGGGCGCTTCCTGATGGGCGTAATTGCTTGATTACGCAACTCGGTTCTCCTGGTAAGCCCTGATCATTGGCTAAGAAGGTTGCTCCAAAGCCACCCTGACCTAATGGTTTGATCACTTGATAGCGATCGCGCAACAGTAATTGCGAGCCACAAGAGTGACACTTTTGGCTATTTACCAAATTTTCTGGATTGGGACAGGTAGGATTTAAGCAGTAGCTCATGCACTGTCAACTCGCTGCACGAAAAATCAAGGGGAACATTAAACTCTGTTTCAATTATTTAGATATTAATCAACTCTTGCCAGGTAATTTTTGCTGGAAATTCTTTGAAGAGTTTCTAAAGTTTAATTGGCATTACGTAAAGCGATCATCAAATCAAGATTATTTATTATACTTACACTAATAATTAGTGTCTATGGTAATTTCTACCAATTTAGAAAGTCAGATTTAATCTGGGTTTCCCCATGATTGTATCTATAGTCTTATTTTGGAGTGTTATTGTTAGGACTTACGCATTGACAGAAAAGCCAAAATAGCAAGTATAGTTTTCAAGGCTTATAGCGAGATTTTTCAATGATATTTTGGCGATCGCACCCAATCAAGGGAGATTGATAAAAGCCTGAAACAACGCATTGACGTTGATACACAAGATAGTTATTTTGTACAGTGCGTAAGTCCTAATTGTGTGATGTCCGCTTGATTAGTTGTTATTCTGAGCATCTGTACAGACACCTTCAAACCCGTAGGAGTAAGTGGACTCGCTTAAAGCGAACGGCATAGCTTCTCTACGAGACGCTATGCCGTTGGCGAACGAGAGGCGTGTCGCAGACAAGCCTCTCGTTCGCGCAGCGTCTCCCTTTGCGAGAAGAGAAAGCTTTCGGCTGCGTCATGCGCTAAAGCGTCTCCCTTTTTCTACGCGAAGTAAGAAGATCGCACTGGCTCCCCTACAGAAAATCGCTGTAGGATTTTGGATGTCCGAATTGGGAAGGAATGTAGAATCGGCTCCTTTAGTCGTTAAGAGACTATTAGCTGGCTTTCATGTTCACACTAATTAGCTGTTCGAGAAGTGCAAATACATCACTGCGGCTGAGTTTTTCTTTACCATTGGCAAGGGCGTCAAGAGTACCATTAGCCAAGGTTAAGGGAATTTGGCAAAAGTCCAAGGCCGGACCCGTAGGAAGGTCTTTGGTATAAGCTTCTGCCAAGATTAGATTACGCCGCGCATACTCTTGCATATTTGCTGCATTCCAACCCTCTGGAAAGAAGTCTACCCCACGCTCTAAATCTTCAGTATGGTTACGCAGGATATTAACTGCTTGTAAACCCCGACCAAACCCAATGGCCTGGGTGCGGTTTGTTTGCGTTCCATCGTACCAAGTCCATAAGTCCGAAAGCAACAATCCCACCGCACCTGCAACCCCAAAGGTATAACGATCCAAATCAGATTCTGTGTAAATTTTCCAGTTTCTTTCTGCCCAGTAAGCCATCCGGTCGGCCATTGCAGCAGTAGCATCCCAAATTCGAGGTGCAATAGTTTCAGGTGCTAGCAGCGACCATTCTCTAATCCTTATGGTGACTTCTTCTAAGGAATCCTCGTACCCGCTAAATCCGGCAAAGAAAGCATCTACTGGGAAGCCATCAACCCCTGCCTGTAATGTCAGGCTAATTGTTCTTAACAACTTCGTCTTTGTAGAGTTATCTAGTTCTGGATGATCTTCAATTTCATCAATGGCACGCATACACAAATATGCTGATGCTACTGCTTCTTGTAATCCTGGCGGTAAAAGATTAATTGGAATATAAAAAGTTCGGCTAGTTTCTTTAAGGATTTGCAATGCATCTCTACGTAAATCCATGTTTTCACTCCCCGCTTGATTTTTGTACCACATGAAGTTTGCAGTTTTTTGATGATACTGAATATAGTTTTGATTAAACCTTAAAAACTATAGACTATAAAATACGCTAGTATTTCATCTAAAAATTAATAGTTTTTGGTGTTGCAATTAACAAAACTCTCAAATTTATCAAAATCTAGTATAGTATATAAGGTTTTGGTTGCAAAAAAGTGCGAGGTGCAGTTTTATATAGCCTTCATAAAGTTTGAATGTAAATATAAAAATTTATGTTGATATTTGGTTAATTAACGCGAAATTTTTCCATAAGCGAAGATCATTTTAGTGGTTTGAGAGTGCTACGATTCTGCGTTAATCTGATTAGTAAAGTATAATGTTTGTATATATAAATACAATTGCGTAAAAATTGATCACGAATAAGTACAGTGCGTAAGTTCTGCCAATATAACTTTTTTGTGGTCATGAGTTTAATGTCGCTCCAAAAAGAGGTTTACAAGGATTTTGTGATTACATTATTAGTATTTATAAAGAGCAACTGTACATTAGTACTCTAGTAATTGTAATATTTGAAGTTAAGAAAGAATATATAGCAATCCGATTTGATTTCTGAAATTATTTGCGTAGGCTGGGAGTGGGGAGTAGGGAAGAACTCTCTTTGAGTTGTACTGAGTTTGTTCAAAAATCAAATATGAGCCCTATATTATTGGTGGGCTTGGTCAATTTATCGTGGTAATGGTTGCAGCCTAGTTATTTAATCAAGACCTACCAGGTGGAAGATTGGAAAAGTAAGGGGGCATAAGACCCCCTACTTTTTCCTGCTATTCGTCCCCATCTTACATGGGGATAGAGAATTTTACGGAATTAGTTAAATCTACTAATAGTGTGTTGGTAGCGAAGATTAGGAATATGCCAGAGGGTAAATCAAACAAATACCTATCCTATAATTTCCCAATTTAGCTTTGTCCTTCAGTAAATCCAGTTGCATCACCTTTTTTGAGGAATCCACTGTAGGCTTCCATACCATGTTCACTGATATCCAAACCTTCTAACTCCTCTTCTTTAGATACTCTGATACCTAAAGTAGCTTTCAGTGCCAGCCAAAAAATACTACTGAGTAAAACAGTGAAGCCACCTACTGTAACAACGCCCAGTAACTGAATACCGAACTGTCCAACACCACCACCTGTAAATAAACCTTTTGCTGGACCAAGTGCATCACCATACCAGGAATAAACACCAGGACCAACAGCCCATAGTCCTACTGCTAGAGTTCCCCAGATACCACAAACTAGGTGAACTGAGGTAGCTCCCACTGGGTCATCAATGCCAAGTTTGTCAAAGAATGTTACAGAAAAAACTACCAGTACTCCAGCAATCAAGCCAATGATAAAAGAACTACCGATGCTGACGTAAGCACAAGATGCTGTAATCGCAACCAAGCCAGCCAAAATGCCATTGATAATCATTGACAGGTCTGGTTTGCCTAAGTACAACCAAGCTGTGATTGTGGCTGCAATACCACCGACTGCACCAGCCATGTTGGTTGTTAAGGCAATGTGAGTGATTGCACCAGGATCAGCAGCCATCACAGAACCGGGGTTGAAGCCAAACCAGCCCAACCAAAGTATCAAACAGCCCAAAGTGGCAATACTCATGTTATGACCAGGCATAGCTACGACTTGTCTATCTTGATATCTACCAATACGTGGGCCGAGAAATGCTGCTCCCATCAAAGCTGCCCAGCCACCCACAGAGTGAACCACCGTAGACCCGGCAAAATCCCAAAAGCCTCTGTCTGCTAGCCAACCAGCTCCCCAAATCCAATGTCCAGTAATGGGATAGGCAATACCCACAAGTAAGAGGCTGAAAATTAGGAAATCAATAAACTTAATCCGTTCGGCTACCGCACCAGAAACTATTGTTGCTGCTGTTCCGGCAAACACTAGCTGGAATAAAAATTTGGCAGCTAAGGGTACACCAGTCCAACTAATGCCACTGAAGATACCTTTGTAGGCTTCTCCTGTAGCAGGACTGTTATCTGCTCCTTCTAAGAAAAATCCATTCAATCCAATAAAGTCATTGCCATCGCCGAACATTAAGCCAAAACCGATCGCCCAAAAGGCAACGGTAGCAAGAGCAAATACAACCAGGTTTTTAGAAAGAACGTTGACAGCGTTTTTCTGGCGGCAAAAGCCGGTTTCTAGCATACAAAAACCAGCGTTCATGAAGAACACTAAAAAGGCGGCGATCGCAACCCATAATGTGTCAAGAGCAACTTTAAGTTCTGCTGTCGTTGGCCCTGCTGCTGGAGTTTGAGCAACTGCGGCACAACCCCAACCCAACACAATCAAACAAGCCAAAGGTAAGCAGGCTTGCCAACTGGGAGAGAGTCGCTTAATTGCTAAATTAAATAGCTTGACTTTTGCGTTAGATTGTGAGTCTATAACGTAATTTCTTGCAGACAGACGCCTACTTTTTGTTTTCAATTTTTGTTTGTACATGAATCTAAACAGCATCCTCCAAAAACAGCAAAAAACAGGTTAAGCATAAAAGACTAACGCCCGAAGTTAATCCAGTGGTTTTTGATATTTTTCTTTTAAACCACTTGTTTAGAAACTTGAAAATCAAATAACCTTAGTAGGAGTTTAGGAAACTATTGGCACATATGTAAATAGTTTTTGGAAATCTTCATTAAGAAATTATTATATAGTTTATAAAACAGTCAAGTAGTTTTTCAATTAATCTTCAATCTTGCAAAATCTCTTTGGCATGAAAAGTAGAAGTTGTCTAAAATTGTCAACATAATACCAATAAACAATGCGGTAAGAAGTGGCAACCTGCGTAACAATCTTAGTTATTTTTTCCCTGGAACCCACCTTTTTTTTCATATCAACTTAACAACTTTGATTTAGAGAAAAATCTCAACCCTCCCTCACAGGAAAATATAAGAATACTTCCTGTTGCATTTGTGATTAACTTATGCCTAAACGGATAAATTTGATTAATCTTCTATTTACTAGAACCAAAAAACTGTATTATTTAATACGTTTTCTAGCGTTTGTAGTAGCAAACAGCCTTTGAGGGATCAAGGAAAGCAACTGTATCGTTTACAGGCTAAGTATTTCCCGATATCAGAATAGGACAATTAAGTATTTTATTAATTTTCTATACGAAAAGTTAATTATTCGTTACTTTAAAGCTGCTAACAAGCTTTTCTTGGTAATAGCCATTTATTAAACTGCTACTGCTTTTAAAATTTCGCAATTCAAGTCAAGGATGATTTATACCCTGTCGCCTGCTCCCTGTTTTCAAAATAAATGACTAGAGCATCTGTTTTAAATATTGTTCATAGCCCAATTGTTCTAGTTTTGCTTGCTTTGCAATTACTGATTCCGAAAGGGTTTGACGATATTGTTGTACTTTTTCTAACAATTCTGGTTGATGAGTTGCCAGGATTTGTACTGCTAAAAGACCGGCATTTTTGGCATTACCGATCGCCACCGTTGCTACAGGAATACCAGCAGGCATTTGTACAATCGAATACAAAGAATCAACACCTTGCAAATTACGGGTGGGTACGGGAACACCAATAACCGGAAGTGGGGTTAAAGATGCTACCATTCCGGGCAGATGTGCCGCACCACCCGCACCGGCAATGATTACCTTAATACCGCGTTGGTGTGCAAGTTGAGCATATTGCACCATGCGTTCTGGGGTGCGATGAGCAGAAACGATCGCCACTTCCCTCTCAACGCCAAATTCGTCACAAACTGCGATCGCATCTTTCATAGTGGGCAAATCGGAATCACTGCCCATGATAATACCAACTAAGGGAGCCATAGAATTTTGGATTTATAGCCGATTGATTCATTTAAAATCGAATGAGATTTAGCTATCTTCTTGCCAATCTGATGATCCAAGCAATACAAAGTGCCGTAGATATTATCAATGCTAGAGTACCAGGTTACAAAGATTTGCAGATGCTCTTGGTTAATCAAGAGGGCATAATTGAGCAAATCTTGCCAATGGATACAGTAGAGGCGCACAACCGTACATCCGTAATAAATGTAGCAGGTGACTGGATTTCTTTAGGCGGAGTTGATTTGCAGATTAATGGGGCGTTGGGATTGGCATTTCCTGATTTAAAAGCTGAAAACTCTGATATTATCCCGAAAATAACGCAATTTTTGTGGAATGCCGGGATAGATGGATTTTTACCGACACTTGTGACAACTTCAGTAGAAAATATTCAGCGATCGCTTGCTGTGATTGCTGATATTATCCCCTGTAAACAAACAGGTGCCAAGATTCTCGGAGTACATTTAGAAGGTCCATTTTTAAATTATCAAAAGCGTGGTGCACACCCAGCAGAGTACATATTACCCTTAACAATTGACGAGGTAAAGCGGGTTTTGGGAGATTATGCAACGCTCGTGAAAATCATCACCTTAGCACCAGAGTTAGATCCCACTGATGAAGTAATACCATATTTGCGTTCTTTGGGCATTACCGTCAGTTTAGGACATTCTCAGGCAACATCTGCCCAAGCGCAACGTGCTTTTGAACTCGGTGCAACGATGGTAACTCACGCTTTTAACGCTATGCCATTATTACATCACCGTGAACCAGGATTATTAGGGGCAGCAATTACCCATCCGAATGTCATGTGTGGTTTTATTGCAGATGGTGAACACGTTTCGCCTACGATGCTGCAAATATTACTTCGCGCCAGCAATTACGAAAAAGGGCTTTTCCTTGTCAGCGACGCCCTTTCACCACTGGGGTTACCTGATGGCGTGTATCCTTGGGACAGTCGGCAAATTGAAGTTAAAAACGGTACTGCACGATTGGCGGATGGCACCTTATCGGGGACGACTTTACCCTTATTGCTGGGAGTGCAGAATTTGGTGAAGTGGGGGATTTGTGACGTGGAAAATGCCATTTTACTAGCTACCGATGCACCTAGACAGGCAATTAATTTACCAGGAATTGCCAAGAGTCAACCCGCTAATTTATTACGCTGGCATTGGGATGAAGCGACAAAACAACTAACTTGGCAACGATTATTGGCTTAAATTTCGCGTCAAGGTAAAAGCGAATTGACGAAAACAAACTCTGCGTCCTCACTCAAATCTGAGCGACGGGAGCTGTCGCTCAGATTTCTCAGTCAGTCTCAACTCTTAATTCGTCGCAAATTTACGAAATTATCTACTTATTCACTTTCATAAATGCTAAGTTTTTAAAAGCAAAAACTATCATCAACGCTTAAAAAGTTACGACTCAATCAACACAAGTTTACGAACTTGAGAATTATTTCCTTGAGAGTTGCGTGATGAAACAGCAGTTAGCAAAAACTTCCAAGAGCGAGGAGAAAGTATAGACGGATCGATCATTGAAAGAAAACTCTTGATATTTTTTTGCTTCAGTGCTACCAAAATCCAATGGAGTTTTAAGTAATTTTTTATATCTTCAAAGACGGGAATCTTTGAGCGATGTTGTTCATCTACTAAGGCGTAAATCTTCTCCTTCATCAAAATATTTGTCGCCAACCGCCGAGACAAAGAAAACTTTTGATTATAAGCACCAGTCCAGATAGTGCGGTAAGCAAGACACTGGTTGAAGAAAATAGCATCACCAAACTGGGCAATCCGAATCCAGGAATCGATGTCATCACAGTTAGCATCAAGTGTGGAGTCCCAACCACCAGTTTGCAGGAAAGCATCACGCTCACAGGCTACTTGTACAGGTGTGCCAAAAGGTACAATCTCTAAGAGCATACCGTAGTGAATATCGGCTTGGGGGATATAAAAAGCTAAACCGGGACCAACTTGGGGGGTGCGAGATATTTCAACTTCATTACCATCTACCTGAGCCGCCACACAAGAGCAGATTACAGCATCGGGACGAAGGGCGATCGCCTTAGCCATCTCTTCTATGCAGTTGGGAGCCAAATAGTCGTCATCATCCAAAAACTTAATCCAGTCGCCGCTAGCTTTGCCAACTCCAGCATTTACCGTTGCCGCATGACCAAGGTTTACTTCATTACGATGGTAAACAACGTTGTCCCCTAAGCTTTTAACATAGGTTTGGGTGTCATCAGATGAACAGTCATCGGCAACAACCACCTCACACTCAATTGTTTGGTTACGAGCCGAATCGATTGCTCTTTGCAGCAAGTTTAAGCGATTATAGGTACTGATGACGACGCTAAATTTCATAAATTTTACCCTTGTGGTACTGGATTCTGCAATATAGCTTTGCTGTCTAGACTGTTGTATCAGTAAAATTATCAATCCCAACAAGTAAACTGAAATAGGATTATCGATTTATAATTGATGATCGTGAGTTTTTTAAGCAGACCCAAAGACTATGAACGCTCAAGACATTATCCGCTCGATTGAAGCGGAACAGATAAAATCGAATCTGCCCGACATTTATGTGGGCGACACAGTAAAAGTCGGAGTAAAAATTAAGGAAGGCGAGAAATCCCGCGTCCAACCCTACGAGGGAGTAGTGATTGCCAGACGCAATGGCGGCATCAACGAAACTATTACAGTCCGTAAAGTTTTTCAAGGTGTCGGCGTGGAGCGTGTGTTTTTGTTGCATTCTCCCCGGATTGACAGCATCAAAGTATTACGTCGCGGTAAAGTCCGCCGTGCTAAGTTGTATTATCTTCGCGATCGCGTCGGTAAGGCAACCCGGATCAAACAACGATTTGACCGCCCTTTGTAATTTGTCTTTCCAAAGTATGGGAGAAATCTCAAGCCTCAAGCGGCATCTGCCGCTAACTTGTTTTTCCGATAAAATTAAGGTATGATATAAATCGCATATTGCGTTAAACTGAAATTTAGTTCAGCGCAATAACTGAATCAAAAACAGCTTGTGCGCTCTTAGTTCAGTTGGTAGAACGCAGGTCTCCAAAACCTGATGTCGGGGGTTCAAGTCCTCCAGGGCGCGCTCAAAAGCAAAAAACAAAGCCCGAAATAATTACGCAGCTGCTATATTAGCAGTTAGCGCTAATAATTTCGGGTAAATTTATTGTATTTGCAGTTGTTTTGCTTTCAGTAAGCGAAATAGAGTCGAAACTGCAAACCGGGATGACAATTAAGTAGGATCTAACTGTACAAGAAACAGGGGGATAAACGGCCGTGGCCAAAAAAAGTGAGGCAGAATTGCCAGAAACCAGCAATGGATTTAGCTTTGGCAACTTCATACAGGGAACCAAAGAAGAACTTGAAAAAGTAGTTTGGCCTAGTCGGAAGCAGATAGTAAGCGAATCCGCCGCTGTGTTGTTAATGGTGGCACTCTCCGCATCTTTGATATACTTGGTCGATGGATTGTTTGCTTGGGCAGCAAAACAGGTGTTCTGATGACTTTTGCAACAGATGAACCACGCAACTCAATCTTGCAGTCAGAGGAAACAGCAGAAGCAGCGTCAAAAGAAGCACGCTGGTATGCAGTTCAAGTAGCCTCAGGCTGTGAAAAGCGTGTAAAAACTAACTTAGAGCAACGCATTCAAACTTTTGATGTATCTGACAAAATTATCCAGGTAGAAATTCCGCAGACGCCAGCGGTGAAAATCCGCAAAGACGGTAGTCGCCAGCATACAGAAGAAAAAGTTTTCCCTGGTTATGTGCTGGTACGGATGATGATGGATGATGATACCTGGCAGGTGGTACGAAACACCTCCCATGTAATTAATTTTGTGGGTTCAGAACAAAAACGTGGTAGTAGTAGGGGTCGAGGTCATGTCCACCCCATACCACTGAGTTCTTCAGAAGTAGAACGTATATTCAAACAAACCAGCGAACAAGAGCCGGTTCTCAAAATTGACATGGCTACTGGTGATAAGATCATGGTGCTTTCTGGTCCATTTAAAGACTTTGAAGGCGAGGTGATTGAAGTCTCTCCAGAGCGGAGTAAGCTTAAAGCCTTGCTCTCAATTTTCGGCAGGGATACACCAGTAGAATTGGAATTTAATCAGGTAGAGAAACAAAGCTAAATAAAAATGGCGAAGAAAATAGTAGCGGTCATTAAACTGGCCCTGAATGCTGGAAAAGCCAACCCAGCGCCGCCAGTGGGTCCCGCGTTGGGTCAACATGGCGTTAATATCATGATGTTCTGCAAAGAGTACAATGCCAAAACAGCAGATCAAGCTGGAATGGTGATACCCGTAGAAATTTCGGTTTTTGAAGACCGGAGTTTTACATTTATACTCAAGACGCCACCAGCATCGGAACTGATTCGCAAGGCAGCGAAAATTGAAAGAGGCTCGAATGAACCCAACAAAAAGAAAGTAGGGTCAATTACCAAAGCTCAATTGCAAGAAATAGCCCAAACGAAACTGCCCGATCTTAATGCCAACGACATAGACGCGGCAATGAAGATTGTGGGAGGAACGGCTAAGAATATGGGTGTAACAATTACAGATTAGTCATTGGTCATTGGTCATTAGTAAAAAACTGGCAAATGACAAATAAGTAAAAATTATCGGGGGAGAGGCGAAGCTTCGGAATTACCCCAGGAGAAAAAAATGCCAAAAATATCGCGTCGTTTGCAGACGCTGCAAGCAAAAGTAGAAGACAAGGACTATCTACCCTTAGAGGCTTTAGCTCTTCTGAAAGACACAGCAACAGCTAAATTTGCCGAAGCTGCGGAAGCGCATATCCGGCTGGGAATTGATCCCAAGTATACAGACCAACAGTTGCGGACAACGGTAGCACTGCCTAAAGGTACAGGACAAATCGTCCGAGTGGCGGTGATAGCCAGAGGCGAAAAGGTAAACGAAGCAAGTATCGCTGGGGCTGATATAGTAGGTTCAGAAGAACTAATTGACGAAATCCAGAAAGGTAGAATGGATTTTGATAAGCTGATTGCTACACCCGATGTAATGCCACAGGTGGCAAAGCTGGGTAAGTTGCTAGGTCCGCGCGGTTTGATGCCATCGCCCAAGGGTGGAACTGTGACATTTGATTTAGCAGGTGCGATCGCAGAATTCAAAGCTGGTAAATTAGAGTTCCGAGCTGATCGAACTGGTATTGTCCATGTTATGTTTGGTAAGGCAACCTTCTCGCCGGAAGATTTGTTAGTCAACCTGAAGGCATTGCAGGAGACAATTGATCGTAACCGTCCTTCAGGAGCTAAAGGTCGTTATTGGCGCACATTTTATATAGCTGCCACAATGGGGCCATCGATTAAAGTTGATGTCAGCGCCCTACGAGATTTAAAACTGAGCGAAGCAACGTAAAAGAAGTAATGAGTAGGGAATTTTCTCACTCACTACTCCCCAATCCCCACTAAGAAATTAAATAGGCAAAGCCGGAGACAGCAGGTGCTAATAGCTTAATATCCTGCCGAGGTGAAAACTCTAATTGTCAAAATTACCATGCGTAAAGGTGTGATAACTATGGCATCAGGAGTTTTACTACCCAACCCCGGCTTACATTAGCTGGGGTTTGTTGTTTTGGTTCAGGTTTAGAAAAAACGTACAAGTAGGGCAATGATTAATTGTTTTAAGGAGGTGAGATTGAAATGGGTAGAACACTAGAAAATAAAAAAGAGATAGTAGCTGATCTCAAAGAAACTTTGAGTGAGTCAACTTTAGCACTAGTAATAGAGTATCAAGGGCTAACGGTTGCAGAAATTACTGACTTGCGGCGGCGGCTGCGTCCGAGTGGCACTGTTTGTAAAGTGACTAAAAATACTCTGATGGGCATTGCTATTGAAGGTGACAAAAAATGGCAACCCATGTCGGAATTACTCAAAGGTTCTTCAGCTTTTTTGCTGGTTAAAGAAGATTTTTCATCGGCAATTAAGGCATATCAAGAGTTCCAGAAAACTACCAAGAAGACAGAACTTCGTGGTGGTGTCATGGAAGGTCGCCTCCTCAAAGAACCGGATGTCAAGGCTCTGGGAGACTTGCCATCTAAGGAACAACTCATAGCGCAAATTGCTGGAGCTATCAACGCTTTGGCTGGCAAGATTGCTGTGGGTATCAACGAAATTCCTGGTTCATTGGCTCGTGCTTTCCAGGCTGTGGCCGACCAAAAGCAAGGTGATAGCAGTACCGAAACCGCTACTGTCCAAGATGGCAGTGCTGAAACCACTGCTGTACAAGATAGCAGCACTGAAACCGCTACTGTCCAAGATGGTGGCGCTGAAACCGTTGCTGAATAAACTTCGTGGTTCATCAGTCAAGAGTCAAAAGTCTATAGTTAAAGACCAATGACCTATGACAAATAAATAATCAAAATTACAGGAGTTACATCAATGTCTACTGCAACCGATCAAATTTTAGAACAACTAAAAACCCTGTCTTTGCTAGAAGCAGCTGAGTTAGTTAAGCAAATTGAAGAAGCCTTCGGCGTGAGTGCAGCAGCACCAGCCGGCGGCATGATGATGATGGCTCCTGGTGGTGGTGCTGCTCCTGCTGAGGAAGTAGTTGAGCAAACCGAGTTTGATGTGATTCTAGAATCAGTTCAAGCTGATAAGAAGATTGCCGTCCTGAAGATTGTCCGGGAATTGACTGGTCTGGGTCTGAAAGAAGCAAAAGACTTGGTGGAAGCTGCACCTAAGGCAGTTAAGGAAGGTATGGCTAAGGATGCTGCTGAAGATGCTAAGAAGCGGATCGAAGAAGCTGGTGGTAAGGTGACTGTGAAGTAGTCACAATTACATTATTAAACTTAGTAGTGGCGGAAGTTTGCCTACCTTTAATAAGGGTTCAAAGCCCTTCGTCTAGTTAATTGAGATGATAGTTGGATTTATGCCGTGCTGTACTAGTTTTTTATTAAAGAGCCTGACTTAGGCTCTTTTTTTTATATCAAACCCACATTCGGCAGATATTAAATCAGATTTGAGAATTATGAATTTGGAGAAACTAAAGCCTGAAATGATTATATGGTAAAGAAATAAAATATCAAGTTAAAGGTAAAATAGAAACGAGACTAGAAGTAATTGAAAAAGAAAAAATAAAAGCTGGGAGATTTATATTAGCAACAAATATATTAGATAAAAATGAATTGAGTAATGAACAGGTATTAGAGGAATATAAAGCTCAACAATCAAATGAGAGAGGATTTAGATTCTTAAAAGACCCATTGTTTTTTACATCAAGTGTATTTGTCAAAAGGCCAGAAAGAGTAGAGGCAATTGGGATGATAATGGGACTGTGTTTATTAGTATATAACCTATAGGACTCCGGTTTGATTTTTGAAACTATACTGAGACTGAAAAGCTCGTTTTACCAGGGTTTCATCTGAAATCCTGTTCAGAAATCAAGTAAAGAAATTAACAAATAAACCGACAATGAGATGGGTATTTCAGCTGTTATTGGTGTTCTAGATGGGAAAATCTCTACTTCCCTGTTCTGACAAAAGAGAAACTGGTGTTAGAGTTTTTCGCCAGCGCTTCACTGCTGTTTGCAATTCCCCCGACAACCAGCTATAAAATTGCGGATAAATTGGCGATCGCGGCATCAATTCCCACCCCGCAGGTTGTAAAATATTTCTTAATGCCTGTTCCTGAACATGAGGATAATCAGGATTCACTTCATCTTTTGGGCCAATTCCGCCCAAATCTCGCGCACCAGCTTCGATACAAGCGAGTAACCATCGGTCATCTTTAACTAAATTCGGCGGAATTTGAATACTAATATCTGATGGTAAAATCTGACGCGCTTTCGCAATTACTTCTGGTAACTGATGGGGATCAAAAGGTGGTGCATCAAAAGTTTGCTGATGTCCTGGACTATGGGGTTGCAAGATGACTTCTTGAATGTGATGGTAACGTTGATGCAAGTCAGATATAGCTTCCAATGTTTCCCACCAATCATCTACAGTTTCCCCAATTCCCAACAGTAACCCAGTTGTAAAGGGAATCTGCAACTCTCCCGCCCATTGCAATTGTTGTAAACGGATTTCTGGTAATTTACTCGGTGCGTGCCGATGTACAGTATTTAACAATGTTGGTGTTAACTGTTCCAACATCAGCCCCATCGAAACATTTACACCCTTGAGCTTTTGCATTTCCTCAAAACTTAGCGGGCCTGCATTTGTGTGTGGTAAAAACCCCATTAAAAGCGCTAATTCACACAAATCATAAATCCTCTGAAACCACGCATCACGCCTTGGCGAATGAGGATGCACTTCACCACTAAGTATGAGTATTTCACAGATTTTTTCGCTTTGAAGTGGCTTTAAAATACTGTTTGCATCTGAAAGACTCATCCAGGGACTTTTACCCGGTTCACTGCGAAAGTTGCAATAACTACAGCGATTAAAGCACTCGTAAGTCGGAACAATTGTATAAGCAGGGCTATAGGTGACAAGATGAGAATTATTAATTGGCATAAGCAGGATAATCTAAAATAATGCCTTGCTCAAACTATAGATTAAGTAAGTAGGTGAGAAGAAATCAAATTAGGACTAAAGTCCTTACTAAAAACCTTGAATTATTCACGCCGCTCTACTTACCGTGTCACTCTTGTTGCGATGATATTTAGATAAACAAAAACTATTTTGTTTTGTAAGTTTCTGGTAACTGCCACCAAGGAACATGGGGATACTCGTGATGTTCTTCGTGGTAGCCAAAATGATAGCACGTTATAAATGACCACCAAATTCGACGGGGAATCGTTTTGGCACAATGAGGCTGAATATAACCTCCTATGGGTTCGCTATGGGGTAGAAAAGTCCCAAAATAAAATAATTGCAATGAACTTAAAACCGAAGGAATCACCCAAAAATTTGTTAGATTCTCACTGGGTATATGGAGTATATTTTTAGCAAAGTTATAAATAATGCTTAGGGCAATTATCTGTCCCCAACTCCAGTAATTCTTCATAAAATGAAAATACCAAGTAAATAAATTTTTGTATTTCCCATTATGAAAATCTGGGTCTGTCTGACTTGCTGGATTGTTGTGATGCAGCCAATGTTTTTTCAATAATTTTTTATAGGGTAAAAGACCATAAAGAGATAGGGTTAATGTCCCAATAAGATGATTAATTTTGATGTTCTGGGGAAACACTACCCCATGCATAGCATCATGAGATGTAATAAATAATCCCGTATACAAAAATGTTTGCCATATTATAACAGGCAATAACATCCAAAATTTTAACTTGGAGATGTCAAGGGAAAGTAATAAACTGAGGCTAATGACCCATACGACAACAATAACAATAGCAATAAAAAGTCCCTTAAATTGAGATTTACTTTTCACTACTGGGGTCAGTTTTGTTTGATGACTGGGTGGTTGTTCTAACTGGATCACGCTTTTACTCCGCCTAACATTCAGATGAAAATTCCTAAAATACACTCATGACAAAAACATTCAACCACTAGCTGACAAACTCTATAGTGGCTAATGTTTTACAGTGGAAAATCCCAATCCTCTATAATATGTATAAATATTAAGATACTTTAACTATTATTACACAAATAACCACTATTCTAAAAGCGAATACAAAGGTCATGTAATTTTAACCAACCTCGCTACAGTATGCAGTTCATGATGGCTACTTATAGATAAAGGCGTGAGTTTTTCCTCACGCCTTTTTATTTAAACTTTTTTCCCACAGGCTGCTAAAAGTTCCAAAACAACTCCATTTGTCCAGCCGAAACCAATTTCGTTAGAACTATATCCAAAGCAGATTTCATCGGAGACGTTGGCAGAACAGCGTTCAACATCATATTTCTCAACAATGGTGTTGTGACGCTCGAATTCCTTAATCACCATAGCCAAGAATTTATTTGCAATGCGATCGCCTTCTGGATGAAATCCATAACGGTAAAGTCCCAAAACGGCAATTAACGTCAATGGTGCCCAACCGAAGGGAGCATCCCACTGGTTTCCGGTGACACGAGTACTGGTAAAAATTCCGCCTGGGGCTTCAAATAAAGAGAGGTTTTCGACGACGCGCTGGGCTTGGGCAACAGAAGCAATTCCTAGCCAAAGAGGATAAAACGTGGTAGCAAATTCGTAGCGACGGCGTTCTCCACTCTGGAAATGATAGTCCAGATATATTCCCTGTTGTTCATCCCAGAGACACTGATCGATGCGATCGCGCCGGATATCTGCGCGATCGCGCCATTGTTGTTGCAGTTCTTCGTTCCCCAGAATATCGTTAATTTGGGCTAAATCTTGTTCCACCTGATACAACAAACTGTTGAGGCACACAGGAGCATAATGGAGGATATCAGCACTGAAGGGGCCAAATCGGTTGGTGATATCAAAACCGGACTCGCGCATGGTGCGATCGCCCTTGTAAAATAGGTGGGTCAGTTCGTCATTTTCGCGGTCGTAGTAAAGACTAACGTCATAATCGTCAACCTCAAAAGTTTTATAGTACTCCTTAACGCGATCGTAGTGGCTTTTTCCTTCCTCATCCCGCTCGGAGAACAAAACTTCTGGCGCGGGGCCTTCCCCAAAGGCATAGAATCGGGATAAGCCGGTTGCGGCATTTAAGTGAGGCGGTACTACCCAGTAATAGTAAAACTGCTCTAAAAGCGGTACGGTTGACTTTAACCACTCTTCATCCTGGGTGTGCTGGAATAGCGCCAAAACCATCATACTAAGGACGGGGGGCTGCGATCGCGACAGCATATAAGTCCGGTTAGAATTTAGGATAGTTCCATAATGCTGCACTTGATACAGTAGTTGGTCTACTTGGCTTTGGGCTAGCTCCCATTCCTGATCTCGCAAAAGTCCTAGTAATATAAAGTAGCTGTCCCAGCCATACATTTCGTTAAAGCGGCCACCGGGTACAACATAAGGCCCTGGTAGGTACAATAACCCGTGATCTTGAATCGCTTCGACTTCTGTTGGCAGAGTGCGAATTTCAATTCTTTGCATATCCTTGGGAGATAGCGATCGCTCCAGCACAGTCTGAATGTTGGGACAATCTTCTGAGGGTGAAATGTAAACGATCCAGGGAGTTTCTGTTTTGTGGTCTAACTTGGTATCCTTTGCAGATTGTAATAAGTGTTCGTGCGATCGGGTTAAGGTTTTCCAGGTTTTTTTGATATGGGCGCGTACGGTGTCTATCTGGGCGGTGGTGGGTGTGGTCATATTTTCAATTATTTTTTAACGCAAAGGAACGCAAAGGGAACCGCAGAGGAACGCAGAGTTTTTTCGGCGTTCTCTCTGCGCCTCTGCGTCTGTGCGTGAGAAAGATTTATCTTTTTACTCAGCACTACTAATTAATAGAGCAACTGGAAAATGATTGAGGGCGGATGCGATAGATAATGTTCCTGTAGTCTGTAAGGGTTGCTGAGTTAGGACGTTTTTCCAGGTTCCAGGAGGTAATTGCAGGTGTGTATCTTGCCAAACTGACTCGCCCAAAGGATCGTCTTCAGGCTGAATGAGGCTAGTTAAGAAGCGAGGCGCGATCGCAATCGCTGTTTGATTTCCCTCCCGGCGCGCAAAGGCGATAATGTGATTGGCGTAGGTTCCCTGAACCTCTAACGGCAGATAGTCGCCGTCCTGAAATAATGAGACGTAGTTTGTTCTGGCTTGGAGTAATTGAGCCGTCAAAAACAGTTTGATTCTGCCGTCGGTTTTGTCGTTCAGTAACTCCTGAATCAGTCCGAGAATATCTGTTTTTACTTGCTCGCGGATGGTGTTTAAGTAAGTACGTCGCTGTTCAAAATCCACGGGACGGCGATTGTCTGGATCTACTAAACTTAGTTCCCAAAGTTCCGTTCCTTGGTATAAATCGGGTACACCTGGCGCAGTCATCTTTAGTAGAGTTTGGGAAAGGGAATTGAATATACCATAGTCTGCAATTCGCTGTTGAAAGGGACGAAAGGCTTCTAAGAATTCCCCTGAGATGGCAGGATCAAGTACTTTCTCAATAAAAGAAGTACACGCCTTTTCATACTCGCTATCAGGCCGCAACCACGCTGTATGGACTTTCGCTTCTCGAATTGCCTTAATTATATAGTCTTTTACCCGTTCTACAAAGGACTCATGTTCATGTTCTGCAAAGGGAAATGCCCCTACCAGGGTTTGATAGAGAAAATACTCATCGTTGCGATCGGGCATAGCAAACCCATGACGATCGCTACGATTTCCTTGATTCATGGTACTCCAAGTATTTACCTGTTGCTCCCACTCATCGGGAATTTCTGATAGCACATTCAACCTAGCCCGGACATCTTCACCGCGCTTGGTATCGTGGGTAGCTGTGGTGTTCATTGTGTGAGGCCATGTTGCTTGGTGCTTTTGGTTAAAACTGTGGAAGTCAGTTACAGAGATGCCAAAATGACCGGGATTTCCTCCCACTTCATTCAGCGATAGCAACCGATTATAAACGTATAGCGTGGTGTCTTCTACGCCTTTCGCCATTAGCGGCCCACTGTATTGCTGCATTCGCAAGACGAAATATATCCACTGATCGCGTTCTGTTTGAGTTAGAGAATTATCAAACTCTAGCAGCATTAACTTTTCAATAAAGGTTAATTCGTGCTGCAATAGGGGCGCTTGTTCTTTGGCTTGATTAATTACTTTTTGAATGGTAGCGCGATCGCTATCTCCAATTCCATCGGGGGTAATATAGGTGCGGTATATCGGGAACAGAGTTAAAACTTCAGCGATCGCTCTTTTTAGTCCATTCAGTGTAAAATCATTGCCATAGCGATATTTGCTAGAAATATTCTTTAACAAAAGAGCCAGATTGTCAATATCACCTGCCAAATTCTTTTCTAATATCAGGTGTTTTTTCTCCTTTACTACTGAGGCATAGTCTACTCTTGAACCAATAAAGTTATGGTAAATTTTATCGAACTGCGATTGATTTTTGGTTAGACAAAATACGCCATTTACATAGTTTAAAAAGTCATATCCCGATGTTCCTTCAATTGCCCAATCTTCCGGCAAGTCTTCGGTGATTTCCAAAATTTTCTCAACGGTGATATAAACATCTCCCGTCTTTTCTCGTAGCCTTTCTAGATACTGAATTGGGTTATAAAGCCCATCAATATGGTCAATCCGTAAACCTGTAAATTTGCCCTCCTCAACCAGCTTTTGAATCAGGCTATGGGTGTTATTAAAAACCCGCAGTTCTTCAACTTTCACCGAGATCAGTTCGTTGACAGTAAAGAAACGGCGGTAGTTCATTTCCTCCGCCCCAACTTTCCAGAAGGCGAGACGGTAAAACTGATCGTTCAGTAAGTCATCTAGCAGATTAAAACTATCTGAATTACCTGCTTCTCCGTTGAAAGTTTGGAGATTTTCGTCAATGAACTCGCGGATGGCATCGTTTGTGGTGTAGAGTTCCCAAATCAATCCTTTAATAAATGCGATTTGGTCTTGTCGCTGTTTTCCTGCAACCTCTGAAGGCACACTTTTGAGAATATACAAAATCCCCAATAGCTTAATAAAATCGGGGTGATTGCGTCCCAGTGTCCGGGTGAGTTTACCCAAATTAGAAGTGATAAATTTTGTGTAAGATTCTAACCGCAGTGGCAATTTCAAGCTGTAATAATTTACGGTTAAACCGTTCTGTTCATATTGCAGCTGAATATGTCCGTTTTCGAGAGATGCACCATAGAAATCTCCTAGCAACGGAGCCAAAACTCGCTCTTGGCGATCGCCAAAGGGAGCATTCCAAGAAAGGTCGAAGTAATCGGTATAAGTTGAATCTGGCCCGTGTTCTAATACATCCATTAAATAATCGTTTTCGCTGGTATAGGCCATGTGGTTTGGCACAATATCTTGTAACCAACCCATACCAAGGGATTGAATTTCGCTGACTAAAGCATCAAAGGATTCGTTAGTTCCTAATTCTGGGTTTAGTTGAGTAGCGTCTACTATATCGTAGCCATGCGTACTCCCAGAACGGGCTTTGAAAATAGGAGAAGCATATAAATCGGAAATGCCTAAATCTGCTAAATAAGCAGCGATCGCTCTAGCATTGTCAAAGCCAAACTGAGGTGTAAACTGAATTCGATAGGTGGCGGTAGGAATTCGCATGAGTTTGTTGTTTCTAGCGGGTAATGGAGAGTCGGAAGTGGGGAGTTTGAGCCTCTGAGGGTAAAAGTTGCACCTTTGAGCTTAAAACTTTGGCGTTGCTGAATTTGGATATAGAATTCAACTATTTTCAACTCTTACTCTCTGCGCCTCTGCGTGTTAGCGTTAGCGGGGCGTAGCCCGGCAAATTCGCATTTTCAATCAGCAACGCCAAAACTTCAAGTTCTAACTTTCCCCCTCATCCCCCTTCGTACAGGACTATACTAGTAGCTTTTATTCTCAGTTCTTGTCCGGCAGATAAATATTCAGCAGTTTCAGAACCAGTCCCAGACCATGAGGTATCTGCTGAATCTAATAGTTTATGAGCATTACGCTCAATTGGCAGAGTCACTGTGACTGGAGACGAATTAAAATTCATCACAAATACTAGTTCGCTCGATTCGCACCAACGACGCACAACGACCAACTGCTTCTCTTCATCGCTAGTGGCTTGAATGAAGTTGCGGTCTTGTTTCAAAAGTGCTGGATGCGTCTTGCGTAAATTAATTAACTGGCGATACCAATCCCACAGAACTTTGTGGTTGCCGTTATTGCGTAATTGCCAATTGAGTTTAGAACGCAGAAAAGTTTCTGCCGATTCGGGATCTGGGGGATCATCTGCATAGTGAAATGCTTCAAATTCTTGTTTACGTCCGGCTCGAACAGCTTGAATTAAATCGGGATCGGAGTGACTAACAAAGTAAATAAAGGGTGCTGTTTCTCCATATTCTTCTCCCATGAATAACAGGGGTAAATTGGGCGACAGCAGCACAGCACCAGCAGCTAACTTTAATCCCTCAAAAGAGATCCGTTGGCTGAGGCGTTCGCCTTTCATTTGATTGCCGATTTGATCGTGATTCTGGATGCAGACAGAAAACTGTGATGGCGGGCGATCGCGGCAAGATATACCATGAAATCGTTTGCGATCGGGCGAATATTTCCAATCGTAAATAAAAGTATCATTATAAGCTTTTGCCAGATCAGCACATTGCCCAAAATCCTGATAATATCCTTGGCGATCGCCTGTTAAAAGTCCGTGTAATGCATGATGAAAATCATCACTCCACTGAGCATCGATTCCATACCCACCCAATTCTGCTGGACGAATTATTTGCGGATTATTTAGGTCACTTTCCGCAATTAGATGGCGTTTCCATGTTTGCCCTGGTTGTGATAAATTATGAACCGCTTGGGCCAGTTCCCATAAAAAATGCTTCGCGCCCAAGTCGTAAATTGCCTGAATAGCATCCAGCCGCAATGCATCAATGTGGAACTCGCGCAACCAGTAAAGCGCATTTTCGATGAAATAGTTTCGCACGCCCTGACTATGGGCATTGTCGAAATTCATCGCATCGCCCCACGGCGTTTTATAGCTTTTAGTAAAGTAGGGCGCGAACTGATTCATATAGTTGCCTTCTGGCCCAAAGTGGTTATACACCACATCCAATACAACAGCAATGTCGTGTTGGTGGCAAGCATTCACCAGTTGTTTTAGTTCGGCTGGGCTACCGTAGGAATTTTGGACAGCAAACGGGTAAACGCCATCATAGCCCCAGTTGCGATATGTCAAAGAGGCTTCAATATGAGTATCTCCCGGAAACTGAGAGATGGGCATAATTTCAATGGCGTTAATTCCTAGTTCCCTGAGTTCCGGTAAACGGGGAATAATTGCGGTAAAACTTCCTTCCGGCGTGAATGTGCCAACATGGAGTTCGTAGAAAATCATCGACTCCAAAGAAATGCCAGCCCAGGCTTCATCAGTCCACTCAAACTGTTGATCGACAATTTGAGACGGCCCATGCACCCCTTCAGGTTGATACTGCGACGCCGGATCGGCAAAAGCGTCTTGACCATTCAAGACATACCGATAAAGCGTACCTGGATACACATCGCTTACTTTTGTCTGCCAGTATCCCTCAGACTGAGGCTTGAGGGGAATTAGCTGCTGTTCTGGAGTTAAAATTTTTACCGTGACGCTATCTAGTAGCGGCGACCAAACTGTAAATTCACACTCTCCGTCACCCAAGTAGTTAGCACCAATTCTCACGCAGTATCCTCCCATCAGGTTCTATGTTGTGCCGAATTCTGGCGCGTTCGCAAATGTCATTGATTGCACAATGTTTACAAACACGCCAGATAGCATAATGGTTGGTCTAGCAGACTCTTAGCTAGCACCTGGAGGCGGATTTTTGACAAAAACAAATTCTGTCTAATTAGCTATTCATCATCTAACGCCCACTCAAGCTTTTGTTTGAGGTCATTGCAGTGACTAGGCGGTAAAAAATTATCATGCTGAAGTCTACCAACTAAAATCCCCGGTGCAATACCGATTTCAGCAGCAAACTGGATAATATTTTCTTTACTGAATTGTTGAACTGATGCCAGAAATGCTTTCAACTCGGCAGGGGGGATGAGTATATCCGCAGCGAATTTGTTTGCTTCTTCTTCCTTTTCTTGATCATTGACAGATGCAACATCTGTACCCTCAAGAAAGAAATCACGTTTACCATGCAGTAAAATGTGACCAGCTTCATGGAAGAAAGTAAACCATAAATGGTCATCAGTCTTGTAGCGCAGACTGAGTTGAATCAGCGCTTTGTCAGAATTCAACCAATGAGTTGCTCCACTGGTTCGCGTTTTAGGAAGTTGTGGTACAAAAACTACAGCAACCCCAGCTTCTGCACACAGATGCTCCACTTTTAGCTGAAAAATTTCTGGTGCTTCTACAGTTAAAGCGCGGATTTTTTGCAGTGTTTCCCGAAACTTATTGGCATTATAGGGAGTACAAGTAATCTTAGATGCTTCAATTTCTCCTCGACGCAGCCAAGCGGTAATAGCACCAGGGTCACTTTGAAATGCTTGAGATTTACGAAAATTTATATGAGTGTTCAACCATATTCCCTCCCAATTTTCAGGGGAGGCGACGGCGAAAAAATTTAGCACCTCCCGCATCTGCTCAACTTTGTCCCGATAGCGGCGAATCCAGCCAAACTTAATCATGGCTGTAACAGGAATTTCTTTAAGCCATGCTACTTGCTTTTCTAAACGCTCTTTTTCTTCCTGTTGCGCTAAAAATTCTCGGTATCGTCGTTCGTGATTGTTCCAAAAACTAGCTGGGATATTAAATACCAGTTCTAGCTGTAATGCAGTTTCAGGGGTAATTGCTGCTTTACCATTAATAATTTCGTTAATTGTTTTTTTAGGTCTTCCAGTCCGTTCTGCCAATTCTACTTGGGTCATCCCCCGTTCTTCCAGAACTTCCAGCAGGGTATCCCCAGGAGGAGAAACGTAATCTGGATTATACTGATTTTGGATCTTACTTTCCATGTGTATTCTCCACGCCGATTATTCTCACGGCAGTGACTTGACTCCAGTCGATACCACCATCTAATTTGGTAGGAATTGGTTCATCTGCTGGCTCAAATATAAGCCGATATGGATGATCCAAATCGAGCGATAATTGACCTGCCCGATCGTAAAGCAATTCATGGCAACGTACTTGAAGATTTCGCATATCTTCAAGTACGTTGGCATAGTAACGTAAATGATCTAGCCGTAGTCGGATACGTTTTGCTCTATCTGCACCATGATTTTTTACTAGAAGCCGTTGGTTATTGCACTCTTCTTCAAAATTACTGTTCTCGAATACAATATCCATTGTATCACAATTTTATAAAATATAGTTAACCTAAAGGGTTAACTATATTTTATGCGCTGAATTTAAAAATGGTAGGAATCTGCCGAAAACGAGGATTTGATTCTCATAGCACAGAAATTTTATACTATAGATAGTTCAGGCTCAAAATTGCTCATTACCTGTTTTACAGCTACCATCCACGCAGTATGAAGATTGATAGGTATTAGAACGCTTGCCAAAGATGGTGTAGCGGTTATCGCGGATTTGTTCGTAAAAGCGATCGCCTACCCACTTCATCCCCGGTAATGCTCGATAAGCGTCTACAAATATGCTTCCTGCTGGTAATAACCGCCCAATTTCTTCTGCTGCGTTACTGCCTTGCCAACGTCTTTGGGGTTCATTACCATCAATTAAAATCATCCCCTGTTCACAGTCTTGGGCTGTAATTCCCCACTGTAAAAGTGTCTGCTGATCTTGCATGGGTGCGTAGCGAAACAGCTTTCCTTGGTCTAATGTTTCTAGCGATCGCACTAATGTAACGCAGAGATTACAATTTCCGTCATAGATTACGTAGTAATTCATAGAAATAATAGCTCTTTTACAATTACAAGTAAGACGTGTCTAAACATAACTTTGGTATTCTAGCTTAGAAAACCGTGGCGATCGCTAGTTCATTCACTTGCTTTCCGATCCTGTGGCGATCGTCAAATATGTATGATGTCGTCGAGTTTAAATTGTAAATTTGGCAAGATATCAGAAGAAATAGTATCTCTTAAGCGATATTGTTGCTGCTGCTACACACCGTTAACTAACTGACAAACGGTAAATGTGGGTTGTTTGGGATTGTCGATAAATTGCAAACCACCTAAGCCCCGAAAATCCACAATCCAATATTCGAGGATGTTAAGAAAAGCATATTCTTCAACTTTTCTTGCATAATCATCTTGCCAATTACTGCTCACAACTTCAGCAACAAGTTTGATTGTACTGCCGTTACAAATAATAGGTTCTTTTTGCCAGAGCGGTTCTTTACTAAGTTCTGCTTTATCTAAAACAATTACGTCAGGATGCAGCGCTGTGGCAACAGCCGCAGGTGGTTTAATCAGACAATTTTTTGGAACTAGCCAGTTTAAATTAGAACTAAAAATTTCGACATAGATTCTACCAGCAATACTACCTGCAACAGATTCGTGTAGTCCTGTAGGTTCCATGTCTCTTAGTTGTCCGTCGATTAATTCGTAACGTGAATTATCACCATATTGGGCTATAAATTCCTCGAAGGTAAATAGTTTGGGCGAGGTGTAGGTCATAGGTCTTGTTTTGAATTGACGTAAGCTTATTGTAGCGATTGCCGTTGTAAAGTACATCAAGGAATAAAAGTTTTAGAAAATTATTGCGTAAGTCCACATCACTAAAGTCACGAATTGCGTAGGCATAGCCCGCCGCAGGCATCGCTCTTGCCTCACTAAAGCAGTACAAAGTAAAAAAAGGCTACATCAAAGTTGCAAGTCAATACATCAAAGTTGCAAGTCAATACATTAAAGTTGCAGGTCAATACATTAAAGTTGCAAGTCGATACATCAAAGTTGCAAGTCGATACATCAAGTCAAACATTGCTCCCAGTTTCCAGTTATTATGCCCTTGGGATGGTATTTGCTTAATTTTTCACTAGCGAGAAAATATTTATGAGATACAAACTTTTAGGTAAAAGTGGGTTAAGAGTGTCTGAACTCTGCTTAGGAACCATGACCTTTGGTGAAGATTGGGGTTGGGGTGCTTCTATTGACGAAAGCGGTAAAATCTTTGACACTTATGTAAACGCAGGTGGCAATTTTATTGACACTGCCAACGGTTATACCGATGGTAGCAGTGAAAAAATTGTTGGTGAGTTGATCGCTAAAGAACGAGAACGCTTTGTAGTTGCTACCAAATATTCCTTTCCCTTGCGGATGAATGATCAGAAAGGCAACCCTAATGGTAGTGGGAACCATCGCAAAAACTTAATCCAGTCTTTAGAAGGTAGCCTCAAACGTTTGAATACCGATTACATTGATTTATTCTGGTTGCACGCTTGGGACTTCACAACACCTATTGAAGAAGTATTGCGTTAGCGAAGCTCACCGAAGGTATCGCTTGATGATCTTGTCCGTCAAGGTAAAGTTCTTTACATTGGTATTTCTGATACTCCTGCTTGGATCGTTTCCCAAGCAAATACCATCGCTCAACACCAAGGATGGACGCAGTTTGTCGCCTTGCAAATTGAGTATAGTTTGATTCAGCGAACACCAGAACGAGACTTGCTACCGATGGCAAAAGCTTTTGATTTAGCAGTAACACCGTGGTCGCCTTTGGGTGGCGGTGTGCTGACAGGAAAGTATAACAAGCCTCCTCAAGAAGGTGGCGAACAAGGGCGACTCGCAACTTTTGGCGGAGAAATTTCTGAGAAAAATTTAGCCATCGCCCAATTAGTTAGCCAAGTTGCAGCAGAGATTGGACATACACCTTCACAGGTAGCATTAGCTTGGTTACGCGCTCAAAGTGGCGTGATTATTCCGATTATTGGGGCACGTAAATTAACTCAGTTTCAAGACAATTTAGCTTCTCTAAATGTCACCCTCTCACCAGAACATTTGCAACGTTTAAATGAAGTGAGTCAAATTGAGCTAGGTTTTCCCCATGACTTCTTACAAAGTGATGCAATTCGCAATCGGCTTTTCGGTGGTACATTCAATACCATAGAAAACCATCGTATCTAACCTACTAGTCATAAACCTTAACACATTCAATCGTTAATTCCATCTGTCGTCAGAGAGTTTCGCATAGCCCACAAGTATCTGTAGAGTTAATTGTAAAAGGTACTAACGTAGAATCATGAACGACAACAACATCTCATCACGTTTGTTTCCTAGCCGCATTGACATTCCTGCCGAAGCGCGAGTGCAAATTGTGGTACTTCTTAACCAAAGCTTGGCAGCCACTTCGGATTTGAAAACCCAAGCAAAGCAAGCGCACTGGAATGTTAAAGGAACTGACTTCTACCAGCTACACCTATTATTTGATGAACTTGCTGGTGAATTAGAAGAGTACATCGATATGGTAGCTGAACGCATCACAGCTTTAGGCGGATACGCTTTTGGAACAGCCCGCGCCGCTGCTAGTAATTCGATCTTGCCAGAATATCCCTTAGATATTTTGGATGGCAAAGATCATGTAACAGCGTTGTCAGATCGCTTTGCACTTTATGCTAAACATATCCGAGAAGCGATCGCTACAACTGATGAATTAGACGACCTCGATACAGCCGACCTTTACACTGAAATTTCCCGCACCATTGACAAACGACTCTGGTTCTTAGAAGCTCATCTGCAAGTAGCAGAAATTAAGGCAGAGAATGGCAAAGCGGATACTACTAAAACTCAAAAGATACCTGCTGCTGTAAGATAAGCATTTCTGAGAAAAGTAGCCTTTCTTAAATCTAGTAGTAACTTTTTGGTAAGTACGTCACTTTTAAGTGCGTACTTTTCATTTCATTTTATATCCCACATTCCGCACTTCAATTAAGACATCGCTCTTTACCTTTTCATGTTGAATTAATTGTATTTTATCCGGGCATCAAGACCATAGGAGCGGAGCATTTTGGTTAGCTTTTCTGCTTGTGCGCGATCGCTAAATGCCCCAGCATTCACATAATCCCCTAGATTGGATTGTTCTGTAATAGCATTGGGTATATATTGTTGCACTTTAATCAGAGTATCATTATTGGAAATTGGCACTATTACTCTGTAAGGATTATTAGCAACTAATGTGTTGCCATTAATCTTAGGTGCTAGATAGTCATTAGTAGGAGGTAATACATAGGGATTATTTTCAGGTACATAGCCATTGGTAACAGGTACTACATAACGATTAGTCTCAGCAGAATTGCCCATAGTTGAGCTATTCAATCCTAATGCTTGCCAAGTTTGTAAATCTACATTTCCAGTAGAATTAAGTCGAGAATATTGCTGGAATGCAATCACAGATTGCCTGGTGTAGTCGTTGAAATAGCCATCAGGATTGGTATTAGAAAAGTTTAACTGCAACAAACGCTCTTGAACTAATCTGACATTTTCTCCTTGATCGCCTACAGTCAGATAATTTCTGCCTGGTTGTTGATTAGGATATCCACCATTTGAGGCTATACGTACTGCCTGCAAGACTTGGGCATTGGCGATGCCATCAACAGGTAGTCGATAATTTCGCTGGAATCCGATCACAGCTTCTCTAGTTAGTGGGCCAATATTCCCAGTCGCATTAGTATTAAAGTAGCCTAGCTGCCGCAAACGCACTTGTAGTTCTCTCACTTGTTGAGTAGAGAGACTTGATCTACCTGGAGTCGGAGAGGAACCTAGTAGTATGTTCCAAGTTTGTCGATTCACAATCCCGTTAGCAGTTAGGCGATAATTTCGCTGGAATCTAATTACCGCATCTTTAGTAATTCGTCCAAAATTCCCAGTGGGATTAGCATTAAAGTAGCCTAACTGTCGTAGACGCTGTTGCAACCTTGTCACCGCTGCACCAGTTTTGCCTTGAGATATAACCGGATATGCGCTACTGGTATTCCTACTAGAAGTTCTACTTTCACAGGCTCGTTGCAAGGCTCGTTGAGTACTAATACCAACAACTCCATCAGCAGATATTCTATTGGCTTGCTGGAATTTGATCACAGCATTCTGAGTCAAGTTAGCAAACTTACCACTCACCGGGCCGTTAAAGTAACCTAACTTTTTTAAACACCTCTGGTTACTGCTAACTCCAGCCCCACTACTTCCTATTTTCTGAAGTGCTAAAGCTTGCCCAGCAATACTCAGAAACCCCATAGTCAGCGCCACAGACAAAAGACGCATTGGCGCACTGCTAGATAACTTTCTCCAATTCAAAAATTTGAGATTAGCTACGGTAGCAACAACCTTGATGCTTTCGGATGCCTCGTAGACTAAGGCGAGCTTGGTTAAGTAGCTATCTACCCCTGTTTTCACTTGCTTTTTTGAAGTTATGGCTACAGAAAATTATACCACTTTCTCTGTGTTATGTTTAGTTTCTGTATGATTCTTTACAAGTAATTTCCCCAGATGAGATATACAAGCTTCGTAAAGCTTTGGAGGCTTGTTTTTTATTTGCCTGACAAAATTTTTGCTATACCTATCTGGGTTTCAAGTATGAGCAACGCAGACAAATAGGTGGTAGGCTCAAATGTATTTCTGCTAAGGGACAAGAAACTACTTTTCAAATTGAGCTTCCAATTAATGCCTTGATACATACTTCCGGTTTTCTGGAAAATAAATCTCATGTATCTCCAGATAAAGTTATTGAGTAGACACGTCTGACTTTTGGTCTTGTCTTCCTGTTTGTTATAAATGTTGTGGTTCTTCTATTTGCTCTGATTTTTTAAGCTATTATTCAGCAACTTTTTCAGTATTACCTGCTTTCACCCAACCTTCTTGTTCACTACCTTCCAAACGGATCTTTTGCCAGGCTTTGTCCTCGCTTTCTGACAAAACAATAATTTTTTGATCAAAACCAACCCCACCAATACGTTCAGCTTCTTGGTTTGGTTGCGATCGCAAACTTAAGCCTTCAGCCCAACTCACACGCCCTCGGTAAGCTCCCGATGGTAATGGTTTTGGTGATGGGGTAGCTTTAGGTGATTCTGTGGGAGTGGAGGTTGAGCTTGGAGGTGTAAGGGTGGGTTTGCCTCCTCTAGCCTGGGTTGCTTTTGGAGCTTGGGCTTTTACCGAGGGGCTATCATTGGCAAAAACGGGTTTACCTGGGGGTATGCCGGTGCGATTTATGAAATAGAGTGCAACTGCAACGCCGCCACCGATTAACACAGCGATCGCTAAGAAAAACCCAAGTATAAATTTTGTTAACCTAGACAACATATTTAAAACCTGATCACCAGTGGTCAATAGTCAATAGTAATTCATGATTAACCGTTGACTATTGACTAGCAATTATTAACTAATTTATTATTATAACTGCCGCTGAATGCGTTAGCGTAGCTTGTCAAAGCTATCCTTCAAAGGACTGTGTTTCGACGCCAAACGCGCTCTCCCCGCCGCCGCCCATTCTTGAAGTTGCTGAATTTGCTCTACGGCAGTTCGTGCTAAGGGTATGATCTGACTGGCTGCTTCTAAAACGTCGTCTGTCGCAAAGTCGCGGTTTTGGCTAAATCCAATATGCATCGCTTCAATTAAAGTTTGCTCAATCTCAGCCCCAGAAAAATCGGGCGTTTCATAAGCTAACCTGTCGATGTCATAACTTTTCAAGTTATGGGGGCGCAATCGGGATAAATGAACATCATAAATTGCTTTTCTCTCTTCTTGAGTGGGCAAACCCACAAAGAAAATTTCATCAAATCGCCCTTTACGAAGCATTTCCGGCGGTAAAGCTTGGATGTCGTTGGCGGTGGCGACGACAAAAACGGGTGAGGTTTTTTCAGCTAGCCAGTTAATAAATGTGCCAAACACCCGGCTGGCTGTGCCTGCATCACCTTTGCTACCGACTCCGGCGAAGGCTTTATCTATTTCATCAATCCACAAAATACAGGGAGCGAGGGCTTCAGCTACTTGGATCATTTGGCGAGTCCGAGATTCTGATTCACCTACTAGACCACCAAATAATCTTCCCACATCCAGACGTAGCAGGGGTAAATGCCAGTGATGAGCGATCGCTTTTGCTGTTAAAGATTTACCAGTTCCCTGAATACCCACCAACATTAAACCACGGGGATGCGGTAATCCGTACTGTCGCGCCTTATCAGTAAATGAGCCTCCCCGCCGAATCAGCCAGTCTTTGAGGTTATCGAGTCCGCCAATATCAGAAATTTGCTCAGTGGCGGGGTAGAAGTCCAAGATTTGGGTTTGGCGGATAGTTTGGCGCTTTTCTTCCAAAACGAGATCCACGTCTTCTGGTTGCAATTCACCGTGGGTAGCGATCGCTTTTGCCAAAACTCGGCGAATCCGTTCCATTGAAAGTCCTTGACAAGAGCGTACCAAGTCATCTAAAACTTTGCCAGAAAGGGAATTACTAGTGCTTTGTAGCAAGCGTTCTACCTCAGTTTTAATTTCGGGGGCGGCGGGTAACGGGAACTCGACAACTGTCAGCACTTCGCTTAAGTCGTCAGGGATGGCAATGCGTGGCGACAGTAGTACAATATTTTTTGGTTGCGATTTGAGAAGCCTGGACAGATTGCGGAGTTTGCGGGCGATCGCTACATCATCTAAAAAGCGATGATAATCTCGGAGAATTAATACCGCAGGTGCGGAAGCTGGTAATTTTTCGATAAATTCTAAAGCTTGCAACGGGTTACGCCGCCCAAACCCAGCATCATTGGGGTTTCCCTGGTAGCCATCGACAAAATCCCAAGTATACACCGGGCGATTACCCTGGTTGGTTGCTTCTTCCCGGATAGCTGCTTCTACCCGCTCCTCCTCGTAGGTGGGAATATAAATCAAAGGGTAGCGGGCGCGTAGCAGCAGTTTAAACTCATCGCGGAAGTTCATAAGTAGCTGTGGTTATTAGTTATTCTCTCATTGTTCAGCAAAATATTAGGCGAATAGAATTCACCGCTACACAAACGTACCCCTTTGGGGAAGCAAGCTACGCGTAGCGTCTCGCAGAGAAGTCTACCTCCGTGGACTAACGAAAAATCAAGATTTTTATAATACACTTAGACGTAAACACGTTGATCAGGTTATCCAATGGATAGAACCACACTTATTACTAGCATTATTGAGAAGCGTAAACCCCTTGCTCAGAGGATTCAACTGGTAGAGGGGAACTTGAAAACTCTTTCCACATCTCTGCATCAAGTGGAGGAGTACCGTAATTACCTTTTAAAACAAGTTGATGATCCGAATGTTATTGGGAGACTTGAAGAAATTAGTTTTTCTAACATTCAGTTGACTATTGCCTCTGAGTTAGAAGCCTTAACTAAGCTGAAAAACCGTTTTTCTCGCAATACTCTTAATATAGGTGTCGTGGGACGTGCTAGACAAGGAAAAAGCCGTCTCCTGCAAAGTTTAACCAGATTAAGTGCAGCCGAAATTCCTGATGGCGATCGCCAACATTGTACAGGAGTTCGGAGTACAATTCACCATAACCCTAATGTAGATACTTCTGGAGAGGTGTGGTTTCATACGGAGCGATCGTTTTTAGATGAAGTGATTACTCCTTACTATCAAAAACTTCGTTTGGGTGTAAAACCTATAACTTTAGAAGAATTTGCCAATAAACCTTTACCACCATTACCTCAAGATATCCCTGGTTATGCAGCACCTGGGGCAATGTATGAACATTTAAAGCGATATCATAGTCACCTAGATAAATATCGTCATCTCTTCAGAGAAACTTCCCCTCTGATTATTCAGAAACATCAGATTCGAGAATATGTTTCTCAAGACACCCTTGATGGGGAACGAATTTTATTTAACTATTTAGCCGTTAAAGAAGTAAAAATTACCTGCAAATTCCCGAATGTTGATATTGGGAAAATTGCTTTAGTAGATATGCCAGGTTTAGGAGATACGGGACTTGGAGATGAAGAAAGGTTAATTCAAGCATTAGGAAAAGATATTGACTTTGTTTTATTTGTGAGAATGCCTAAATCTGCCGGGGATTATTGGGCAGATGTAGATGTTAAATTATACGATATGGCTCGTTCAGCTTTAGCAGATTTGCCAGTTAACTTATGGTCATTTGTGGTACTTAATAGAACTAGTACTGAATCAAATAATGGCGATAATTTGAAAAACTGCCAAGATTTATTAGATACAGTAGAAGAAAAACATATTAAGGTAGAAAAATGTTTGATTGCTAACTGTAGTAAGGACACAGAAACTGCTCAACTTTTAGATCAAGCTTTGGGTTATTTAACTAATAATATTAATGTTCTTGATAAACAATACACTTCTGCTTCTCAAGAACGTTTATTAGAAATTCATCAAGCCGTAAATGCTGAATCAAACAAAGCCAAAACTATCTTCAATCAAAATGTAGAAGACGATTCTCAAGAAACTGAAGAACTGTATAGCGACTTATTCGGAGATAGTGATAATGGGTGGTGGAAAGAGGTTGCATTAGGACTTCAAGGACTTAGGACGCAGCTGTGGTATCTGCGTCAAACTCCCAATGATGAGTTATATAATGGTGTCATTGCTGCTATTGAAAATTGTGAACAAGATAAAGGTATTTTATCATCAGAAAATGCTCTACAAGAAATTAATGATCGAATTATGATTAGTAGTGCATTCAGAACTTATCCTGATTATCAAGATGATCTGAGAGTATTTATCTCTCATCGTTTCTTATCTTTAGATGAAAACCTCAAGCGGACAGTCGAGTTAGTTAAAAATCAGGTTGTTAATGTTTTAAAAGAAAAAGGTCATTTAGGCATCATAAGCAATACCGAAGGTTCGGAGTTTTTTACTGAAATCTCTGATCTCATACCAGAGCGTTTTCCAAAGCTAAAAGCCGGATTTAGAATCATAGCAGGCTTTCAATTATCATATCGTGGGTTAATTCTTCCACGCATTCGCCAACACCTAGATGGACTTACTAATATTAGTGCTATGACGGGTCAATCAGGAGGAATTTCGGAACAACAAGATAAAACACTTGCTGTTTCTAAAGATACAACTGCTGAAGATATTTTAACGGCTTTAGAAATTGATTATGATAAAGCAATTAATACAATTAAACCAGCCATAGAGGAATTACTGTGTGAACCGAATGAAGCGGCTCATGCAATGGTAGAGGAATTTATTGATAACATCATTCGTCAAAAAGATATTCAAAAAGAATGGAAAAATTTTCTCAGGGGACTTCGCCCACAGATATGGTCAGACATTTTTGGAAAAAAAGAAAGGGATAGAGAGATAAGAAAACAATGGCTGGAATCAGTTAATCAAGTTACTCTAATTAATCAACTTGAATCTTTTAATTTAACTCAATAGTAGTAAGGAGAAATTATGACAGATGGAAATGAAGAATTAAAAATCATTATGGTTGCTCCTTCAGGAATGGGTAAAACCAGTCTTTTAGCAGCCATGCACGAAGAATTTCACAAGACTTTCGAGAGAGCTAATCTCCAAACTTGGGTAGATGATAACAATATATTACGCGCCATACAAGAATGTAAGTCTGTCTTGAGAAATATAGATGCAAAATTAGAAAATATAGTTACTTCTACTGCGCCTAAAGAAAACCCTTGGAATGACCAAGGTTTTAGCTTTGAGCTTGGTAGTAGTGGAAAAAAGTTTATGAAATTGAGGTTCACTGATCCCTCTGGCGAATACTTTAATCCAAATGCGACAGATGAACAAAGACAATATGTTAAATCGCAGTTAAATGAATGTGATGCCGTAGTAATTCCTATTGATGCTACTGCACTTATGCAAAAAAAGACGGGAAAGGTAAATAATGCAGAAATCGGGACATGGCATGAAGAAAAAAATGATTCTCAGCGCATTACTCAACTATTAAAAGATGCTTATACTAATGTAAAATCGCCTAGATTAGTGATTTTAGCCCCCGTCAAGTGCGAAACCTATACTAAAACGCCTAGAGATGCAGAGAGGTTACTATACCATGTCAAAATCGGATATAGTGAATTGCTGGATTTTTTTAAATCAGATTCTTTAATTGATAAGGTAGCTGTAGTAATAACTCCAGTCCAAACTATTGGAAACGTAGTTTTTAGTTATGCCAAGACTGATAACGATGGATATACTAAGTTTTACTACCATAAAACTCCTATTAATGCTCCCTACGAACCTAAAGATGGTGATCAACCTCTCCGATATATCTTATTGTTTCTCATTAATGTTTTCTTAGAAAAGAAAAAAGAAATTCTTAAAAAAGAACAACAGAATTTTGAAACACTTAAAAGTGAGCTTGGTAGGGATAAAAGTAAGCTAGACAATGCAAAAAGAGAATTTGATGAAAAACAAAAACTCTTAAATGAACGTAATAATACGTGGTGGGTAGCTAGAGCTATATTCAATATTTTTGATGATAGAGAATCACCGTACTATACAGCGAAAGGGCAATTTGACCAAAAACAAGTTGATTTTCAAGAAATACAATCAAATGTTGAATCAACTTCGCTCAAAGTTCAGGCAACTCAAGAAGAAATTAATGCATTCAACAATGCATTATATAAATTTGCGATCGGCTGTAAAAATAATGATGGTTTTGCGGTTGTTCAAGGACATAAATGGTTAAATTTTCCCCAGTCTATTTTTTAGTGAGTAACAAGGATGGTTGAGTCATGAGTAAGTTTGAAATTTATGTTAAAACTTCAGCACTAGGCCAGACAGGTATTCACTGGCGTAGGATCAAGAGTGAACAAGATCAGCCTGTAGAAGTTCCTAGTTTGATCAAACGTCAAGTTATAGGAGAACAAAATGGTCAAATAACTATTGTTAACGATTTAATTGATGAAGTTAAACCCTCCCTACTTATATTGAGAGATAATAAAAAGCTTTTATTAGAAATTACAGGAATTGAATCACCCCAACGCTCTATTAGACGGGGGCGAAAATTTTTCAATTCTATGGTTTGGATAGCTGATGATATAGAAGAAAATGAAGTAGTCTTACGAAAGATTGCTTATAGTGCAATCCAGAATATTTTACAGAAAGATTTCTCATTAAGTGAAATGATTGAGAAATCAGTAGAATTCTATGGACTAGAAGAATTTCGAGTCAATCTAAAAGAAGTCAACGAATATATCGAGCATATTGAACCAGTTGATAGCAATAAATTTAGTGATATAGAATCCGATCAAAAATATCAAATAGAAAGTAAATCGTCTGAAAGTTTAGAGAAATTGGCAGAAGAACTCCGAAATTCTCCGCTACCTAAAGAATGGGTGAATTGGGATGAAGAAACAAAAAACGATGGCGTTTTAATTGTTGTGACAGAAAATTTAGAAAAAAGAACTATTCTGCACAAAGCTGGAGTCTGGAGAGGTTTTGCAACTAATATAGAAGAACCTGCAAAAGTAGTAGTTGAATTACCGGAAAAAAAAACGGAAGTATTACCTTCATCCGCAACACTACCGCCAGAACAAGCCCAAATACCCTCTCAGCCAATTCCAACTCTTTGGCGCATAATCATAATGTTGATAGTGGGAGTAATAGTGATATTGTTTATCATTCTGGGATTTCCATCCCCGGTGCAAGATCCACATCAACCGGAGAAGAATCCCCAAATCCATTACAAATAGTTAAGTCCATAGGAAATCTTATAGGAAATGTGCTTCACTCATTGTTTACAGAAGAAAACATAACATCTTTAATGTCTCAGTTAGATGATGAACAAAATTGGAATTTATTTTATGTTATCGATTTCTTAAACTTATATTACTATTACTTACCTGATACTGCTCGTTCTGAAAAAGATGACATAAGGATTTTATATGGAGAGCTAATTAGAAAAATAAAGCTTGAAGACAATAAGTACAAGTGCGACCTTGAAGAACAGTTTAAAAAAATAATGAGTTTATATGGAGAGCTAATTCAAAAAATAAAGCGTGAAGGCAAATACTACAAGCAGGAAGTTGAAAAACAGCTTCAAAAGAGTCATCAAGGATTAGATTATAAAGATAGCGACAAAATTCCTAATCATACTGAGATTATTAATAATAAATTTAAGGTTTTAAATAGTTATCAACAACAAAATTTTAAGTATCTTTCTTGGTATCTTTTACATTGCAAAATTATTAACTTAGATATAGACAATCCAAACCGGACTTATCCTATTTGGCAGCTTTACTCTCAGTTAATTAAGGATATTAAATCTTTGCCTATTAATGAATAGATTTAGTATTAGATTACTTCACTTTCTGATCGCATCTTACAAGCCTCATATATTTGCCACCCATGCTGTCTCTGTCGGCTACTCAAAAAAAGTTTGACTACGATCTGAAATGAAGGTATGCTGTGTTATTTAGTTTGTGGTTGATGGTAGCACAACAGGCGCACCGGGGGAGAGCGATCGCTGTCACTACCACCCAAGAAAGCTCCCGCCGCAGTCAGGAGCGCCTTGTATACAGATGTATAGAGAAATGTTGATATTATTAATGCAGCATAATGCAGCAATTTAGGACATAAATTATGTCGTCAGTCACGATTAACCTGCCAGAAGAAGTATTTAGCGCCCGTCGCCTGACTCCAGAAGAATTTGTGCGCGATATGCGCCAAGCTGCTGCTATCTACTGGTATCAGAAGCAGGAAATCTCAATGGAGAAAGCAGCCAACGTTGCTGGGTTAAACCGCCGAGACTTTCTAGCCGTCTTAGCCCGTGAACAAGTGGATGTCTTTGCTGTTGATTTTGATGATTTGCAGCGCGAGTTAAACCGTGGCTGAACTCCCTGCTATCAACACATCCCCACTAATTTTTTTGACCAAGGGCGGCTTTCTTGATTTGTTGCTCTTAATGGAATCATCAATTATTGTTCCATCAGCTGTAGCCACAGAAATTTAGGCGTATGGGTCAGCAGATGTAACAGCAGTTGCGCTCAACAATACTGATTGGTTGGTTGTACAAGAAACACCACCTGTCCCGAACGTTATTCAAAGCTGGGATTTGGGTCTAGGTGAGCCGCCGTACTAACCTGGGGCTATGTAAATCCAGGTACAGAAGTAATTCTAGATGATTTAGCAGCCCGTCGTTGTGCTGCAACTTTGGGAATTCCGGTACGGGGAACATTAGGCATCGTTATTACTGCAAAACTTCGAGGGGTAATTCCGGCTGCACGTCCAGTTTTAGAACAATTGCGCGTGCGCGAGGATGTATTTATCTGACCGCGTGATAAATCTTGCATTAGCATTGGTAGGGGAATAGAGGCGTTGGCTCCCAAGCCGTGAGCGAATTATACCTGATGATGGTTATAGCGCGGCAATCATAAGCAGATTTTATCAGCCAACGCTATCATACGGGTTGTAGCGATGTCTACAACGGGCTACGCCTACGCAATTGATAAATTGGAATTGATGAAGTGCGATCGCCATCGCGTCGCCAACGGACTTACAATACTTTGGGTCAGGGATTACACGTTTGTCAGAAAAGCTGTTTCGGTGATTGGGTTTTAGATTTATTGACACTCCCCGCGATAAATCGACGGGGATTCTTGGTTCAACGAAACCACTTAACCTAGAGTCCTTGCGTCATCTAGACCAGAGGTGGGATTCTCCCCAAGCGTTAACTTTCCGAGTGCCCCTCGGTAGTTGCATTTCTGCAAGTCCTGTTTTACTTGAAACAATTTGTTCCAAAATTCTGAGTCGTCTAGCCCCAATGAATCTTTTACCTACTGCTAGGTGGAAACTAGAATAATGCAGTAGAACCGCATAGATGAGGCAGTGCGGTCTTGGGGTTTCCCCAAGTAGAGCAACTGCCGTTCAATTATCAAGGTTCAGTGCTTTGTCTTTCGACAGCTAGGTTTTTTAAGTGGTTAATTACCTTTCCACTATCATTAGTATAGTATATTGCTACACTAATTAATTCAAAGCCGTCGTAGAACGACGGGGCTTTAAACCCAATTTTTCGGTAAGGTAAGATGTATATACTCAAGTAAGGAATCCTTACATTTGATAGCAAAGGCTAGGAGGCAAGTCATGCTCGCCAAATTAACTTCTAAAAATCAACTAACGCTGCCTAAAAGTATTACTCGTGAAATCGGTGAGGCTGAGTAT
>NZ_JBGTFY010000244.1:0-102320 GCF_041747015.1 Nostoc sp.
TAAGTGTGAAACAACCTAGTTATGTAAAAAAAATAACTAGTCCGACGCGTTAGTGAACTAGTTTTTAAAGAAATCCTCTTCTCATGCCATGAGTATTATTACTCATCCACAAATAGTAAAAACTGCAAAAGTATAGTAACTACGTTAATTTCTTTTTAGTTTTCTTTTAAAAAAAGCACCCAAACTTGTAACTGAAAATAAACCAATAATCGTCGAAGGTTCAGGAACGACACCGATTGTTACACTCTCTCCAGGAGAAACAGTAAATGATTTTGTTGGAGGGAATTTTAATTGTCTAACTTCTTCAGAAAATAGATATTCTGAGATCGGTAAAATACTAAGATTTCCTGTTATCGTTCCAGCCGATAAAAGTGGGGAGATAGTAAATGCATCACCAGGAACTTGATAAAAAATGTTCCGCTCAACACCCTCGAAAATCGTTTGAAGTAAAACGGCAGATAAGGGAGAAAGGGATTGTGATGAAGTTCTACTTGTAACGGTAAATCCACCGGTTTCTACTTCTTCTACGCCAGTTGGCGTACTTACAACTACCGTACTTTCAATCTCATAACCAAAAGTTTCGTCTGGATAATCCTCAATTTCCCATTGAAAGTCAGTCGATACTCCAGGGGGTACAAGATTACCAGTAAATAATAGACTTACTTCAGAAGTATTATTATTAAAAATTTGACTTGCAGGTAAAGAAGAAGATTGAGCATCAATAATATTAATACTTCGATTAGAAATCCCTTTAAATATAAATTGCCTACCTAATATCGGATAATCACCTGTCCATGTTGTGTCTGTACTTAGCCGAACAGCGTAAGAAGAACTAGCAGAAAATATAATACTACCTGCTGCTAAATAAAAAGCTAAAGGAAAACTATGAAGTGTTTTTTTTGCCTTAAACATAATCGTTGATTGGTAAAGTAATTTTGGATAATTATGGGCAGGAGGTCTGATGTCACCGAGGTGAAGCACGATGAACCTAGAAGGATTGCCGGAACTAATCCAACAATACCAGAAACTGAACCGGAAGAACAACTTCTTGAAAAGACTCAACATAGCACTATCGTAAGGATTCAGATCGAAAATGGAGGTATCAAAGATGGAGCGTGCAAATCAGGGTTGACTATCGCTTTTATCGCTTGCTTAAAAAATTGAATAACGGAACGCGTAAAAGCTTACCTGCTTCCCCTCCGGCTTTACCAATCCATTCACTAATGTACAAATTAACTTTGGCTTAAAAGTCAGATGCCCAACTAAAAAATTCAAGAATGTTTTGTGTTTTTTGGAATAAAGCGTAGTTTTTAAATGCTTCATCTATTAGGTTGACAAACTTTTCCCCAATTTCTTGGTTATTTAAGCCTGGAAGCTTAATCAGCTTCTTGAAGTGATGGCGTAAATGGGCCAACTAACTGTAGACAGCCCTTGCAAAACGCTCTGCCAAGTAAATAATGTCTTGTCTACGAGCAATTTGATTCATCCATTGTTTGGGAATATTTTCCATCCCGTAGTAAATTCCCGCTAACCCACCGGTGACAGCGGCGGTAGTATCGGTATCTCCACCTAAGTTAACAGCCTTTAGTACCGCCTCAGAGTAAGACGAGCTATTTAACAAACACCACAGGGATGACTCTAAAGTATCAATCACATAGCCACCAGAATTAATCTCTTCTACTGGTAACTTGGCAATCTCACCACTAAAAACTCTGCCAAAATGGGGCTTTTCTAACAAAAATTCTCGGACAGAATAAATTTTTTGGATATCTTGCAATGCTTGTAGATAAGCTGTTTGAATGTCAGCCCCTTCTAGCAGCGCCACTGCAATACTAATATAAATGCCGCAGGCCATTTGCGATCGCGCATGAGCATGAGTAATCGCCGAAACATCATGCACCCGCGCCAGCAATTCGTTCAAAGTTAAGCTTCTGTGACAATAAGCCATCGGCAAGATTCTCATCAAAGAACCATTGCCATTACTATTTTCAACCTTGCCACCCGCCTGATGGGGAACAACTCCCTGCTTGAGGCGCATAATTGCTGTATGGGTAGTTTGACCAATATCAAAGACATCGCCACGGGGAGTCCAGTAAGCTTCCTTGTACCAGCGCCAGAAGGAATTGGCTATGGCATCCAACGAATACCCCCGACAAAGGCATTCTGCCAAGCAAAAGCTTAACGAACTGTCATCTGACCAAGTTCCTGGTGGTTGATTCCATGTGCCATAACCCAACATTGTTGTCACTGGAGATTTTACTCGTTCAGCGCGGCTAGTAAACTCCACCGGCACACCCAAGGCATCACCGACACATAAACCCATCAAGCCAGACAACGTTTTTGCAGCGGTTAGCATTATTCAATCTCCACGAGAATTGCTAAAAATTAACTTTATAGATTCCTTCTATAGCTTATTGCAACAGATGCTACAGCATACTTTTTATCCTATGTGAAAAGCTTGGCAAAAGATTGCTAATTGGGTATTTTATTTACCATATCCTAACTAAGTTTTGGTTCCAATTCTTGTGCCAGTTTTAAAAGCGTCTGTCTTGAGATAAAGCCCAGAATTAAAAGATATTGAAATGTAATTATAGCAGATTATTTATTATTTTAAGGGATAGTTAGCCTGTAGGGTTTATGCATCAATAACAACAGTCATTTAATAAAATTTGGGAATCATTTGGAACATTATCACACGCTTTTCGGACGGGAATATATAAGTAAAAAATACAAAGTTTGGTCAAAATTATGAAACGCTTACTCAAGTTTTTTATGACAATTTCTGCATTGTCTTCTTTAATAGTTGCTCGTCTGATTCTATCAGATGGTCAAGCCTCTGCTGAAACCAAAAAGGGTGCTGGTGTTGCAACTGGTGTTACCAGCGGCGGACAAGTCAACGATGATGCTACATTTGGTGGTAATGTCACAGGTCGTTTGAAATTAGGAAATACGCCGTTTTCGGTACGTGGTAATGTCCTTCTTACAAAGTTCTGCGCCCGGAGATCGGGACGCACAGACTTTGCGCTTTGGAGTGATCAGACGAGTGCTATCATCCCAGAAGTTTCTTTGGATGTACCTATTGCTAATAGAACAAATGCCTATTTAACTGGTGGTTATTCTTTTGTAAAAAAAGATGGCTTACCAACTCCCATTGGTAACAGAGATGCAGTAGTATTAGATGTTGGTGTTGAGTCGGAAGTTGCTAACAAGTCCCTCGTTTACACTAATGCCAAAATAGGATTTGGTGCTTACCAAAATAGCGATGCTTCTGCTGTTAACATCAATGGTGGTATTGCCTATCGCTTCAAATAAAAAAACAGGGCTGAGTGCTGAGTAACGAGTGCTGAGTAAAAAGTAAAATTTATTGCACTCAGGACTCAGCACTTCTGAATCTATACTTTACTCAAAACTCAGCACTCAGCACTCCAAAAAGCTGGTTTTGTTATTTGTTAAGTGTTAGATCACTGATAAAGCCTGCTTTTGACGTGGTAAAATTAGAATATTCCTCATTATTCCGACCGGATTACCGGGGATCAAGTAGCCGACGGGGTACTGATTCGGCGTCTACGTAATGCTTTATTGAGAATACTATACAACTCTAATGGTTAACTCTGCTCCTTCCCCCATCGCTAGCCGTAAGCCTTCCAAAGTAGAAGGAATCAAGGAAAATAGTAATTTTTTGCGTGAACCTGTAGCAACTGAGATTCTTCAAGACACTACCCATTTTACTGAAGACGCGGTGCAGCTTTTGAAGTTTCACGGTTCTTACCAGCAGGATAACCGCGACAACCGCCTCAAGGGACAGGAAAAAGATTACCAGTTTATGCTGCGGACAAAAAATCCGGGTGGTTTTGTGCCGCCGCAGCTGTATCTGGCTTTAGATAAACTAGCTGATGAGTATGGCAATCATACGTTGCGTATTACTACTCGTCAAGGTTTCCAACTGCACGGAATTTTAAAGAAAAATCTTAAGGCAGCAATTGCCACGATTGTCAACAACCTGGGTTCGACTTTGGGAGCTTGCGGTGACATCAACCGCAATGTGATGGCACCACCAGTCCCTTTCAAGAATCGCCCAGAGTACCAGTATGCTTGGGAGTATTCCCAGAATATTGCTGATTTACTGTCCGGGCAAACAGGTGCTTATTATGAAATTTGGTTAGATGGGGAAAAAGCAATTAGCGCTGAAGAGAATCCAGAGGTAAAGGCAGCCCGACAGCGCAATGGTAATGGCACAATTATTCATGACAACGAAGAACCGATTTATGGTACGCACTATATGCCCCGCAAGTTTAAAATTTGCGTGACAGTGCCAGGAGATAATTCGGTTGATTTGTATTCCCAAGACCTGACTTTGGTGGTAATTACCAATAAGAAGGGACAATTAGAAGGATTTGACATCTTTGCTGGTGGTGGCTTAGGTAGAACACACGGTAAAGAAGAAACTTTCGCTAGGTTGGCCGATCCAATTTGCTATGTGGCGAAGGATGATGTTTATGACGTAGTGAAAGCGATTGTTGCTACTCAGAGAGATTATGGCGATCGCACAGACCGTCGTCACGCCAGATTAAAATATTTAATCAACGATTGGGGTGTAGATAAATTCCGCACCCAAGTTGAAGAATATTTCGGTAAACCAGTTGAAGCCTTCAAACCACTACCAGAGTTTAAATATCACGACTTCCTTGGTTGGAATGAACAAGGAGATGGCAAACTATTTTTAGGAATTTCCATTGACAATGGTCGAATCAAAGATGAAGGTTCGTTTCAACTGAAAACTGCCTTGCGGGAAATTGTCGAACAGTTTAACTTGCCTATCCGTTTAACGCCGAACCATAACCTGATATTTTACGAGATTGAGCCAGATAGTAAAGAAGCCATTCAAGACATTCTCAGCCGTCACGGTGTTGTCTCTGACCCCAATAAAATCGAACCTTTACTGCGGTACGCAATGGCTTGTCCGGCTTTGCCTACCTGCGGCTTGGCAATCACCGAAGCAGAACGGGCAATACCAGGGATTTTGGAGCGGATTCGCACCTTATTAGATAAAGTTGGTTTACAAAAAGACCACTTTGTGATCAGAATGACAGGCTGCCCTAACGGTTGCGCTCGTCCCTACTTGGCAGAATTGGGCTTTGTCGGCAGCGCCCCAGAATCTTACCAAGTTTGGCTAGGGGGTTCACCAAATCAGACACGATTGGCACAACCTTACATAGAAAAGCTGCACCACAATGACTTGGAAAGCTTCCTAGAACCGATTTTTGTTTACTTTAAGAAGTCGCATAAATCTAAGGAAAGCTTTGGTGATTTTTGCGATCGCGTTGGTTTTGATGCCATCCGTGAATTTACTGCTACCTACGACCCGCAAACAGCCGATGGTGCGAACAAATCACGCCACCGGGTAAATCTGAAAGTTGAGGTTTATACTAAGTTGAAGGAAGTAGCCGAAAGCCAAGGCAAGCCGATGACTGAGTTGGTGAGTGAAGCGCTAGAGGCTTACTTTCAGAATCTTCCGTAAGCCGAAAAATTGCAGATAATGAAATTAAAGAGAGACACAGATGGATTTATCTGTGTCTCTCGTGCGTAAATCCTAATGCAGTTAGGCAACACATCCACAGGAAAACTCAACTATGGTAACGACAGCAAAATTTGCAGAAACTAGGGATGTGCTGCAAAACATCAGCTGGCAGACATTTAAAGCTATGCTGGCAGATATGGGATCTGAGCGAAATAAAAGGCTAGCTTATGACAATGGAATAGTAGAAATTATGAACCCGCTGATGCCACACGAGAACTCAAACCGTCTTATTGAAGGTTTTGTTCTTGTGTTGTGTGAGGAATTTGGTTTAGAAGTTAAAAGTGCTGGCTCCTTGACTATGACGCGAGATGATTTGGAGCGAGGAGCTGAACCAGACAGTAGTTATTATATCCAAAATGAATTGTTAATCCGCAACAAAGAAAATATTGACCTGAGTACAGATCCTCCACCCGATTTAGTACTGGAAATAGAATACTCCAAACCTAAAATAGACAAGTTGACCCTTTATGCTTCAATGGGAGTTCCAGAATTCTGGCGATATAACGGAAATGTGTTGAGAATCTACACTCTTAACGGTGGACAATACTCACAAACCGATCGCAGTTCAACTTTTGCGCCTGTGCTAATAACGGAAATTCCCCGATTTATCGAAGAAAGCAAGAAAGTTGGCCAAATAGCAGCAACTCGTGCTTTTCGCACCTGGGTTAGACAGCAAATGTCTACAGCAGGATAGTAATTTATTAAGAAAAATGTCTCAACTGCAAAGAATTGCGATCGCACCCTCCCAATTTCAACAAGGGCAAATTTTGCTCACAAAAGAACAGCAGCATTATTTGGGGCGGGTGTTGCGCTTGCGTGAAGGCGATCGCTTTATTGCAATGGATGGTAAAGGAAAATGGTGGTTAGCCCAGCTTGCAGGGGAGCAAGGACAGGTTTTAGAACAGCTTTTGGTGGAAACAGAATTACCTGTCTCAATTACGCTGATGGTGGCGTTACCTAAAGGCAATGGATTTGATGAAGTTATCCGGTGTTGTACAGAGTTGGGAGTAACTTGCATTGCACCAGTATTGAGCGATCGCACTTTGCTTGATCCCAGTCCTCAAAAACTCGAACGCTGGCGGCGCATCGCTGCGGAAGCCGCCGAACAATCAGAGCGCTCCTTTGTGCCAACAATTTTAGAGCCTGTTGCTTTTAACATAGGTTTGTCATTAGTCATTGGTGATTTGTCATTTGCAAACAGCCAGCAATATATCTGTGTGGCGCGTGGTGAGTTTCCCCATTTAAAAGATTGCTTACAGCACAAACAACAAATGACTAATGACAAAGGACAAATGACAAATGACAAAATTGTCATTGCCACTGGCCCAGAGGGAGGATGGACAACACAAGAAATTGATCAGGCGATCGCATCTGGATTCCAACCTGTTTCCCTTGGCCGTCGCATCCTGAGAGCAGTTACAGCCCCAGTAGTAGCATTATCCTTGATTACCGCAGCTTATGAAGTATAAATGATTTATAGCTCACGCAGAGGCAAGGCAGCGCGTTGCGGGGGTTCCCACCGTTGTAGCGACTGCCGCGTAGAGGAAAATGATTGAGCAAGTTGCGTAGGCGTAGCCCGTCGTAGACATCGCTTTTGAGCATAAAGACTATCAAACAGCTGCTAAATTACTCAAACAGCTGCAAAAAGAATCACCCGAAAATCCTTGGGTACAATATTATCTCGGTCGGCTACATGAAGTATCTGGAAAACGCCAGGATGCAGAAAAAATTTATCGGCAACTACTGCGAGATACGACGAATATTAAAATAGTGACGCTAGCACGACAAGGTTTGCGGCGGTTACAAGAAATAGAGCAAGAAAAAAGACAAAGAGCCATTTCTCAAGCTACGAGCCAAGCCAGCGACATCGAACTTGGTGTACTAATCTTAGAGCCTCTCAGTAACGAGATGAAAACAGAAGCATCTCAAAAATTCGCCCAAATTATGCAGTTAGACCCCTATACTGCACGGCTGATACTACCAAGTCGTGGCTGGAGGTTGTACCGTACTGGACAAGTGGGAGAACTAAAATTTTATGGCGAACAGCTACAGCAGGCTGGTATTCCCTGCTTTTGGGCAAAAATAACTCAAATTCAGCAAATCCAAGTTTTTCAAGTCAAACATTTCCGAGAATCTGCCCTACAAGCTACTATTGTTTGCCGCAACGAGGCAAATCAACTCGGTTCTTTAACTTTTGACTGGTCAGAAATCACTGCCCGAGTCGTTGGGCTGTTGCCCATTTTTGAGGAAGTTGTAGATCGCAACATCCGTGGTAAATTGGAACGAAAAACTCAAACACAAGACTATGCCCAGTTTTGTGATTTACACCTACCTGGTAGACGTTGCATTCTGCGCCTTTATGATTACGGTTATGAATTCCAGCAAGGTTTAGAAATCATTCCTCAAGCTAACCAAAATACCATCAGAATTAATTGGAATAGTCTATCCAGTTGGATTGACCAGAAACTACCTCAAGTCAAAATTTGGTCAGATTTCACACCTTTTGCAGATACAGCATTAGATCAAACAGAAATGCTAAGTCATATCAAGTCTCACATTGATCTGTTTCGTAGAGAACAGACTAATTGGGACTCAGCTTTTCATTTATATAGTGGACTTGTGTTTGTTAAATAATTAGTAGATAAGTATAAAATGACGCGCTTTATACATGACAAATTCGCCAAGGACTATCTGGAAGAATTACTAAAAGATTACGGAGAAGTCAAGCCATCAGAAAAAGTTTCAGGAGAGATTAAAGAAATAGATGTTTTGTTTACTCCTTCTAAACAGCAAAGCTCTAATTTACAAGTGCTAGGATTGCTAGGAAGATTTGCTGAACATCCGGCGCTCATAGAACCCTTCCGCAATCCAGCTTCTAGCGATGAAATATGTGACTGTATTCTAAAATTATTAGAAATAAAGGCTCTCGTGCGACGAGAAGCTAAAGTAAATAAAAGCAAACTTCAGGACTCAGAAATTCCCAAATTGTGGGTTCTTACACCTACCGTATCTGAAGCTAGATTGTCTAGTTTTGGAACTATTCAAAAAGAAGGTTGGTTATCGGGAGTACATTTTCTACCAGATGCCTTGCGGACAGCAATTGTGGCGATACACCAACTACCGCAAACACCGGAGACGTTATGGTTGAGGCTTTTGGGAAGGGGAAGTGTGCAATCACAAGCGATTGTCGAGTTGCAAGCGTTACCATTAAATTATCCATACCAAAAAGCAACACTCGAATTAGTTTACAACTTGCGCGAAAACTTGAGAGTAAATCAAGAATTAGAAGAAGATGATCGGGAGTTAATTATGCGACTAGAACCACTTTATCAAAGAGACAGAGAACAAGCTGTACAGTCAGGAGAACAACGTTTAGTTCTACGCTTACTCAATCGCCGTATTGGGGAAATTAATGCCTCATTAATCGAGCGAATTAAAGGATTGTCGATTGAACAATTAGAGAATCTAGGAGAAGCATTACTAGACTTTTCTATTGTTGCTGATTTAGAAACTTGGTTAAACCAACAGTAAAATAAATCATCATCAGTAGATTAATTAATCTATAGCAATCCGATTGGATTTTTGAAAAAATTTAAATATGGTTAGTCTAGGTTTATATTCCACACAAAGAAAGGTATTAAATCTATGAATACACTAAGTGCTAAAAATCAGCAGTTAGGGGGTTTGTACGTCCAATCCCCTCAAGGAGAACAACTAGTTTTTCCGGTCAAGCAAACGGAAGTTATCGCAAAAATTGCAGGTAACTTGTCACGAGTTGAGGTAATTCAAAGCTTTGAAAATCCCTTCACGCAGCCTTTAGCAATTTCTGAAGTGGGTTCTCCTTCACATCAATTAAAAATTGAACACTCAGGTCAAATTGTGCGGATTCAATTAGCTGGAGAAGATACAATTTCCAACAAAGATTTAATTCTTCGCTATCAAGTTTCTGGTAAGGAAACTCAATCCACAGTATTAACCCAAGCCGACGATCGCGGCGGACATTTTGCAATATATCTGATTCCAGCTTTGAAATATTCCACTAATGAGATTGTCCCCAAAGATGTCGTATTTTTGGTAGATACTTCCGGCTCCCAATCTGGCGATCCGTTGCAAAAGTGTCAGGAATTGATGCGGCGATTTATCAATGGGTTGAATCCCAATGATACTTTCACAATTATCGATTTTTCCGATAGAGTCAGACAGTTATCGCCAACACCTCTGCCGAATACATCAGAAAATTGTGCCCAAGCGATCGCTCTTACTTTGGAGGGTTCCCCCATCTACAACTGGCAAAGTTATCTTAACCTTGCATCTTCACGTTTAACTTGTAGAGACCGTAAATTTACGGTCTCTACAAGTTAATTAATTCTTAGGAGTTTTAATCTGACGTGCCATGTCTAGATAAGCACTCATATTTGCCCCTGGACGGCGACGACCATTAGAGCCAGTAGCTGAAGGAGCGAGATATTTTGGCGCAAAAGTGGTTTCTTTTGGCTCCTCTTTGAGGACTTTAGCCGCTAAGGCTTTTGCATTATTACCAGGTTCAACTTTAAGACCCTCAGCAGTCTGGACTAGCTGAACATCGGCTGGTTTTGGATTTTTAGCTGATTTTGCTTTATCCTTAACTACGGCGGTTTTTGTTCCGTTTAATGAAGCTGGCTTGGATGAAACTGGTGCATCTAATGAGATTTTTTCTGTGGCTTTTTGAGCATTTGATGCAACTGTCTCCACTACTTTCTTCGCGTTTGATGCTACCTCTTTAGCTGCGTCTTTAACAGCATCCTTGGCTTCGTCCAATTCTAAGAAGTAGCCGTTATTTTTCTTCTTCCCAGGTAAAAGCCCAGTAACGAAACCCAGAATACCGTTAAGAAAACCCAGAATACCCGAAATTAACTTTTTGATAAAATCCATTAGAATTACTCCTGCCTGTTATATTTGAAACTCGACCGTAATTGTGAAAAATTACGAAAAAATGTTACATTTTCTGCTTTGAGTCACCCCATTCTGGTGACAACCGTTATAGGTTTGTGCTTAATCAACATTGTAGTAAAACTACAAGGCAAATGTTCTCTTGCAAGCATTTGCAACCTGTATACACCGAGAACTAATTATTAAATTTTACTGTAACTAAGAGCAAGATTCTGAAAGGTAGGCTTTACAAAAATTAACATTTCTTTGCTTGGTAAATACTTATTTGAATGAAGCAAGGAGTTTATTCTCAACCAGTGAAAGGAGTGTCATAGCTTATTAGCTGATGGCGAGATTAATTGGTTATATTTTATACAACCTATCTTTGGAAGCATTTCAGTTTTGCAAAAACATCTTTTAAAAAATCCGAAGCGCAATCCCGTGTTATTGGTACACGGGATTGACGACACAGAGGCAGTTTTCCATAAAATGGCGGCTCAGTTAAGACTACAGGGTTGGTCTGTATATTCCCTCAATCTCGTACCTAATAATGGTGATGTGGGTCTTGGTGAGTTGGCAAACCAAGTAGCAGATTATGTTACAGCCACCTTTGCCCCAGAACAACATCTAGATTTAGTAGGCTTCAGCATGGGAGGAATTGTCAGCCGTTACTATGTTCAGCGACTAGGAGGAATAAACCGCGTTCAGAGGTTTATCACTATCTCTTCGCCCCATAATGGAACTGTGGCTGCTTATGGTTCCCGGCGTCCTGGTTGCGTACAAATGCGCCCCAACAGCATTTTTCTCAAGGATTTAAATTCTGATGCTGTAATATTGGGGCATCTAGATTTTACATCTATCTGGACACCTTATGATTTGATGATTGTCCCAGCGAATAGTTCACAAATGTCTGTAGGAAACGAAGTAATAGTACCAGTTTCTTTACATCCTTGGATGCTGACAGACCCCAGGAGTTTAGCAGTAGTAAAAACAGCTTTAGAAGAGCCTATTAAGCTGCCCTTCGTTAAGAAAGCATCCAGTCAGTGCCAGGATACTTACCACGCTTGATTTCTTTATTTTGAATTTTAAATTTATTAAGTCCTATCTCCAATTTGTGTATGTTCGTAACTTCCAAAAATCGCATCTGGGTGACGATAATACTTGAATTCCATTAGGTTATAAAAGGGATCTTCTAAAAAGAAAGTGCGATGCTCAAGAGCAGAACCAACAAAGCGATTTTTGGTTTCTTCACGAAAAAGTAGCTGCTGATGTTGTGCCCTTTCTAGTAAGTCTTGCCAGTCACTTTCTTGGGTAAAAATTAGCCCAAAGTGTCTAGGATAAATAGTGTTTTGCGGTGTCAAAGCTTCTTTGGTGAGGTGAGCCACTAGCTGATGACCGTAAAGATTGAGAATCAAGGCGTGGTGGTTTTCACGACCAGGAATACAGCCTAAACCATCTACATAATATGCTTTTGTTTGGGCAATATCAGTCACAGGGAAAGCAAGATGGAATAAAGTTTGGCTCATAATTTGTGTGGATAATGAATTGATACTATCTACAATTTATGCTGTTAAGCCTTGATTGTGGTCAACTTCAACACAGTTTTAATTGAGATTAACTTATATCCTTTATCCTGATGATTAAGATTGGGGACTGAGTACTACTTCATATTTTTCTTGTGGGATGGGCGTCTAAATCCTCGTTACAAAACTTAATTACGAATTATTTTAATCCACGTTTTTTAGTCAGTACTAGAGTGTATATCTTAAGACATTGTTTTAGTTTTACACTCACCTTTCAGGGCTATGCGATCGCAATTTAGTTAATAATACAAACATATTACTTGATCGGGGGAGGTATCAGAAATTAAGCAATAAGGGTGGTAAATTCGTTATTCTGTTGATGTTCAGATAAAATTACTCATGATTAACTGATGTCATCCTTAATTGATTCTGTAAATCCCTGGTTGGTGGCAGTAGGATTAAACACAATTTTATTGGGTTTAGCTGCGATCGCTCCAAAAAAACTGCTGACCCCGGCTGGATTATTCCACGCCTGGTTACTGGCTATCCTAATTTGGGTAACTCTCGGCTGGCAAGGATATGCAGTAGTAATGTTCTATTTTCTGGTTGGTTCTGGCGTTACCCGCATCGGTATGGCGCAGAAGGAGGCAGAAGGAATTGCCGAAAAGCGTTCTGGGGCAAGAGGCCCAGAAAATGTTTGGGGTTCGGCTTTAACTGGGGCGCTGTGTGCTTTGGGAGTAGGGCTGATAAATTCAGGATTTCTTGTAATACCTAGTTCTCAATCCCTAGTTCCCAGTCTCCAGTCTTTATTATTGTTAGGCTATGTAGCGAGTTTCAGTACTAAGCTGGCTGATACCACTGCTAGCGAAGTCGGTAAAGCTTATGGTAAAAGCACCTTTTTAATTACCACATTCCAACCAGTGCCTCGCGGTACAGAAGGAGCAGTAAGTTTAGAGGGAACTTTAGCTGGTATTGTGGCTTCTGTAGCGATCGCATTCGTGGGTTGGGGAGTTGGTTTAATTGATCTATTGGGAGTAGTTTGGTGTGTGCTGGCAGCATTTATTGCCACCAACTTAGAAAGTGTAATTGGGGCGACACTGCAATCTAAGTATACTTGGCTGACTAATGAAGTCGTAAATATTTTTAATACATTAATCGGGGCGATCGCATCTGTGCTACTTGTCTGGACATGGGTAAATATCATTAACTAAATCGGTCACACAATTTTGGATTTTAGATTGACGCCAGCAATCAAGTCAGGGGCTTGTCAATGAATTCCCTGATATTTTATATCCTGTTTTGTCCCCGCTAGACTGTAAAAGTGATCATGGCAAATTATTTTATTTCCTAGTTCCAGCAGATTTCAAGTTGATGAAGTACACAAGCTAAGTCTCAAAGCCTGTTTTACTTCTGAATTCTGAATTCTTCTTTATATAATTTTTTGACCATTTTCACATAATGAGTTCATGGAATCTTTATCATATTCATCCATCAACAACCAGATGATTTCTATATGATTTAATTTAAAAGTCCTATAAGTGTTTAGCCATTTTCACATAATTAGTTCATGGAATCTTTATCATTTTTAACAATTAATGACCAAACAATTTCTATTGAGTCAGCAGTAAAGTATCTGCAAGCCTCTGGAAAATTGGGACAGTTCATTGGGGATATTCTCCGCCAGTATGTAATTGAAGAAGAAATCCGAACCCGAGACGATGTTCAGATTGGTACAGCAATAACTGAACAGGCAATTATCGACTTTAGGCTGAATAATCAACTGACTGACCCCCAAAGTTTTCAAGAATGGTTAAAGACCAACAACACAGATTACGCTACCTTTCACACATCAGTTACTTTTGGTTACAAGTTAGAAAAGCTGAAAACTGTAGTCACGGAAGCAAAACTCCAAGAATATTTTATTGAACGAAAAATTTTCTTGGATCGAGTAGTACTTTCCCGGATTGTTGTTGATAATCGAGAATTGGCAGACGAACTCCAAACCCAAATTGAAGAAGGAGGTAGTTTTGAGCAACTAGCTAAAGATTATTCACTAGCAGAAGACCGAATTATGAACGGAATGATGGGAGTAATCAGCCGCGGAAGTATGCCGGATATATTACGGGCAGCTATTGATGTAGCGAGTCCTGGACAATTAATTGGACCATTAGAAATCGTTGGCAAAGACTCTCCCCAAAGAGAAGTACCTTATGGTTTGTTTCGAGTAGAACAATTTCTGCCAGCGTCTTTAGAAGATACTCAACTAAAGCAAGCACTACAAAATGAGTTGTTTGAGAAATGGCTAGCAGAGAAAATTCAAAAACTGACAGTCAAATTACAAGTGAGTTAAAATTTCTGGATAATGAATCTTTACGATTAAAAGTGCTAGCTTCTTTGCCTTGGAATCAACCACCGCTATGCTGGCTAACTCCCGAACAACAAGCCCAATTAGAAAATGAGTCCCAAACTCGTCAGTATCGTCTTGGAGAAAAAATCTGGTCAAACGATGTTGGCGGTTATCAATTCTTAATTGTGGCAGGGAAAGTCCGCTTGCGAGAAGACAGTCGCTACAAGTCGGCAAAGCCGCCCAACGCGCTGTCTCAAGAGGGGGTTGGCAAACCTTTGTCAGCTCTAGATGTGGGTGATTGGTTTGGCGACTTACAAAAGCTGTCTGCGGATTTTAAAGCTGTAGCTGCTAGTAAAGAAGTAATAGTAGTGTGTTGGGATACACAACTGTGGGCAGAATTTTCTAACCCACAAATTCAGGAATTCTGGCAAGTCTTACCAGTGGAGATGGCGAGAGAGAAAGAGACATTTTCCTTCTCTGCCACTCCTGCACTACTACCAGCCTCAGAGGGGACTTCCAGCCCCCACAGCCTCCAACCCCAAAGAGGACTCCCATCTGCTAATCTAATCGTTTCAAATTATCCGTTTGTTGCTAACTGGAACACTGCTGCGGCTTGTCTAACAATGGTGGCACAGCAGTTAGAAAATTCTGTGCAACTGGAATGGGTGCAACGCCAACTGAGAGGACAACGCCCAAAACAGGTTGTGGAAGCAGCAGAAAAGTTAGGGTTAGTGTTGCGGCGGTTACAACTGAGTTGGGCTGAGTTGCGACAGATGTCATTTCCAGCTTTATTGCAGTGGAATTCTGACTCAGCCCAAAGTCCCTCTTGGGTGGTAGCCTATGGAGTTAAGGGCGATCGCCTAATTATTGCTAACCCTCTAAATCCCGATCAGATTTGCGAAAGCTTGCCGCAGTCGGTAGTTGAGGCATCCTGGGATGGACGATTGTGGCAAGCAGAACTCATATCCCAGCAAGAAAAATTTAACCTTAGCTGGTTTACCCCAGCAGTTTGGAAGTATAAGGGATTACTAACAGAAGTATTGTTAGCATCTTTTACCTTGCAGCTTTTGGGATTAACAACACCGTTAATTACCCAAGTTGTCATTGATAAAGTAATGGTGCAGGAGAGTTTGCCAACTCTCGATGTCATGGCGATCGCACTTTTGTTCGTAGCCATATTTGAGTCCATACTTGGTATCCTGCGCCTATTCATCTTTACCCATACAGCTCGCCGTCTGGATTTAAGTTTGTCAGCACAGCTATTTCGCCATCTGATGCGTCTGCCTTTGGCTTATTTTGAGTCGCGGCGCGTCGGAGATACAGTAGCACGAGTCCAGGAACTCGAACAAATTCGTCAGTTTCTCACAGGTACAGCAATAACTGTGATATTGGATAGCATCTTTGCTGTGGTGTACCTAGCATTGATGTTTTACTATAATGTCCCACTAACGTTTGTCGCTTTAGCAGTACTGCCGTTATTTGCCACTTTGACAATAGTTTCAACACCAATTCTGCGTAACTGGCTCAACGAAACCTTTAACCGGAGTGCTGATAGTCAATCGTTTCTAGTGGAGACAATCACAGGAATTCACTCCGTTAAAGCTCATGCAGCAGAACCAGTAGCACGCGATCGCTGGGAAGGCTTATTTGCTCGCTTCATTCGCACAGGTTTTAAAGCATCTACTACATCTAATATCAGCAGCAATCTTGGTGACTTTCTCACCAATTTGTCTACCATACTTATTCTCTGGTTTGGCGCTAAATTAGTCATCGAACAAAAGCTCACAATCGGACAGCTTGTTGCATTTCAAATGTTGTCTGGCAGAGTCACAGGCCCACTTTTGCGCCTAGTACAGTTGTGGCAAAATCTCCAACAAGTGCTACTTTCTGTAGATCGCATTGGTGATATTCTTAATGTCTCTCCAGAAGCAGAACTGGGAACTGGTCTAGTTTTACCACCCCTAAAAGGACAAGTCACCTTCGAGCAAGTATTTTTCCGCTACCGGCCAAACTTTGAGGCAATTCTGCGCGGAATATCTTTCAATGCCGAACCAGGGCAATTTGTTGGCATTGTCGGCCGCAGCGGTTCTGGTAAAAGTACCCTGTCTAAGCTATTGCAACGCCTCTATCAAATTGAATCAGGACGCATCCTCATTGATGGTTTTGATATTAAAAGTGCCGATTTAGCTTCACTGCGGCAACAAGTTAGTGTAGTTCTTCAAGAAGACTTTTTATTTAACGGTTCCATTTTAGAAAATATCACTCTTGGTAATCCTGACATTACCGCAGAGCAAGTAGTAGAAGCGGCAAGACTAGCAGTAGCCCACGACTTCATTAGTCAATTACCCTACGGTTACGAAACCAATGTTGGTGAACGCGGTACTGCTTTATCTGGTGGACAGAGACAACGTATTGCCCTAGCAAGATTATTTCTTTCCCAAGCGCCGATTCTAGTTTTGGATGAAGCTACCAGCGCTTTGGATAGTGAAACTGAACAGCAGGTATTGCAAAACCTGCAAAAAATTTCTGCTAATCGTACCGTCTTTCTGATTGCTCACCGCTTTGCTCCGCTCAAGCGTGCTGATTTGATTTTGGTGTTGGAGCAAGGTATCATTGCTGAACGTGGTACTCACTCAGAGTTATTGCAACAAAAAGGTTTGTACTATTCGCTATATCAACGGCAGCAAGCAAACATTTAGCTAAAACATTAGTTGCCCGACATCAAGTTTTTGGCGAATGAAGTTATGCTTTATTCGCCATTTGATTTGGTTGCAAACTTGTCATGCAGCAGGATGGAAAATGGGGGCATCCCACTTTGGCAGAAATATTAAGATAGCAAGTAAACCGTTGAGGTAAGCACAACGGACAGACAATATCTGATTAACATTTTCAGCTTTCCATTGCGCCCCAGAGATTTTGATTCTCTTGCCAATCTGCTTGATAGCTGACTCCACAGCACCTGAACCTATGGAACAAAGTTGCTCAGTCTGATAGTAGTCGTAGTTAACAATCCTCTGGCGATGCCGCTCAAGATAGGCAGAAAAGTTTTTCACATTATTGTTTAGTCTTCACTTCAATATCTTTAAAACCGGCTTCTACAAGCAGATGATGGCACTACCGAAAAGTGCCTGTTGGCTTTAAAGTTAAAAATTAATTAAAATGTGCTTTAAAAATTATTTTCTAGTAACTGCTTCTAGGATGATATGGGCGATCGCTTGCTTGACTTTACTTTTTCTATTAGTATATTAAGTAATAATCAAATACCTCTTCAGATTAATATATTGAAAAAAGATATTGGTTTCAACATTTTTTAAGTCTTAAAAAACTGCAAACGTATTGGTGGATGGGGTTACAATCTAACGATAATAAAATTCCACCTCTTTTTCTAGAATCTTGATATCATAGTTGCCAAAGAAATCGTGACCCAGTAAACCTATGTTAGCTTGGGGAGCGATCGCTACCTGGAAATTATTCGCTACAACTCCACCGACTGTCAGAGATTTTACCTGACTGGTTGAGAATTGGACTTGGCTACCATCAGCAATTTGGGCTTGTATTATACCTGTAGCTTTGAGTTGCAAACTACTTGCCATATTTTGAGTGATCAAAGTAGTACTAGCACCTGTATCTACAATCATTTCAAAGGTTTTTTTGTCGTTGAAGCTAACATCAATTACAGGAGTTCCACCAAAGCGACGTTTGATCGGAACCCGAAAAACTCTGTTATCTGAAGGTGCGGTTGTATAACCACAAAGCCTTCCCAATCCAACAGTTTTGCCAGAGGAGGTGATCATGAAACATACTCCTGGATCTGCAATTGTTACCTGATTGGAGAATACTAAAAATACCAGTGTTGGCATGAGTGCGTAGGCGTAGCGCGCACTTCTCTGCGTTCGCGTAGCGTGTCGCAGACAGAGGTTGCGCCAACGGCATACTTCGACTGCGCTCAGTACAAGAAGCTCAGTGACCGTCGTAGATATCGCTGTTAAATTAATGGTTTTAATCTCACGTTTACAATATATTTTGTTATATTCACCTAATTTGTGTATTTTCAGGATAGTTATTGAGAGTTTTTATTTGGTCTTTTGTCTATCTATAATAAAATTTCTTTCTTACCCAATATATATTAGCTAGAATTACTGATTGATAAATTAAAGATTAGATAAAGATATGATGAAACTACTGAGAGTTAATTTATAAAGTAAATCTTAATTAGCTTACTCAAAGGTTCCTGCTGCATATACAGCAGTTGCGATACCTACGGTGGGCTTTGCGATCGCATTTTTAACAGTAATATATCTCTGTAAAGTGCGTAAGTTCTAAGTTAATTTATACTTAACTATTACTCTGCCGTTAGTAATTGGTCTAGTGACTGAACCAGAAGATTTAGGTCGGATGGGTGGAGCGATCGCGGAGCACGATGCCGATTATCGTGTATGCTTTGTTACTCCTAAATTGGTGTTTTTGGATTCGGAAAATTTGCTAACTCCGATGCTAAACTCTCTTCTAGCACATCTATAATTGCGTGCGGATCAATTGATTTTAAGTTAAACAAATTCGTATTTAAGATTACAAGTAGTGAAATACTAAATTTGTAGGTGATTAATTTTTCCCTGCTACCAAGGAGTAATAATGGTTTTAAGTCAATACCAACGTGCTGTAGGCGTATTTACTCATCATCGAGATGCAGAACAGGCACTACATGAGTTGAGAGATTCTGGCTTGGCGATGGAGAAAGTATCTGTAGTTGTACAGAATACAGACCGCAATCATCAGATTGCCAATGATGAAATTAAAGAGCGCACTGGTGATAAAGCTGACGAAGGTGCGACCGTAGGAGGGCTTTCAGGGGGCGCTGTTGGTGGGTTAACTGGTTTATTAGTAGGTCTTGGGACTTTAGCAATCCCTGGAGTTGGGCCAATAATGCTGGCTGGCGCAGCAGCAACTGCTTTGGTTACAACCCTTGTTGGGGCAAGTATTGGTGCTGCGACTGGGACTTTTGCTGGTGCCTTAGTTGGTTGGGGAATGTCGGAGGAGCAAGCTAGAGCATATAACGAGCGAATAGAGGATGGACACTATTTAATCATCGTGGATTGTACATCTTTAGAAATTGCTAAAGTAAAAGCAATTCTACAGCGTTGGGGTATTGAAGAGTTTGGCATTTATGAGCATCTCAGCAGTGAGTATGGAACTACAAATCATCTAACCACAACGACTCCTACTACTGCCATTCCAAATAAAAGTGGGATTCTGAATAAGTATGCTATTGGTTACTTTAATAACATAAGTAATGCTGAAGCGGCAATTAACGATATGTGTGTCGAAGGTTTTCCAGTCAATCAGATTTCCTTAATTTGCAAAGACTTTTCTCAATTGATTGGGTCAACAGGCGTTAATTTAAATGAGCGCTTTGACGCTATGAGGCTAGGAATAGCAGATGAATGGGCACGCTTTTACAATGAGCAAATTGATCAAGGCAATTACCTACTGATCGTTAGTGGCACAGACAATGAGCTTGGTCACGCTAACTCTATTCTGGGCAATTACGGGGTTGAGGAGTGTCAAATTTATGACCCGATGTTAATTCGTTATTAAGTAGAGTAATTTGTTAATATTCCGTATCCCCAATTTAAGCAACTAACTGGCTTCATTGGAATCCAGGGAATTGAAGCGATCTCGCAATAGTGTAGCGATGGATGGTGAGGGTAAATCCTCTCTTTAACTCTCCCATTCATCCCAAAAAAATCAGGAGGAAAATATTATGCCCTACAAATTTACAAAAATTGCCTTCACTCCCGCTGTCAAAGCTGCCCAAGCACAACGTGGTTCGAGAGAAACTTACGCTCGGTTTGAACAAAGTGGGACTTCTAACGATTCGGTTACGCCTGAAATTGAAACGTTCATCGCTCAAATGGATGGATTTTATCTGGGAACTGTTAGTTCCAATGGCTATCCTTATATTCAGTTTCGTGGTGGCTATCCAGGTTTTCTCAAAGCTCTAGATGAGAAAACATTGGGTTTTGCTGACTTCAAAGGCAACCTTCAGTATGTCACCCTTGGGAATCTTTCAGAGAATGACAAAGCCTTTCTCTTTTTGATGGACTATCGTCATCGCAAAAGGCTCAAAATTTGGGGAAGAGCAAGATATGTAGAAGGTGATCTCGAACTGATTGAGCGACTAAAAGTGCCTAATGATCACTCAGAAATTGAACGAGTTATTTTATTTCAAGTTGAAGCCTGGAACTGGAATTGTCCGCAACATATTCCTATTCGCTACTCTGAGGCAGAAGTTGCTGCACTAAAAGCCAAAATTACAGAACTGTCTATGCTTTTAGGCGATCGCACAAGCTCTAACTCCTGAATTCGCTCCCCCGACAAATCAGATAAAAATCACAAAGCTAATTCAACCTTCCTACAAAGTAGCACACAGAAAGTCTTGCCATTGTCCAGCTTAGGCTATCGTACTATATAGACTCAGGCAATGTACTACAAGTGGTATGGACATCATGAAACACAGATTTTTGGCAAGGTATCTGCTTGCGGCTTTGGCATTTTTCCCCTTAGAGCCGATAATCACTACTCAAGTTTTGGCAACATCGGTTTTCCAAGTGGCACAAGCCAAACCTGCTTACACCCAATATATGCAACTTGGCTATAACGAAACCAGACGGAGAAACTATCGAAAAGCTTTAGGATATTTTCAGCAAGCAGAGCGGGTACGTCCTGGTGATCGGTATGCTGCTGCTGCAATTAGAAATGTTACAAGTTATATTCAACGTGGCAGTAGCAGAAATCGTATTGCCTTCGTCCCAGGTAGACCTGGTAGAGTCAGGTCAGCAGGAACACGGGGAAATTGCTTTCAAACTGGACAATTCCTCATTCCCTTGACACCAACAGATAAGGAAGCTCAACGAACCACAGCAGAGCATCCCACATTCTTTTTCTACATTCCTCAAACCTCTGTACCAGTACAAGCACTGGAATTTGTTTTGCAGGATGATAACAGCACCGACCCAGTGTATAAAGAAACTTTCAAACCTGCTGGGCAAACTGGGATTGTTAGTGTAAGTTTACCTGCTAATCAACAAGCTCTACAAATCGGTAAAGAGTATACTTGGACTTTTTCAATGATTTGTGATTCTCGTAACCGCGATAAAGACTCATATGTAGAAGGCAAAATTGTGCGATCGCAAGACGAAAATTTATCTCTTCAGCTAAAACAACCAAGTACAGACTTAGATCGCGCGGTTCTATTTGCAACAGCTGGATTTTGGGAAGACTCTCTGAGAACTTTGGCTAATTTACGCCGCCAGCGTCCTAATGACCCCGAAGTTCAGAAATATTGGGAAGATTTGTTGAATTCAGTAGATATTAAAGAAGTTGTAAACAAGCCTTTATTGCCCTGTTGTACAGCTCAGAAATAAATTCAGGACTTACGCACTGACCACTTAGAGAGAATACGCGAATCGAGCTCTAGTTTAGTGCTTATATTGGTTTCTTGCGAAAAAGCTAAGATTTTCTCACCACTGCTGGATTTTGTTCAAGCAGCGTGAGTGCGTGATCGCTAAAATGCTGGACGCAAGCGATCGCATCTCTAAACAATTACTAAAGTTTATGTCCAATAATTTAATTTCAAAACTTAAAACATCCTCTTAAACTTCCAATACGGTTCGGATAAGACTCGATACCCCCAACCCCCTTAAAAAAGGCTTGCTCAGAATAAGTAATCGGACGGAATCAATTACACAATGTCATTGATTCTGTCCGATTACTTACTACATGATGATGTATCTTGCTTGATTAGAGGAGTTGTCACACTGATGAATCTAAGGCAATGCCGCTGCCGGAGTTAAACCCAGTTTAGATAACAGACGATCAATGTCAAAATGGTCAGACATCAACTGGCGAATGCACTGAACTTTAATCGGCTCGTGGAGGCGGACTTGCCCGAAAGTGCGGTCAACAATTTCTACAGTGGTAAGAGTGTCTAAGTCAACAGATAAAATCGGGATTTCTAGTTCTTCAGCGCGACTGAGAATAAACGGCGGGGGTGGTAGTTGCCCAGTGAGAATTAGACATTGGGTAGAAGTTTCCAAAGCAGCTTGCTGAATTTCCACCCGATCGCCTCCTGTCACCACTGCCATATTCCGGCGTTTGCGAAAATATTTTACAGCGGAGTTGACATTCATCGCTCCAATTGCCAGACTTTCCACCAACAAATCTAAGCGATCGTTGCGACAGAGAACATCAGCCTTTAACTGCTTGACTAGTTCGCCAACACTGACACTGCGGAGCAAAGCGTTATTCGGCAGCATTGCTAGCACCGGAATCCCCTGCTGTTCCAGAAAAGGGCGCAAGATAGTGTCAACCGATTCTAGTTGGGTGACAGGAATATCATTGATCACAATTCCAATCAAGCGATCGCCCACACGCCCTTTAGCAGCCAATAGTCCCTCAACCGAAAGCAACGATTTGTAGCGAGCTACTAACAGCACACTAGCATCCAATACTTCAGCTATTTGCAGCAAAGACAAGTCAAACAAATTGCCTTCAGACAAATCACCAGGGCCTTCCAGCAACACTAAATCTCCTTGAGACTTATGCAAATATTGCTGTATTAGGGACTGCTGATAATCGGTTTTGTCTTCCCCACGCAAGCGTTTTTGCACATTTAGTTCATCTAAAGCCAGCATTGTCGGTGCAACGCGGTTTTCCGGCAAATTGAGGCTAAGAGCTATAAACTGGACATCTTCCTCAATGGCGGTTCCACTAGACGAATTTAAACACGTACCGAGCGGTTTACCGTAGGCAATATCCAGTCCTTTTTGCTGTAGCTGCTGAGATAAACCCAGAACAGTTGCAGATTTACCGCTGTAAGTCTCGGTTGATCCAATCAGCAAATATTTAGGGGATTTTGGCACACATGCACTCCTAATTTCAAAAGTCAGAAGAACCCAGCTAGGCGTTTCCTAATTCTAGTTCCTTCTGGCAAAAGCCTCTCGCTCTCACACTTAAGGTTTCCCAGAATTACCTTCTGAGTAAACAAGCAGGGGCGAGGCAGAGGTTTTTTCCTTCTGTCGGCTCTGTGAACCTGTACGCCTACTCTTCAAGCCTCAAATGCTGTATTTCTAAAATAAGCGATCGCATTGTTTAGTCAGGAAAATCTCAATGATTATCGTTGCTCACGGCAGACTAGAAGCGAAAGCAGGTAAAACCCATTCAGGACTTTCCTGAAAAACCCAACACCTGCATTGATTTTTCAAGTACTTCTTTGGGGCGAAATGGTTTCGTTAGATATAAGTCTGCACCAACCTCAATTCCTTTTTGTTTATCAAATTCCTGCCCCTTAGCTGTCAAGATCACAATGTAGATATCAGTCATTTGCAGGTCGTGTTTAACAATGTGACAGACTTGCAGACCATTCATTTTAGGCATCATCACATCGAGAAAAACTAGATTTGGTTTTTCAGTTTTAATCGTTTCGAGAGCTTCTTCTCCATTTCTAGCAGTTAGGAGTTCAACGCCCTGATCTTCTAATGCTTCTAGGGCTTGTTCCATCAAAATCAAGATATTGGGTTCATCGTCAACAATCAGAATTTTCTGGGTCATACAATTATCCAAAATTTAAACATCGTAAATTCGATTAGCGATCGCACAGGATGATGAAGAATACATTCTCCAAGTCTTTCTCAAAGCGTAGGGCTTTCACCATGTCGGCTTCTTGAGAGAAAATAGAATCGATGATGATCATGTCAGGTTTGGCTGATCGAGCTTTATTGATACCTTCTTGCGGATCGGAGGCTTCAATCACGCTGTATCCCTGAGTTTGTAGTACATCCGATAAGGTTTTTAAGGTTGAGGCATTTTTATCCACAACCAATACCTTTTTACTGGAAGTACCTTGGGAAAGCAATGAGCCAATTTCGTTGAGGAGTTTTTCTGGGTCAATGGGCTTGGTAAGATAGCGATCAATGCCAATGTGGTAGCCCCGTTTCTTGTTTTCAATAATTGACAGAATAATGATCGGAATGTCTGCGGTGTGGGGATCATTTTTGAGGACGGCTGCCACGTCGAAGCCGTTGATTTGGGGCATCATCACGTCCAAGAGAATCAGATCGGGACGAGCTATTTTGATTTGATGAATTGCATCCACGCCGTCTTTCGCTTCCCGAACTTTGTAGCCTTCGGTTTCCAGTTGTTGACGAAGCAATTCCCGAATATTAGCGTCATCATCCACTACCAGAATGGTTTTGCTGTTTTGGTTCAGCACAGGGTTTGTGGTGATGACGTGTTCTTTGAGTTGTTTGACTAGCGCATCCAAATTCAGACTGCTACTGGTTTTGCGATCGCTGGGAGCAGTAGGAATGATGAATGAGAATGTGCTGCCCTTACCTGGTTCACTCTCAACCCAGATTCTACCACCGTGATGCTCGACGATTTGTTTACAGATGGGCAGTCCTAGCCCTGTGCCTTTGGGTTTGTCGGTGAGAGTGTCGCCAACTTGGCGGAATTTCTCAAACACTTTCGGCTGGTCTTCAGGTGCAATGCCAACGCCTGTGTCGATGACGCTGATACAAACACCGTTGTTTTCTCGTTTGACGCGGCAGATCACAGAACCGGATTCGGTAAACTTAACGGCATTGGAAATCAGATTGATTAAAACTTGCAACAGACGATTGCGATCGCCTACGATCTGAGGCAGTCCAGGTTCAATCTCGCACACCAACTGCAAGCCATTGGTTTCAAATAACCCGGCGGTGGAATTGGTTGCCAAATCGAGTAATTCGCTGGGATCGAGAGGCTGCATCTGCCATTCCACTTTACCTGCTTCCATCTTGGCGATATCCAGGACATCATTAATCAAAGATGTCAGCCGTTCTGCTTCCGACACAATAATGTTGAGATTGTCACCCACCCGCTTAATCGTTTTCTGAAGCTTACGATCTTCGGTAGAAAGCATTGGGAAGACATCGGTTTCCAGCTTTTCTTTAATGATCGATGCAAAACCGAGGACAGAAGTTAGTGGCGTCCGCAACTCGTGAGAAACCGTGGAGATGAAATCAGTTTTCATCTGGTCGATTTCCTTTTCAGCCGTAATATCGCGGATCAGAATTACCGAGCCTAGCCACCTCGCCGCCTCATCTTTAGAGGCTTCTTTGAATATGGTGGTTGCTAGAGCTTGACCGACCCGGCCTGCTGCTAAATCAATTTCAGCGGTGAATATCTCTCGTGACTGCTTGTGCGTCTGCTTTACCAAATCGGCGATTTCAGCTTGAGAAATTTCTCCGCAGTCTTTTCCTTTGATGTCAATGTCGCCAAGCTGGAACATTTTTAGCAGCGCCGGGTTAAAGCGGGTAATTTGGCCGATGGTGTTAGTTACCAATAACCCATCTGCTAGATTGTCAATAATCGCAGTTAAGTCAGCAAATGTTGCTTGCAGTTCTGTGTCTGCCTGTTGCCGTCGTAAGTGGGATAAGGCCAACAGCCAGGAACCCACCCCAATCAACCCAGTCAAAATAATGTCGAAAAACAGGAGTCGATTAAAAGAACTTTGCGATCGCGCATTTAAGATCACAGAGGGAACAAGAGTCACAATTTTCCAATGGTAAGATTTGGCATCCACCTTCCCTTGACTGGAATCGAAGGCACGGGTCGCCCCCATGCTGGATTGAGCTTTTTGAACTTCCAGTAGCGGATATAGGGTTTTGAAGGTGAATAACCCATCAGCCGTTTGAAACTGTCCCGACTCTGTTGTGCCTATTTGCTGCCAGACATTAGGAAAGGCTTTTGCAAAGGTCTGGTCTTTACGGTCTTCGTACATAAAGCCCCACTCATTCTCTGGCTTTAGTCCTTTAAGCCAGTAACCATCAGCATTGAGTAGCAGCATTTCGCCTAAAGTTGTCGAGTTTTCTTTTTTCAGATTCTGGATAAATTTCTCACCTAGATAGTTCAGCACAACGATGCCGTGTTTTTGCCCCTGAGAATCAAATACAGGAGTGCCAAAACGGATCATTGGTTTGAGCGGTTGTTCAATCTTGCCCCGCTCAATATTTAGATCCAGGGGCGAAACAAAGACCTCGCCTGATTTCAGGGGTAAGGTGTCCTTAAACCAGTAACGCTTTGCTTGGACTTGCAGTTTTTCGTCAGGGACAATACTGGGCTGACCTTGATTCAAGTTGACTCTGACAATTTCTTTGCCAGTTGTGTCCAGAAAGCGAATCTGGTCATAAAGTTGCTTTTGCTCAGACATGGAAAAATACTCTTTAGCGATCGCCTGCTTCAACTCCAGTGTTTTAGTTGCATCCACAGGTCGGTTGAGCATGAACTGTAGCTCGTTTTGGGTAGTCAAAAACATCAAGTCTGACTTAATTAAATTAAAGTCTCTAGCAGCTATTTTGGTTTGCATATCAACGTTACGGGTTTCGTTGATGGAAATTGCGCCCCGTTCAGCTTTACTCTCTGCCTGGTGAATGATCATCAGCACGCCCCCAACCAGGACGGACAGTGGTAAGAAAGTGATCAGGAATTGCTTGAGGATTCCTTGGTCAGCGATTTTCAAGAATTCAGAGTTTTTTAGCATTCTTCTTGGTAACTCTTAAATTAAGTTTGTTTACAAAAATGGCGAATTGTTATTTTTGAATTTTGTTAGCGCAGCGTAAAGCCTTCTCTTCGAGAGGCTTCGCTTAGAGCGAGTCCGCGTAATCTTACAGAGAAGCAAGCTACGCTTTTAGCGTCTGTCTTTGCTACGCAACGCTACTGCGAACGACACGATGCGCGTAGCTTGTCCTCCGCCAGGAGTACGTAGAGAGCGTCATTTTGGATTGTTAAGGGTCATAGGAATTACTGTTCAGATAGCATAATAAAAAATACATTTTCCAACTCCTTCTCAAACCGTAGGGTTTTCACCAAATCGGCTTCTTGAGAGAAGATGGAATCAATGATGATCATGTCAGGTTTGGCTGATCGGGCTTTATTAATGCATTCTTGCGGATTGGAGGCTTCAATCACGCTGTATCCCTGAGTTTGCAGCACATCCGATAAGGTTTTTAAGGCTGAGGCATTTTTATCTACAACCAATACCTTTTTACTAGAAGTGCCTTGGTAAAGCAGTGAGCCAATTTCGTTGAGGAGTTTCTCTGTGTCAATGGGCTTGGTGAGATAGCGATCAATGCCAATATGGTAGCCCCGTTCTTTATTTTCAATAATTGACAGAATGATGATCGGAATATCTGCGGTCTGGGGATCATTTTTGAGAACGGCTGCCACATCAAAGCCGTTGATTTGAGGCATCATTACATCCAAGAGAATCAGATCGGGACGGGCTGTTTTGATTTGATGAATTGCATCCACGCCGTCCTTTGCTTCCCGAACTTTGTAGCCTTCGTTTTCCAGTTGTTGACGGAGCAGTTCCCGAATGTTAGCGTCATCATCTACAACCAAGATGGTTTTACGGCTTTGGTTGACCACAGGGTTTGTGGTGATGACGTGTTCTTTGAGTTGTTTGACTAGGGTATCCAGATTCAGATTAGCAGTACTTTTTTGATCGCTGACGTAGGTGGGAATAATGAAGGAGAATATGCTGCCATTCCCTGGTTCACTCTCAACCCAGATTTTACCAGCGTGATGATCGACGATTTGTTTACAAATGGGCAGTCCTAGCCCTGTGCCTTTGGGTTTGTCGGTGAGGGTGTCGCCAACTTGGCGGAATTTCTCAAACACTTTTGGCTGATCTTCAGGTGTAATCCCAACGCCTGTGTCGATGACGCTGATGCAAACACCTTCGTTCTCTTGTTTAACGCGACAGATCACAGAACCGGATTCAGTGAATTTAACGGCATTGGAAATCAGATTGATTAAAACTTGCAGCAGACGATTGCGATCGCCTAATATCTGAGGCAGTCCAGGTTCAATCTCGCACACCAACTGCAAACTATTGGTTTTAAACAACCCGGCGGTGGAATTGGTTGCCAAATCGAGTAATTCGCTGGGATCAATGGGCTGCATCTGCCATTCCACTTTACCTGCTTCCATCTTGGCGATATCTAAAACATCATTAATCAAAGATGTCAGCCGTTCTGCTTCCGACACAATAATATTGAGATTGTCACCCACCCGCTTGATGGTTTTCTGAAGCTTGCGGTCTTCGGTAGAAATCATTGGGAAGACATCGGTTTCCAGTTTTTCTTTAATGATCGATGCAAAACCGAGAACAGAAGTTAGTGGTGTTCGCAGTTCATGGGAAACTGTGGAGATGAAGTCGGTCTTCATTTGGTCGATTTCCTTTTCTGCTGTCACATCCCGAATCAGCAGCGCCAAACCGAAGCAGGTAGGTGGTTCCCGATCTGCCGTCTTTTTGAAAATGGCGGTCGCCACTGCCTGACCAATGCGTTCCTTTGTCAGTACAACTTCAGCAGAAAATACCTCTTTGGGATGGGACTGAGTTCGTGCAACCAGGTCTGCTAAACCAGATATCGGCAGTTCTTGGTAGTGACTGTTGAGGGCGGTAGCTGTCAATTCATACATAGCTAAAAAGGCAGGATTGAAGTGGGTAATTTGTCCTGCGGTGTCTGCCACTAACAAGCCATCTGCTAAATTATCTAAAATGGCATTTAATCCCTGCGCTTCTGCTAGAGTATTTTGCAGGGCAGCTGTCCGCTCTATAACTCTGTCTTCCAGTTCTTGATTAAGTTGCCGCAGAGAGATTTCTGCTTGTTTGCGGGCAGTAATGTCGGTATTAATTTCTAGCACCGCGCAGGGCTGATGGTCGATGTCCCGTTGCAATGTCCATCGGCTCTGGACGGTAATCAGTTTGCCATAATGGGTAAGGTGTTGCACTTCTCCTTCCCAATTACCTTGCTGTAATAACTCTGCGATAATTTCTTCTTTTGGTTTTGGAAAGGTTTTTTTGATAAATGCGTGAATGTATTGATCTTTCACTTCCTCACGCGTCCAACCGTAGAGCCTTTCGGCACCTTGATTCCAGTGAGAGATTTTGTCGCTCATGTCGCGGACGATGATCGCATCGCTGGAATGATTTAACATATCCAATAAACGTTGATTTTCAGCTTCTGCCTGCTTGCGATCGTCAATATTGGTGCAGGTACCAATCCATTCGCGGATGCTACCGTCTGCTTCCAAGACGGGGATACCGCACACAGAAAAATGGCGGTAGATGCCATCCTGTCCACAAATTCGGTATTCAATTTGATACATGCTCCGGTTTTCCACAGCAGCACTCCATGCTTCTCCGGTATAGGCGCGATCGTCAGGATGAACGGCATCAATCCAGCCGCCATTCTCTGCTTCAGCTAGACTTTGACCTGTATAAGCTATCCAACTTGCCAGTTCAAAGCAAATTCCATCTGGTGTACATACCCAGACAATTTGTGTAGTAGCACTCACCAGGGAGCGATACCTTTCTTCGCTATGTTTTAAGATTTTTTTGTATTCATCAAGTTGGCTAGACATAGTTGAAGTTTCCTTAGTCGTCGATGTGGGTATGGTTAGGACAACTGAACCAGGACAATAAAGTGGCGTAAAGCTTTAAGGAAATTGGGTTACGTTGAAACATCTGGTAAATTTGCTCTGGTGATGCAGCTCCCAGGTTTGGACTCTGCTCTGAAAGTCGCTGAATCAGTTGATTATGGCGGATTAGCAAATCCGTCGGTTTGAGCATTGGAGTTGTTGATGGAATGAAGCCGTCGGCATCGGCATCGGGAGTTGGCGAGGCAGAGGTGCTATTCTCTTCTTCAGCAGCGTCCACCACTGCACAATTCATGGGAATCTGAATCCAGAATTCTGTCCCTTCACCTGGCGCAGAACGGCACTTGAGAAATCCCCGGTGTCTGTTCACAATAATTTGGTAACTGATTGCCATACCCAATCCGGTTCCCTTGCCAATTTCTTTTGTGGTGAAGAAGGGATCGTAAATGCGTCGAATCACATCCTCCTTCATCCCTGGACCATTATCGACAATGTGAATCACTACATGGTTGTCGAGGATTTCAGTACGAATAGTGATTTGGGCAGTAGGAGGAGATATTTTTTCATTGCCCATTCCCTCCTCTAGAGCATCAATGGCATTTGCCAGGATGTTCATAAATACCTGATTCAACTGTCCGGGGTAGCATTCAATTAGGGGAAATTTGCCATAGTCTTTTATAATTTCAATTGCCGGACGACAAGCATCTGCTTTCAGGCGATGGTGAAGAATCATCAGCGTTCCGTCGATGCCATCGTGGATGTTGACGGCTTTCATTTCGGCTTCGTCATGGCGGGAGAAATTTTTCAGAGATTGCACAATTTCCACAATGCGATCAGTGCCCACCTTCATCGAATTCAGCAGTTTCGGAAGATCCTGCATGATAAATTCCAGATCGATTTTGTCTAGCTCTGATTCCAACTCTAAAGGAGCAATAGGTAGGAATTTCTGATACTCTTGCACCAGGTGCAACAAGTCATTAGCGTATTCGGCAACATATTTTAAATTGCCGCAAATAAAGTTAACCGGGTTGTTAATTTCGTGGGCAACTCCGGCAATGAGTTGCCCTAGACTGGACATTTTTTCGCTTTGGATCAATTGAGTTTGGGCTAATTGCAATTCTTGGAGAGTTTGCTGAAGCTTCTGTGTCTGAGCTTTTGCCTGGACGGCCGCTTGAGTGCTTTGTTCGTAAAGCACAGCTTTGTCAATAGCGATCGCAGTTTGAGAGGCAAAAATACTCACAAGTTTCAGGTGTTCAGCCTTGTATGAGTCAGTTTTGGGGGTTCCAATAGCGATCGCTCCCAATACCCGCTCTTTGGCTCGCAACGGAACACAAATCATGGCGCTAACGTTTTCTTGCCCTTCTAACCGAGGATCGGCTTGCACATTATTGACGAGTTCTGCTCGGTTGGATTCCACAATATTGCCAATAATTCCCTTACCTGGTTCCGGCTGACTGTGGTCAAAAAACACTCCAAATTCGGCAATGATTTCAAATGAAGTTGCATCTGGACCGAGGAGCAGAATCATCCCCGCAGAGGATTCAATTAATTGACTCAATTCCTGAAGCACAAGTTGGGCAATCTGTCGCGTATCTAAACTTGTTGTGAGTTTAGTCGAGATATCCTCAAACAAATCAATTTCTTGGTATCGCTCCAGCAATTCTATAGCCAGTTCTTTCTTCTCAGCTTCCTGCTTTGCCAGAAATGAGAGCAAAGTCGCAAGTAGAGTTACCTGTTCTCCCCCAACAACCCAACCGATGATTTCTCCTGACACCTCGATTGGATATCGTTTTTTTGCAGTTTGCTCCCCAATGCTAATTAGTTTCGTGCCGTCTAACAGTTCAACATCAATCGCCATGTTGAACTGATAGACTAAGTTATGAAGGAGAGAGGGCAACTCTTTTTTGTTGAAAATCTTTCTGAGGCTAACTGCGGACATGAAACACCTCATCTAAGCCAAGTATCTGAAAGCTTGCGTTATCGTCGCTATCCGTAACCCTTCGGGTAACTAACCTACGCCCAGCGTCTCCAGAAAAGAAACAAATTGTCATAAAAATCTAGCAATATAATAAATTTACTAATTAAGATTAGTTTTCCCAAAAACATAGTCGATATAACAGGACAGCGAAGTTGAGCGGTAGCAAATACTTTTAAATTCCGTACCAGAGGCGTGCTTCCGTTTGTGTAACTCGCTTACTTTTTGATTATTTCTAGAAAAACTATAAATAAAGCTTTCATAATTAGAGAAAGGCATAGATTTAAACCTATTGTCAATTGATGTCTATTCTTGCTACTACTCGTAAATTGGGAATCAGCTTTTTTGAGTATTTTGAGTACCGCATTTCTGAGATTGGAATAATTCTCTCTCTGGTAAAACATAAAATAAAGTAGTAAAATCAACGCCGTTGATTTTACTACTTTTAAAAACTATTTACTTAATACCAATTCTCTATGAAAATGCAAAGAATTATCGACCAGAAATTCTCGCCAAATAAACTTATTTTTTTATTTGGAAGTCCCCAAGTGGTAGCTTCACTTAGATGCGAGAGTAACGAAAACGAAGTCTTAACAGCCGTAGCCAGCGTAACCAGATTTGTGCAGGTTGTTCAAAGAAGGTGAAAATATCACCGAAACCCAAATTAGTTTTGTGATGGTGTAACCAGTGTCTTTCAGGAGTAGTAATAAATAGAATTTGGCATAAAATATTTGCAGGCCTTGGAGTTTGCCAACCCAGAACACTTATGTGTCGCCACCATACATGAAACTGACCAAATAGTAATCCAGAGACAACGCCAATAGGAGAGAAAGACCACAGGACTACTGCGATGAGTATATAAGGCAAAGCTCCCAAAATACCATCTAAAATAACCTGGGGATTGAAAGTCAAAATAGCGTAGTGGCGGAAGTCTTTCTTCCAGGAGTGGTGTGTTTTTAAATGAAGGCTACCAAAAACGTGCTCGGGTACGTGGTAAAAGAATGTAGATAGAAAATCGCCAAAAAAAAGTAATAACCAAGCAACAGCGATCGCCTCAAGCATTTCTACTCCTCAAGTAAGTTAAAAAAACTCTACAGAAAATATGCAACTGTCATGCTGTCGGCGTAGACACCTGATTTTCCAATATGTAACCAGCATCGTGCCTCTCATGGGTCTAAGCTCCGATCCTTAGTGCAGTAAACAGCAACTCGTAAGAGCCTTCAATCTGACTTCTAGCCTGGGTTGATGGAAGTAATACATCTAAATATCGATAGGGGTACTGTACTTTTTCACAGTTACTCCACAATCTTCTTATCTAAGGCATACAGCTTAAGTAAAGCTTGAGTTAATATAAGTACAAATTTAGGTTAAGGATTTCTTGAGAATTTTTAATGCTAAACTGCTTGCAATTCAGCCTCAATTGTGGAGCTAACCATAAGTATAGAAATAAAGATTCTGCCGATGTAGCCTGGGTTATTGAGGTGAGTAAAGTGGGTTTATAATTAAACTTATCGGCATGAGCAGCAGCAAATTTGGGATATCTAGAATTAACCAGATGGGATAGTAAAGTATTTAATACTACCAAAATATGTTACGGATGTAATAGGCGATCGCACAGACCGAGCGCGAAATAACTTGCCAAACTACTCTCGAATGCAGCGATGAATTCACAGATATTGCTCTGTAAAGCTCTGGAGTATAAAAAAGTGATTGACTTCAATAATTACAAGGCTTTAACTTTTGATTGTTACGGCACCCTAATCGATTGGGAAAACGGCATATTAGGGGCGCTCAAGCCGCTTCTGCTAGCACACAATAGTAATTTGGATAACGAGCAAATTCTAGAACTTTTTGCTAAATTTGAAGCAGAACTGGAGAAAGGAGAATATCTCAAATATCGAGAAGTTTTGAGGAGAGTAGTCCAGAAATTTGGTGAACGATTTGGCTTTGAGCCAACTGCTGACGAATTAAATTCACTTGCAGATTCGATTCAGCATTGGCTGCCTTTCCCCGATACAGTTGAGGCACTTCAAATCCTTAAGCAAAAGTTTAAGCTGGTAATTATCTCAAATGTCGATGATGATCTTTTTGCTTTCTCGGCAAAGCACTTGAAGGTGGAATTTGACCAGATAATTACAGCAGAACAGGCAAAAAGCTACAAACCCTCCTTAAATAACTTCAGACTGGCTATAGAGAGAATCGACTTGCCGTTAGAGCAGATATTACACGTTGCTGCTAGTGTATATCACGACATCGTTACAGCCAAATCTCTAGGACTATCAACAGTCTGGGTAAACCGTCGAGCAGACCAAAAAGCAGTTATTGCCACAGGATTCAGCATTAAGTCAACCTGACTTAGAAGTGCCTGATTTAAAAACTCTCGCTGCTTTGAGTTCACCAAAACAATACTGAGTACCCAGCACTGTTTTGGTGAGAATCTGTTGTTACAAAACGAAACAGGGATTGCAACATAGATTGATTCTGCTTTACCCTGGAAAAACTACTACGCCAGCTTGACGGTACGTTTGTCCTTTTTTTGAGGGCGACGCGCAAGGGACGGGTAACGTTCGTACCAGCTCTCTGCTTCTGGCTCACCAGGATCAGCGCTCTGCCGATAAACTTGTTAAATAAAACACTTTGATAGCCTAAAACGATGAAAGCATCTGCTAATTTCGACTTTGAAGACGAGAAATTCAATGCACCGCCTTCTCTAGTCATCCCCTGGTGTCAGATGATCAATCCTCGGCATGGCACAGATGGCATACAATCCCACGGTTTAGCGATTAAAGTGGATAATGCCAATGCTGTCGGCTTTGTGCCAGATGATAATTGGCAGCAGGTAGAGCATGAATTTAGCTCTGAAGTCGAAACGGTTTTTATTACCACAACTCCACGCTTGGTTATGGTACGTCGGGGGCCATTGTCTGTCAAAGATCGGGAAAGTGGTCTAAAACTGGGTACGCTCAAAGAGAATTATGATGCTTTTTTAGCAGACAAACTTAAATTTAAAACCTTTACTCGCTATCTAATTTTTATAGTGGGAGAGAATAAAAAGTTTTTACATGAATCACCACTACAACTAACTCTTAATGGTGCGGCTGGAGCAAGTTTCAGCAAAACCTACTGCGAATATCAACAAGGCAAAGTAGTTAGTGGATTCGTTGCTGAATTAGAAAAGGCTTATGCTGTCTATCGCAAGCAGCCCTTAGCACCAAAAGGCCCTTTATTCCACGCTCACGGGATTTTTTGCCCCATAATTGAGTGTGAAGAAAGAGGTATTGAACCAAATACAGTTCTGGTAGCTTCAACTGTAGACTACAAACATCCGACGGTAGGGACTTTAACAGAATACCTAATTGCTTCGGATTCTCTTGAGTCTGCAATGATTTGTAAGACTTTTGAAGAATACAAAGATTTTGGCAAGGAACCTGTAAAAGCTGAAACGCCTAAATTGGCAACGGCAGGAGTTTCCAACTCTTATGTTTACGCTGATGAAGATGATTTTGCTTATCCGCCGTACTAGGTGGGAGTGGGGAGCAGGGGAGAAAGGGAGCAGCAGGGGAGAAGGGAATAACTAATGCCCCATGCCCCATGCCCCATGCCCCATGCTCAATACCTATTCTTTGAGCAGCAAATAATATAGTGAACCATTGCCGCCTGTGATGCCAGCGCGATCGCCTGCTAGTTTACCAGACCCGATAAAATAATCCACCCGTCCTGGCCCTTTAATGGCGCTTCCTGTATCTTGGTCAAGCACAAAGCGGCTGACAGTACGCCTCTCTAGTTTGCCACCAGGCGCAGGATAGGGAAATGAGTTGTAAATCAGCGCTAGCGCTCCCGGTGGCATGAGAGACTTATCTGTAGCAATGGAACGCTCTGCTGTTACTGGCACATGAATACTACCTGTAGCTGGTCTACCGCTTGTTTCCTGGAAGAAAACAAATCGTTCCCAGCGTGGCAGATAATTGCTCAACTCCTGCGGCTTTCCTCGGAAATAACTAATCAGACGTGGCATTGTCAATCCTGCCAGTGGCAGTTTGCCATCTTTCGCTAGTTCTTTGCCGATACTAGTCCAAGGGTAATCAGTTCCACCTGCATAGCCAACTGACGTTGTTCGGCCATTAGTTAATTTAATTTGGGCAGAACCTTGAATATGTACCATGTATGCGTCTAGGCGATCGCGGAACCAAAGCAGTTCTAAACCGCGCAACTGGCTCTTATTCCCTTGTAAACCATCCTTCCCTTCCAAATCAATTCGTTTTGGGTGGGGTTTAGTCCATTGAGTGAAATCAGGTGGTAGCCGATAAAGGGGATACTTATATACTGAAGTCCTGACACGGCTAGCAGTGTAAACAGGTTCGTAGTAAGCAGTGAATTTAACAGTACCCTTGCCATCGTTGCCCACGGATTGGTAGAAGACAAACTCACGGTGGACAGCGGCTTGTAGTTGCGCTGCTGACTTAGAACTGACAACCAGTTGGCGGAAACGCAGCAAACTCCTCCAGACGCGCTCAAGGGTGATTTCTCTGACGGGATAATTTTGATATGCTGCGATCGCCTGACTCTTTCTTAGGTAAAGCAGACTGTTATCAATGGAAGCCAACAGTGCGTTGCGATCGCCTGTTTTACCTCTTTGACCCCAAATTTGGTCATCCCAACCCAAACAAGTCTGCCGGATACAATCGGTTCCTATGGCGATTGATTTTAGCGGCAGCGTTGCCTCAGGAGTTATTGGTATTGGCAGGGGTGGGAGATCAGGAGTTGTGGGTACTGGTAAGGGCAGTAAGTTAGGAACCTGAGCAATAGCCGCCCAGAGAGGGTTTACAAGGGCAATTCCCAAACTCAAGGAAAGCAAAGCAAGGGTTTTTCTCATCATTTAGCTGAATCTTTCAACACTGGAACTAAAAATAGGTTCTACCCGGATTGCGATGATCCGAGAAGGGCGTACTACCATATACTCACCCTGAATATTTTTGATCGGCACGCTAATAAAATCATTAGAAGCAGCTTTTGGCACAAGTTCGCCGCTATACCACTTCTGAAACTCTTGAATAGTTGGAAAACGTATTTCTTCCCGGTGGCCGCTTTCCAGTAGGAGGTATACGGCATATTCATTTGCAGTTCTAACCATAAAATTGAATTATTTCAAAAACATTCAACCTATTGTTAACCACGTAACCCCGGAATGAAAAGGGTAAGCATACGGGAGCAGAGGAGCAAGAGGGAATAAATGCCCTATGACTCTTGACTTTAGACGCCTAATCCTTTGAGCAGTTCCTTAAAAAGTGTAAGTTTACATTGGCTCTTGCATAACTCTCCAATTAACCTCTGATAACTCATCGGCATTGTTGAACAAAAGTTATTCAGGAGGCGAGAGTTATGAAACTTTACTATCGTGGTCTGAGCTACGAATACCACCCAAGCAAAGTTGGCAGCAAAAAAACAGAACAGCCATTTCAGCCAACTCCTCAACTTGGGTCAGCTTATAATCTAATGTACCGTGGCGTTACCTATCGTGTTGATCCTAATTTCAAATCGGCGGAAGTTCTTCTAGCACCAGTAGCCTATAAATTGAAGTTTAGGGGAATCACCTACTTTGTAAATAAAACTGCACAAGGAGAAGTTACCATAGTCTCTCAACCAGCAAGTACTTCAAAAGTTGCAGCACTGCCGATTTCTGAGAATAATATGGCTGCAAGCCGATCTGACGTTTAGGGAGTCATGAACTTGTAGTACAATCCTCAAAAAACCTTGCCAAAGCTAGTAGTTGTGCCAAGATGAATTTGAGGACTTAAGGCTTGTGAGACAATGTTAGGACATTTATTAGACGGACGTTACCAAGTCCTCCAGGTCTTAGGTGAAGGTGGATTCGGTCAAACCTACATAGCCCAAGATACCCATCGGCCAGGTTTCCCCAAGTGCGTTGTCAAACACCTTAAGCCTGTCACTCGTAGCCCCGAATTTCTTGAAACTGCTAGACGGCTATTTACCAGTGAAGCAGAAACATTAGAACAGCTGGGCAACCATGACCAAATTCCTCGACTTTTAGCTTATTTTGAAGATAATCAAGAGTTTTTCTTGGTGCAAGAATTCATTGAAGGACATACTCTAAAAGCAGAACTGTTCCCTAATCAACCTTGGACGGAAGACAAAGTAATTCAACTGCTCCAACAGGTGTTGGGTATTCTGCAATTTATTCACAGCCACAACGTTATCCATCGAGATATCAAGCCGGACAATATAATCAGGCGGCAACAAGACGGTAAGTTAGTGCTGATTGACTTTGGCGCAGTTAAACAAGTCCAAACTCAATTGCTTACAGTTGCAGGACACACAGGGGCTACTATTATCATTGGTACCCCAGGATATATGTCTACAGAACAGGGGCAAGGTAAGCCCCGCCCCAACAGCGATATTTATTCCTTGGGCATTATTGGTATCCAATCGCTGACAGGGTTGCATCCTCTAAATTTTGAAGAAGATTCAGATACAGGAGAAATTTATTGGCAACATCAAGCTAACGTCAGTTCTGAGTTAGCATCTATGTTATCTAAGATGGTGTTACACCACTTTAAACAGCGCTATCAGTCTACGGCTGAAATTCTACGGATGCTTGGGCATTTCAATACTAGAGTAGAAGTGCCATCATTTCAACCACCATCTTCTACACAACCGCTTCAAGCTTCACTCTCTCAAGAAAACTCAATTGGGTATCCGCCTGCTTCCATCCTGTCTCAAGAAAATTACAACCGCTTGGAAAAGATTCTCTCGGAATTTGTCGGTATCGTTGCCTCAAGATTACTACGACAAGTTACTGCATCAGCGACCAACTGCGAAGAATTAATTAGTCAATTGGCTCTTCACCTTCGAGGAAATCAACAAATTGATTTTAAGAAAAAAACAACATTCCTACTAGAGAAACCTACTTTATTACAGGAAGTTACTCTTAAGTCTGAAATTAAAACAAATAATTTACCAAGCCAAGAACTTCAAGTAATCAGCGACAGCTTTGTGCATCAGTGCGAGCGGGAGTTAGCTGATTTAATTGGTCCAATAGCTAAGTTTCTAGTCCAAAAAGCTGTTAAGTCTTCTGGGCAAATTTCTCGTGCAGAACTTGTGAAAATTTTAGCATCACAGATTCCCGAACCTCAAAAAGCTTTGCAATTTGAGCAGCGCCTACTCTCTTGAATTTTTTAAATATTGACTGTGTTTCCCTCTCCAAAAATTATGGATTACGAATTACGAATTGTTTAGCTCTGGTTATTCAGCATATCCATAGCTATTTTTAAGCTAGCTTTCATCCGATTAAATGCATCTGCTAATCCACCAATTTCATCATTAGAACTTTCTTCAAAATCAGTGCTCATATCACCAATACTAACTTTTTGGGCTATTTTCTCTATTCTTCTGATGCGCTGAATCACATATTTTTTGATTAAGAAGTTAATTAAGATAACTACGATCGCAAATATAGTAATTAAAAGTCCCATTATCAATGTCCAAGCCCGTTTGGCACTGGCAAAAATATCTTCAGAAGGAACAGAGATGATTTGGGCAGAAACAATCTGATTGAGTTGCCAGCCAAAACCATTTTCTGAGCCATAAGTTGCCAATTGACTTTTAGGAGCCTGATCTGGTGTAGAATGACATCGCAGACATTTTGCCTGTGTAATCTTTAGTGGTTGCGCGATGTAAAATACTTCGCCTTCTGATAAGTTCCGAAAGCCAGTAATTTCTAGAGTCTCGGATTCGTTGCGAAAACGCTCTACAAGTTGAGTTTCAAAATTATCAGCTTTATCCACTAAATTAGTTGGATTAAGTGTTGCGTCTTTATGAAAAAAGTTTTTATATTCAGGCTTTTTACGAAAATTTTCAAAAACCTCTTTAGAGGAAAAAGTTGGTACTATTTCAGGTATGAATGTTGGGTTAGTTTCTACTCTAGGTGCTAATAGGGGATCTATCCGAGTTTGTGTATAATCTCTAACTGCGTTTACCATTTGGATGAGAATCTGCGCTTGAGAAGTTACTTCATTTTGCGCTCTCCCCTGAAGTATACTGGATAAGGCAACGCCACTTCCTAAAATACTGACTATGAAAATTAATATTAAAAGTAAGTTAAATTTAGCACCTATTTTTAAGTTTTTTAACGTAATCTTGTTTAACATAACCTAACCAAGGAAGGTGGTATCTAAGTTTGTCTAATATTTATTATTTATACCTGTTAGAAAACATATCAACAATATTTAAATAAATATTAATTTTTTGCTGTAATATAACTCATTTAAGCAGCATTCAAGCTTATCTAAATTAGTCCTGAAAGCCAAGTTATTTTCTTAACCATAAATAGTAATGTTTTTGCGATTTCCCCGTCGTTTATTTCTATTTCATTTGCTAGGTTTTACATTTGCTAGTTGCCAATCAACACGGAAGTTTGAGGGTGCGTTAACTGTTGGTGTGATCAACTATGGTGGAGGCGAACAGATAATTAACCAATATGCTAAATTTAATAGTTACTTGGGTGAAAAGACAAATGCCTATATTCAGCTAGAACCTGCTTTTAATGAAAATAGAGCAGTTGAGCGCCTTGAGGCTCGTGCTTGGTCATTGGTATTTGCTCCACCGGGAATAGCTGCGATCGCGATCGCCCGCTACCAATATGTTCCTCTGTTTCCTTTAATAGGTATTAGTAATTTACGTTCAATCTTCGTTGTTCGTAAAGACAGTCCCATAACCGAATTGAAACAGCTACAAGGTCAAACAGTGGCTTTAGGACAGTTAGGTTCAGCAACAGGATATTATTTTCCTCTTTACAATCTTTATGGTATAACACTGGCTGACATACTGTTTGCACCTACACCGAAAGCCGCGTTGGAATTGGTGGCTCAAGGAAAAGCGATCGCCTGTGCTGTATCGGAGGCTGAATTGAGTCTCCACGGTTCACAGTTTAGCCCAACCGAATTCCGCATACTATTTAAAGACCCTCACTATGTACCATTAGGTGTAGTCTTGATTGGGCCGAATGTAGAACGTAACCGTCAAGAGTCTATCCGCAAAGTCATGAGTGATTCGCCTTCTGGTTTAGCTCAAGAAGTGGGGTATGTAACCAATGGGCAAGTTCCAGATTATAAATACATGATTTCTGTGGTTGATCGAGTAAACTCGATTAGTTCCAAGCTGCAAAAAAAGCCTATTCAGTTATTTTAAGTCAATTCATGTAGACGCATACTCCTAGGTCGAAGCAAGCTACGCGGAGCGTCTGTCTGCGACACGCTGCGCAAACGTAGAGAAGCGCCTACTCTACGAGTTCTCCAACGGAGTACCCGCAGGGTATTGCCCCTACCTGAAAATAAGGGTTTCGGTTATTGTTTGCGTAAGTCCTAATAAAGTAATAAGCAACAATGTCTGATGAGGTAGCCAGTGCCTCACTCTAAAATCAAACTAAACAAGAATGTCTAATTGGTAGAAAAAAGGCTAAATAAGGGTTATGACCGTAACTACCTATAAATGGACAATTAAACGTTATCACCGAGCAATAGAAGCAGGCATCTTTGACGATCAGCCCATTGAACTATTGCGCGGCGATCTCATTGTTATGCCCCCAGAAAGAGAACCTCACGCTTACTACAATACAGAATCAGCTGATTATCTTCGCACACTGCTCGGTAAACGGGTAAAAATCCGCGATGCTAAACCCATTACCTTACCCAACAATTCCGAACCTGCTCCCGATGTTGCAATTGTCAAACCTTTAGGTGAGGTCTACTTAGAACACCATCCTTACCCAGAAGATATTTTCTGGGTTATTGAATTCTCCAAAGCTACACTGAGCAAAGATTTAGGTGAGAAAAAAGATATCTACGCTGAGGCTGGTATTGTTGAATACTGGGTTGTCAACCTGAAGACTCCGCAGTTAAAAGTATTTCGTGACCCCAAAAATGGGGAATACAAAACCGAACTGACACTGACCACAGGTACTATTTCACCTCTAGCCTTTCCTGATGTATCCGTCCGAGTTGAGCGCTTTATCTTGCTCAAAAAAACAATTTGAATCGTGCTAACTGGTTTTGAATCGTCCCTATCAGGATTGTATTCAATTCTGTGCTGTCTTGGAATTGCAAAATTTGCTGTGTGGGTAAGTCGAAGGAAAATTGCCCTTCCAAGTCTGGGCGTTGCATTTGCGCTAATAGAATCTGTTCAGACCGCTTACTTTGGATAGCATAGCCAATTTCAATACAGACATTCGGACTGGGAATTAGTTGAGGAGTTTCTTTATCATCAATAACAGCAATGGCTGTGGTGTCAGCGATGAATAATAAACTCTTACGAATTTTTCGCATGATTATACGGTTAATTCGTACAGTAGTACCGTTGGGACGAGAGGATTCTACTAATGTTAGGGGAAGGCGCGATCGCAAATTTAAAGTATCTAAACTTTTTCGCAGTTCTTCTCTGAGAATATTAGTAGCTGCGGCATATTCAGTTTGATAGCAGAAAAAAATTGTTGGTTCTAACTGAGCCAACACCGCCTGCTTAGTGAAATAAATTTCATGACTGATTAAATCAATGTTAGCGACGCAATAGCCACCGCTACCTTCAATATAAAACTCAATATTTTCTCCTTCCAGATAGCGCCCAAACCAAGTTGATTTCTTAACTTCGTCCGTTTCTTCCAAAAAATCAGCTCGCAATGCTGACCTCAGCAAGCTTTTTTTGCTTAAGCGAATGTCTGGCGGACGTTTTTCCAGTTCTGGAATCGGCTCGTAATCCTGTAGATACCACGCTCTAAGCGCAATTATTGACATAAGGCGCTATTTCAAATGTTTCTCGCTATTCCACTTCGTATAATCTTACACCCACAGAAGACCTGATCTCGAACTTCTCTTTAAATACAACAAGCCTTATCTAGTTAACTCTTTTGGCTGGAGGCTTCACGGGAATCTCAATCCAGAACTCTGTACCTTTGCCAGGTTCTGAAATGCAGTCCATTATTCCCCCATGTTTTTCGACAATAATCTGATAACTGATTGCTAGTCCCAATCCTGTACCCTTGCCCACAGGTTTGGTAGTGTAAAACGGGTCAAAAATTCGCTTTTTCACCTCTTCAGTCATTCCAGTCCCATTGTCATTAATCCGAATCAACAGACGAGAGTTGTCTACTGAGATTTTAGTGGAAATCTGGATAGTGGGTATTGAGTATGAGTTGTTCTCCTTGTCCCTAGTCCCCATTCTCAGGGCATCTATGGCATTGCTGAGAATATTCATGAATACCTGATTCATTTGACCAGCATAGCATTCCACCGGTGGGATGTTGCCATAGTCTTTAATTACCTGAATGCCTGGAAAATCAGCATTTGCTTTCAGATTATGTTGCAAAATTAATAAGGTGTTGTCAATACCTTCATGTATGTCAACACGCTTGTTTTCAGCCTCATCCAAACGAGAAAAATTGCGTAATGACAGCACTATTGAGCGGATGCGATCGCTTCCTACTTGCATTGAGGTGATAATTTTTGGCAGGTCTTCTACCAAAAATTCAAAATCGCTCACTTTAATCGCGGCGCTAATTTCACTATGGGGATGGGGATAGTGTAGCTGATAGAGACGTAAAATTTCTAGCAGTTGTTCAATGTAGTTGCTGGCGTGGCACAGATTCCCGTAGATAAAGTTAACGGGATTGTTGATTTCGTGGGCGACACCCGCCACCAACTGTCCTAAACCGGACATTTTTTCGGTCTGAACTAATCTTGCCTGTGTTTGTTGGAGTTCATGTAAGGTATGCTCTAACTGCATAGCTTGATTTCTAGCTTCAGTTTCGGCGTGACAGGTTTGTTCGTAGAGTAGTGCTTGTTGAATGGCGATCGCCGCCTGATCTGCTAGCTGTTGCAATAAATCAATTTCTGCATCCTGCCAATTTCTGGGAGTTTCACACTGATGGGCAATTAGTAAACCCCATAGTTCCATACCTATATTAATCGGAACTATTAAGTTTGCTTGCACTTGCAAACTCTGCAAAAACTCTCGATGACAATCACTTAAAATAGCGGTTGAAACGTTGTTAATTGCCTGTATCCTGCTCTGAAAGGATAGAGCGGTATACTCTTCAGGCAAGCATTCTGCTGGTGCATACAATCCTAAAACAGACTGCCAATTGCCATTAATTTCTTCCACAATCACTGAGTTACTCTTCAGTTCAAAAATCAGCACCCGGTCGGAATTGAGTAGGGGACGGACTTCGTGAACGATGGATTGCAGGGTTGTCTGAAAGTCTAATGTGCGGCGAATATCCTCTGTGACTTGCTTGAGGACTTTGGTAAGCAGTAATGATTTTTCGAGTTCAGCAGTTTGCTCTTGCACCTGCAATTCTAGGTTGGCATTGAGGGATTGTACCTGTTTATACATTAACTGCTGCTGAATTGCCATTGAGAAATGCTCACATAAAGCTTGCGCTAATGAGATTTCTTCCGGTTTCCAATAAGCTGCTTGCCCTCTTTTTTGCTCTCGCCAAAGCTCAAAGGAAAGTTGAGGTAACAGTTGTCGCTGATTTTCTTCACATCGTCCCGCCCACAAGATTTCTGTTTTAAATTCAGGGCGAAAAATACTTAATACACCAAGAAATTGTTCACGGAAATGTAAGGGAATCACCATAAGTCCGCGAATTTGAGTGAAACGGAACCCTAAAGCCAAAACTCGCAAACGTGGTTCTTCATAGAGGTTGGCAATTGTCCAAATATTACCAGGGTTACACTCAGCTATCCAATTTTGCCAGATGAGATGCTGTTCGATCACACTATTTTCTAACTCATAAGGGAGTTTTGGCTGATCGCCCGATGTGTAGAGTTCCTGATTCTGTTCAATGTAAAGTCTGCCACCTACTCCACCGAAGCCAGTAATAATTTCTTCTAGCGCTCTTTGCAATTGGATTGTCGGTAGTTTATGCAATAGTGTGGTGACTCGGTTAATAGTAGCTTCTCGCTCTTGCTTGGCGAGGGCTTGGGTGAGTAGATTACTTTGAGCGATCGCGATCGCTACTTCGTCGGTAACTTCCTGCAATACTTTTAATTCCCGCTTTAAAATCTCTCGCGGTTGACTGTAGTGAGCTACTAACAATCCCCATAATTGAGGCTTTGCCGATTGTTCTTGAAGGTCGGAGTGTAAAATTGGTATTACCAACGAAGACTGCACGCCCATTGCCTTTAGGTATTGAATATGACACGGGTCTACTTGCCGATAGTGGATGTTAGTTTCTAGACGTTTGCTAGTTTCTTCTGAATGTAGAGGCGATAACCCAATCTTCTCGTTTGCCACATCCACTATCGAACGTTGCCCTACTAACACAAACATCTCTCTGGCGGCTTCTGGAATATCATCAACTGGGAAGCGCAGCCCCAATAAGGATGGCAGACGTTGCTCATAAATAGACTCAGCAATAACTTCACCACTACCATCAGCATTAAAGCGATACACCTTCACCCGATCTGCACCCAAAAATAAACGCACTTCACTAACAGTAGTGGTTAATATCTCTTGGAGGTCGAGCGATCGCCTGATTTGTTTGATCATCCGTTGCAGTAAACTTTCTTGGTCTAAGCTTTGCTGCAACCCCTTTGGTTTATCAGTAAATGTCATTGCTTATATACACTAAGATTGAAGTATAAAAAAATTTTCTAATTGTCTTTGATGAGAATTTTTAACGGGTCGCGGAAGTCCCCATCTTCTCTGCGAGACGCTACGCGAACAAGGTATTCCTAAGATGGGGATTGTGAACACAACGACCGCGCTCAGTGATCACGGGTGATGAGGATTGCATCTGGAATTGATTTTTACCTTTAATTATTGACACATATTAATCTTATACTCTCAACTCTTAAATCATTGCAGTAATATCACTCAAACTATGTCTTAATAATTGCATTTAATTAAAAATATTCTTTTACCATTTGTCTCCATTAAGTCCCGTTAATTAAGATTTTTTCAAATAAGTAACTAATTATTGGCGACTTTTTTAAAGGTTTTTGACTAGGAGAATATTAAAATCCTCCGTCTAATTACTGATTTTATGTTGAATGTAACTATTTTGATTAAATTACTCGTAAATTACCGTTAAAGACAGTAACTTACGGATTTCTTCACGTACACTTATGAGGATTTTACCGAGATGGTTTTGACCGGTTTTATTATCACCACAACCCCAGAAATAATCGGTTGAAGAATCCTCAACCAAAATTTCATCGCCTGTCGTTAAAAGAACTTCTCTAATATCAGCATGAGTGAGAAACTTTTTGAGTACAGCTTCTCGCATGATTTGAGTTTTAACCAAATCCCAGTCTCGACGGAGTTGACGAGTGCTACATCTTCCCAAAGCAGCAGCTTCTTCTGGAGTGGCTGCTGCATGGATAAGAGGTATGATTACTGCATCTATGCTACCTACAAACTTTTGCGCTTGATAATAATGCTCAACCGTTGGCCAGTAAGTACCCTGGATATAGATTTCGTGGAGAGAAAAGTTAGAAAAACAGCCATAAGGCTGCCAAGCCTTATAAAAGTAGATGGTCATTTGAAAATTGCTCTTTTATATATCAATTTCGTGTTAACCTTTGATTTGTAAGATGCTGTTGCAGTCTTTAAATAAGACAAAACAAAGCCATAAAAATATTAATTAAGCAGTTTGATAGTGTGGCGAGATTTTATGGTAACAGTTTGCCCCCAAATTCAAAACCTCAAAGTTTTGGATAACCATTGAAATTACACTTGTAACTACATGGACGCTTTTGCTACCCTCTCACCTGAATGGACTAATAAGGCAATCCATGCCTATGAGTTTTGTTGTCCTAGCTGCGGCTCAAGTAGCCTAGAATCGGAAAAAGTTTGGCTCAATCGGCGATCGCCTGTGCTTACAGAAGACCATCGTCGTAAATGGCAGGAGTTTTATCATTGCCACTGTGGTTATGTGTGGTGGGCTTGGAGTAGCGATCGCTCCCCAAATAATATATCTAATCAGCCAGATTATAATCCTACATAGCTAATTTTTTCACACGAATTGTAGATTTATTAATCTCCCTCTCCTTAGTCTTACGGTGTACACACATCTTTCTAAAAACCAAAATTGTCGTATATCCCCGATAAATTAGGGGACTTTGAGAGCTTTTTGCCCCCTTTTTTAAGGGGGGGGTTGGGGGGATCAAAAGCCTGTGTATACACCGTAACTCCTTAGTCAGGAGAGGGTTAAAGTCAGGTTTGAAAGCAATACGCTTGGGTTAAGAGAATAGTAGGTTGGGTTGAGCGATAGTGAAACCCAACAAAGTCTCGATAATGTTGGGTTTCGTTCCTCAAACGCCAGTTGCTACAACGGGGGGAACCTCCGCAACCCACTGGCTCCCCAACCTACACCAGCTTTAGTTTTTAGCCTTAACTGAACTGTATTGGGTTTGAAAGAGCTTTCTAAGCGAGATGCTCCTCCGGGTTTCCTTCAAATAAAAACTTTTAAATTGAAAAATCTAAACAAAAGCCCACCTCAAGGTGGGCTTTTGTTTGTCTAATTCTGAACTTTGTTTCCCATCACCAATTTTAGAAGGTGAAGGTAGTACGAAGAGTACCTACATAGATGGTATCATTGGCATCGTTGTGCTCTGGATTAAAGATTACCAACACGCCAGGGGTAATTTGAATATTATCGGAAACCTTGAACTTGTAGAGACCCTCTAAGTGATAAGAGGTATCGTCGTCTAAGTTAACATTGTTGGCGACATCTTTGATGCTACCACCAGTAACTTTGGGTGGTTGACCAAAAATAACACCTAAGACGTTACCTTCTCCACCAAAGTCTTTCAAAGCAAGTGAGCCAGCCCAATACCAAATCTCTGCGTCTGTACCAACGTTGCTGCCACTTACAGAATCAGCAGTTGTGTAGCCTCCCCAACCACTAAGAACCAGTGTAGGACTAAATTGGAAGCTAGCCTGTACACCGTAATTGTTGGATTCTGTACGAGCACCAGCTCCAAAGGGGTTGTTGGCAAAACTACTACCTGTACTTTGGAAGAGGTTGTTGGCAGTATTACCACCAGTATTAGCTTGATAGGTGCGGGCGTAGGTTACACCAATATTTAAGGCTTGGTTGAGTTTGAAAGATAATTGACCAAATATGGCGTTATCACCATTCAATAACCCGCTATTAACAGCAGGGTCGTTAGCAGTTCTAGCTAGATAAGCAGCACTCAAGGTAAGTGGACCATTAGGATTCAAGGTAACAGTCGCACCAGCACCACCTTGACCTTGACGATAAATAGGGCTGAAACGCCCATAGCGTGAGAGCGCACCTCTACCAGAGCTAGAAAAATCACCGTTGAAGTTGGTGACATTTTCGTATAATTCAGCACCAGTAGCATCAACTTTTACGCGTACTGCGTCAGTAAAATTGAAACCATAGTTGATTTTATCAATGCTAACGCTGTTGTTGGTGTTACCGTCAAAGCCCAACCGGGTCATGTTAGTACCAGTACCAAAAGCTGGTACAGCACCGACTGCACCACTACCAACATTGGAAATGATATTGCCAGCATTTAGACGGACTTCCAACAGGTCTGTACCGGCGAAACTGCTGAACAATTTCAAACGAACGCGGTCATCAAAAACGGTATTGCTGTCTAAATCGGGGTTATTGTTAGGGTCAAGATCCGTATCAGATCTTTGTTCACCAAAAGGCTGAGACACGTTGAAAATCGCTTCCCCAACCAGCTTGGTGGTAGTAGAGAATTGATTAGCTTCCAACTCCGAGGTGCGGGCTTCTAGTCCATCCACACGACCGCGTAGGGTTGCTAGTTCAGCAGAAAACTCTTCTTGTAAGCGCTGTAAAGTAGCCAAGTCTTGTTTGCTTACCATATCAGCTGTTGCTGTAGCAATCAGTTCGTTAACCCGGTCTAAACAGGCATTCAAACCTGCGGCAAATTCATAACGGGTCAAAGCACGATTACCACGATAGGTACTGTTGGGATAACCCGCAATACAGCCGTAGCGCTCAACTAGGGATTGTAAAGCTTGGAATGCCCAATCTGTGGGTTGCACATCCGAAAACTGAGAAACTGATGTTACCTGACCGATGTTGTTAGACTCTTGAGCTTCAGATAATTGGGCAACACTTGTTCCCTGTTCGTTGACTTCAGCAGCTAAGGCGCTATTTACAACGAAAAATGTAGAAGCTACAACAATCGGACTGACCTTAAGAAGATTCCAGAATTGTTTTGTCATGTTTTTTCTTTCACTCACACCTAATTAATCCAAGTTATGGTAAAACGCTAATAAACATTTTACTTTCGGGGATTCTACACACAATCACAGGGATGATTGTACATCATATTCTGCGATTAACACAAGTTAGATCAGTATGCTGCTGAACTATAATTTTCAATTATTTTATTTGGTAACCGCAAAATAATACGGCGTTTGTGACGCAAAACTATGCCTTCTTCTTCAAGCTGCTGTAGGAGCCGTGTAACTGTTACTCGCGTGGTATTTAACACTTCAGCAATATCCTGATGAGTGACATTTAGATCAATCAGCTTACCCTTATCTACATCACGTCCAAATTTTTCACTTAACCATACCAAAAACTGCCATAAACGTAGTGACGTTGGTTTACGATGCACTATGCTCAATAGATCCTCCGCCTGTTGAATGTGAGACAACAAGGCATTGAAATCTTGATGCCACAGATGAGGCGGCACAATGCTCACTTCCACACCTGTCAGGCATTCAATCTGGTATGGCTTGACTCTAGACAAAGGATAGCCAATCAAATCCCCTAGTCCCCAATAACCAAGAGTGATGAATGTTCCATCTTCACTCCACGTTAATGTACGAACTGCACCGTGTTCAATACGCCAAATTACATCATTCCGAGGTGGAATTACTTCCCGACGGCTAAATAAATGTTGGGGTAATTGTCCTCTTAAAGCAGAGCTATTTGACACGGCAGAAGAGTTTGAAGTAGGAGTTGTGGAATACATCATTAACCGTAACCACATAATTATCAGGGAATCTAACTATTGAAATTATTAAAAAATTATACTAATTTATATCAAAGGTTACTTTGTTTATATATTTGAGATTCTAATTGTTTCGAGATTAACATATAGATAGCAACTAACTCAAAGTCTTTCGATAGTAACAACTTTTAGCTTGAAGCATCTAGTTAGTAATATCATGTACACTCAAAGACTTATCATTAAGACCGCAAGGGGCAAAAAGGAAAAGATTGACGGTTTTTGCACAGATTCTCCAAATTATAATTAATTAAGCAGACTTGATATAAAATAGAAAGGAATTTTTTAGTTGTTTGCTTTTTACTTTAATTGTGCAAGTTTAAGAATAGGTAAGCTTTTAGTAAAATATTCAATTAACTTATTTTTAATTATTTCGTATTTTCTTAAACTAGTACAGCATACGTAAATAAACCACCCATTCCAAGTTAATACTTCTCTACGAGAGACTGCACTTCTCTGCGTTCGCGCAGCGTGTCGCAGACAGACGCTACGCGTAGCAAGATCCCTCGCGTAGCGTCTCGACAGGAGAAGGGTAGGGCGCTGCTCAATGAGCACGCCAACGGCAAGTGGCACAGTGAACTTGCTGAACTGCTCAGTAACTATAAAACGCTTGCGGTATAAGAATTTTGTTAGCGTAGCATTAGCGAGTTAAACGCTCCTACTTTGCGATCGAGCGTTATTCCGAATTTTTGCGATTCGTCTTTCACCCTTGATGCCCATTGATAAGTCTACCGCCTACCAAATTTGCGGCAGAGTAGTTCAGCCTGCATTTCCTGGTTCTACCTGTAGACAAGATTTTCAATATTTTTAGCCTAATGGCAAGCCTGAGTCGTCACCCTTTATTTATAGAGCCAGTAGTTTTAGCTTGTAGACTAATCTAAATCGTCAATTAAGAGCGTTGACCGGTGACAATATATGCTACCCTTTGACCGATATTAGTAGCATGATCTGCCATGCGTTCCAGACAACGAATCGCCAGTGCCAGCAGTATAATTGGCTCAACTACGCCTGGCACATCCCGTTGTTGAGCTAAAGTTTGATAAACGCGATCGTAAGCATCGTCTACAGTATCATCCAGGCGCTTTAAACCTAGCCCACCAACTTCATCGAAATCGGCCAAAGCCACCAAGCTAGTTGCTAACATTGCCTGCGCGTGACGGGACATAATTTCAATATCTGGTAAAGACCGATGAGGCGCATAAGGAAAGATTTTAATTGCAATTTCAGCTAAATCCTCAGCATAATCGCCAATGCGCTCTAAGTCTCGCACCAACTGCATAAAAGCACTCAAGCAGCGTAAATCTTGAACCGTAGGTGCTTGCAGCGTCATAATCGCCGTACAGTCTAATTCTATTTGTCTATAAAAGCGATCAATCTTTTTATCTAATCGGGGAAGTTCCTCAGCTGCTGTTAGGTTACGAGCAAATAACGCTTGGTGGCTAAGGCGAAATGATTGCTCTACCAAAGCTCCCATGCGTAATACATCCCGTTCTAAGCGCCTAATGGCGCGCGCTAGTTGGGGTCTTTGAGGATTTGGACTATCATAAACAGCTTTCACACTTGTTGTCTCAAAGGTGAAGATCTTTTTAACTATAGTCTTCGCTTAGGGAGTTTGCCATAACTTCAGGAAATTGAATTTGCATCCAAGCCCCACCGGTTTCTGGATGATTCATCGCTTTGATTGAACCACCGTGGGCGAGAATAATTTGCTGAACGATCGCTAAACCTAAACCATTGCCAACGATCGCCCCGATGGAATTACTATCTTGGGGGGAATGTGTTCGCGCTTTATCTCCCCGATAAAATCGCTCAAAAATGTGGGGTAAATCTGCCTCAGAAAACCCGAGTCCAGAATCAATAAGATTTATTTCCAGAACTGGAGGAGCATTGCCTCCATTATTGGGTGAGAGGATTTTTGCCTGGACGTGAATGCTTGTACCAGAAGGACTGTACTTAATACTGTTGTCTAGCAAGTTGAGAAAAACCTGATAAATGCGGGCTGGATCTGCCTTAATCCAAAGATTTTCTGGGCCAGAATAAGCAAGAGACAGATTTTGTCGCTGTGCTAGGGGTTCTAGTGTTTCCCAAACAGATGCAATTAGCGATCGCACTTCCACTGCTTTGACTTGTAATTGAATGCTGGGGTTTGCTTCCATTTGGGTAAGTTCTAACCAGCTTTGCACCAAGCTAATCAGCCGATCAACTTCCTGCATTAGGCGGTTAACCCAGCGATTTAAAGGTGGCTCCAAACGGTTTTGTAAAGTTTCCACAACCAAGCGAATCGAAGTTAGTGGTGTTCTAAGTTCGTGCGCTAGATCAGAAAAAGAGCGATCGCGTGCTTGATTTATATCTAATAGGGGTTGACGATTCTCTAAAAATACTCCTACTTGTCCATTAGGTAGAGGCAAGCTAGATGCTCGTAAAGTTAAAGATTTTATTGTAGATATTTCTTCTGCATTTTTATACGAGGGGTGAAATATCCACTCTCGCATCTGTGATTTTTGCCAATCACGAGTTTGTTCAATTAAATGGTCGAGTTCGTAAGACCGTACCAACTCTATTAACAAGCGCACCTGTCCTGGTTGCCACCTTTGCAGATACAAAATTTCTTGCGCCTGTTGATTGCACCACAGGAGTTGATTTTCCTCATCCACCTGCAAATATCCCACTGGTGCAAAATCCAGTAGGTCTTGGTAAGTTTGTAACGACTGCTGCAAATCTTGCTGCTTTTGCTTCACCATTGCTATTTCCTGCCGCAACCCAGGAGTCATCAGCAGTCCCATCTTGTAAGAATGTGAGGTTAACGGTCGGAGTATGCGCCCCAAGTAGCGGTTAAGTTGAACCTGTTGCCAAACCCAAAACCCAATGCCTACCGCTAAACCCAGAAAAAATCCCAATAAAAGCATTTGAGTTGTTAGTTTCTTGGTGATTATTAAAAACTAACAGGACTATCTAAACTAATTACCCAAATCTATAACCAAAACCTCGTACAGTCACAATATATTCAGGATGACTAGGGTCTTGCTCTAATTTTTCACGCAACCAACGGATGTGAACGTCTACGGTTTTACTATCCCCAACGAAATCTGGGCCCCAAACCTGATCCAGTAATTGCTCTCGTGACCATACCCGACGGGCATAACTCATAAATAGTTCTAGCAGGCGGAACTCTTTGGGAGAAAGATTTACCTCTTGATTACGAACCAACACACGACACTCTTGGGGATTCAAAGTGACATCCTTAAATTTTAATACCGGTAGTTGTGGTAAATTACTTAGGCGTTGGCGGCGGAGTAAAGCGCGACAGCGAGCCACTAACTCGCGCATACTGAAGGGTTTTGTTAGATAGTCATCTGCTCCCACCTCTAACCCCAGAACGCGGTCAGTTTCACTACCCTTAGCACTGAGCATTAAAATTGGTACTGGGTTTCCTTGATGACGTAGCAAACGGCAAATATCTAGGCCATTGATCTGAGGCAGCATCAAATCAAGAATGATCAGATCAAAGGGAGGTTCCCCTGAATTGGTTTCAAAACTTTTGAGATACTCTACAGCAGACCGCCCATCGGGGGCAGCTACCACCCCATAGCCTTCCTCTTCCAGGGCTACAGCTAGCATTTCCTGAATTAGTTCTTCATCTTCTACTACTAGAATACGGCTGGTTTGTCCAATGTCCGTTCTAGCAGAATACTTGGTCGATTCACTGGTATACATTAATATCACGGAACTCTAGCCTGTGCTTGTATCAATCAGGATGACTAATCTATTATCTATCTTTACTGCAACCGCGCTTTTACTAGGGCTAATTCTTTTATATTCCTTTACAAAAAGTAACATATACCACATCGCTATTTTATATTGCTGTAGCTGCAAGCTGCTAATATAGCGATTCTCAGTTGAGTGAGGTACAAGAACCCCACCCCCAACACCCTCCCCGCAAGCGATGAGGGGGGCTATGATATACCTCATGTGATCTGGAAACGCTACAATGGTTTTTATTCAGTTTTATTTGGTTTCTTTAAGTCTGAGGGAGGTTGTAGTTTCTTCTTCCTCTTCTTTGTTCCATTAGCCTGTGTTTGATTAAATGCTTGATTAGAATTTTGCTCTTGACTAGACATAATATTAAATTTTGAAGTTTACGACAATTTTATCTACATTACTAGTGTTGCCGATTACAGAAATATATTATAAAAAATTGAAGTCGCGGCTAAAAACCTTGAATTTCCGTAGTCCAGGCGACGTACTTAGTTTGTGTAGCTGACGGGCTAAAGCCTACGGCTATTGCTGCAAGATATGAGTAAGAATGTCTGCGGCATAAATCTAGAGCAATAACTACCTAAAACAGTACGATTGTTCTACTATAAACTAATTAAAGATAGTATTATTAAGGACTGTTTCACAAGAAACTCCCTCTCAGCCGCCCAATATGTCAGACCAACAGCTAGCAGCATCCCCGAAGTTCCATTCAGAGGAAATCGACGCTCAGACTTCTCTTTTGAACGGGCATCCTCAACATCCTAGCCAGAATACCATTCGGATTCGGGGTGCTAGGCAGCATAATCTGAAAAATATTGACTTGGAATTGCCACGCGATCGCCTAATTGTATTCACTGGCGTTTCTGGTTCTGGTAAGTCTTCCTTGGCCTTTGATACCATTTTCGCTGAAGGGCAACGTCGCTACGTGGAATCCCTCAGCGCCTACGCCCGGCAATTTTTAGGACAACTGGATAAGCCGGATGTGGAGGCGATTGAAGGCTTAAGCCCGGCAATTTCTATTGACCAAAAATCAACTTCTCATAACCCCCGTTCTACTGTGGGTACGGTGACGGAGATTTACGACTATTTGCGGCTGTTGTTTGGTCGGGCTGGTGAACCCCATTGCCCGATATGCGATCGCTGTATTGCACCCCAGACGATTGATGAGATGTGCGATCGGATCATTGAATTAAGCGATCGCACTCGCTTCCAAATTCTTGCACCTGTTGTTCGAGGGAAAAAAGGCACACACCGTAAGCTTTTGTCAAGTCTGGCATCCCAAGGTTTTGTGCGCGTGCGGATCAATGGCGAAGTCCGCGAACTGTCAGATTCGATTGAATTGGACAAAAATTTTACCCACACCATCGAAGTGGTAATTGACCGCTTGGTGAAAAAAGATGGTATCCAGGAGCGTTTGGTTGATTCCCTGTCTACGTGTCTTAAACAATCGGGTGGGATTGCGACCATTCTTGTGAGTCTACTTGATGACGACGGACAAGAAAAAGAAGAAGAATTAGTATTTTCGGAAAATTTTGCTTGTCCAGAACATGGCGCGGTAATGGACGAACTATCGCCGCGATTGTTTTCCTTTAACTCACCTTATGGTGCTTGTCCCCACTGTCATGGAATTGGAACTTTAAGAAGATTTGCGCCAGATTTGATTATACCTGACCCAGAAGCGCCAGTTTACGCTGCGATCGCGCCTTGGTCAGAAAAAGATAATTCTTATTATTTGGAACTACTATATAGCATCGGGCAAGGCTATGGGTTTGAATTACAGACAACTTGGAGCAAGCTGACAGTAGAACAGCAGCAGATTGTTCTGTATGGAGAGAAAGACGAACGAATCGCAGAGGCACAGAGGAAGCAGACTTTTAAAGGTGCTATTCCAATTTTGCAAAGACAATATGAGGGTGGTTCTGAGCTAGTTAAGCAAAAATTAGAGCAGTATTTAATTGATCAACCCTGTGAAGTTTGTCAGGGAAAACGGTTAAAACCGGAAGCTTTGGCGGTCAAGTTAGGTCAATATGGAATTTTAGAATTGACTGGGGTATCAATTCGGGATTGTCGGGAGAGAATTGAGCAATTCAAGTTGAGCGATCGCCAGTTACAAATTGCTGATTTAGTACTCCGAGAAATCAAGGCCAGATTGCAATTTTTGTTGGATGTGGGTTTAGATTATCTCACCCTTGATCGTCCAGCCATGACTCTTTCCGGTGGTGAAGCCCAACGAATTCGTCTAGCAACCCAAATTGGTTCTGGTTTAACAGGAGTTCTCTACGTTTTAGATGAACCGAGTATTGGTTTACATCAACGAGATAATGGACGGTTGCTGAAAACTTTAACTAAATTGCGCGATTTGGGTAATACATTAATTGTTGTTGAGCATGATGAAGAAACAATTCGTGCAGCTAACTACATAGTTGATATTGGCCCTGGTGCAGGAATTCACGGTGGAAATATTGTCGCCCAAGGTGATTTTCAGGCGTTATTAGCAGCAGAAGATTCCTTGACCGGTGCGTATTTATCGGGAAGGCGAGTAATTACCACACCAGCTGAACGGCGACAGGGAAATGGACGTAGCTTGGGAATTAAAAATGCCCATCGCAACAATTTAAGAAATATAGATGTAGACATTCCACTAGGTAAACTCGTCGCCATAACTGGTGTGTCTGGTTCTGGCAAATCTACCCTGATCAACGAATTACTTTACCCATCTCTGCAACACCATTTAACGAAAAAAGTTCCCTTACCCAGACATTTGGAGAAAATTCAGGGATTAAACGCGATTGATAAAGCGATCGTTATCGATCAATCTCCCATTGGACGCACACCACGTTCTAACCCTGCAACTTACACAGGAATTTTCGATGCCATTCGAGATGTATTTTCGCAAACGTTAGAAGCCAAAACTAGGGGCTACAAACCTGGACAATTTTCTTTCAACGTTAAAGGTGGACGTTGCGAAGCTTGTAGTGGACAGGGTGTGAATGTTATTGAAATGAACTTTCTTCCAGATGTGTACGTGCAGTGCGAAATTTGTAAAGGTGCAAGATATAACCGCGAAACTTTGCAAGTGAAGTACAAAGATAAGTCGATTTCTGATGTTTTGAGAATGACAGTTGAGGAAAGTTTGGACTTTTTCCAGAATATTCCGAAAGCGATCGCCCGGTTACAAACTTTATTTGATGTCGGGTTGGGTTATGTCCAACTAGGACAACCTGCAACTACCTTATCTGGTGGTGAAGCGCAACGGGTAAAATTAGCAACAGAACTATCTCGACGCGCCACAGGTAAGACACTTTATTTAATAGATGAACCGACAACAGGGTTATCTTTTTACGATGTTCACAAATTGTTAGATGTGTTGCAAAGATTGGTAGATAAAGGCAATTCAATTTTAGTAATTGAACATAACTTAGATGTAATTCGTTGTTCTGACTGGGTAATAGATTTGGGGCCAGAAGGCGGCGATAAAGGAGGAGAATTGATTGCTGTGGGTACACCGGAGGAAGTTGCAACGAATCCCAGGTCATATACTGGGCAATACTTACAGCAGGTGTTGCAACAGTATCCGGCGGTGAAGAAGTAGTAAGATGCTTTCGTGAAAGAAAGGCCAAGTTGCAGTAAGTCTATGCCCAATGCCCAATGCCCAATGCCCAATTACATGACTGCAACACGAGGCAGACGATGTTTGAATCCGCAAAGAATTTCCCAGGAAATAGTGTTTAGTTGTTGTGCCCAATCGTCCGCTGAAATTTGTTCTTTTCCCTGTTCTCCTAGTAAGGTGACTACTTCTCCTTCTTGAATATTGGGTATGGCGCTAACATCTAGCATCAACTGATCCATCGTAATTGTCCCGATTTGTGACACCCGCTGACCGCGAATTAACGCCTGCATTTTGTTGGAAAGATTACGAGGCACACCGTCAGCATAGCCAATTCCTACGACGGCGAGGCGGAGTTCACGCGGGGCAACAAATTGATGACTGTAGCTGACAGCAGTTCCTGCGGCAATTGTTTTAACTTGGGTGACTCGTGCTTTAAGTTGTAAAACGGGCTTGAGGTCGATCGCATTTTGTAAATGAGGCGCTGGGTAGAGTCCGTAAACAGCTAAACCTACTCGCACAATGTCGTAATGCAATGCTGGATCTGTGAGTGCAGCCGCTGAGTTTGCCAAGTGTAAGCAGGGGGGGTGAATTCCCATTGCTTTGATTTGAGCGATCGCTTCCTCAAATCGTTTATGCTGTTCTTCCATTACCGTGGTATCAGGATCATCTGCTGTTGCCAAATGAGAATAAATGCTGGCAATGTCAAGATGTGGTAAGCGCTGCACTAATTGCACAAATTCACCAGCTTGCTGCCAGTTAGTTCCCAATCTAGACATTCCCGTGTCTAATTTGATGTGTACGGGTATGGAGGAACCATAATTCATCGATTCTAAGGTGTCAGAAAACACTAAAGCTTGTTTAGGGCTACAGAGTGTCGGCTGAAGTTTCCAGTGTGCGATCGCATGAATCTGCTCTAGTGTATGAGTCGCCCCTAGAATTAAAATGGGTGCTTGAATCCCGCCTTCTCGCAATTGAATCGCTTCTGGAACTGTAGCGACTCCCAGCCAACTAGCTCCCGATTGGATTACAGTTTGGGCGACTGTTACTGCTCCATGTCCATAAGCATCAGCTTTTACTACCGCCATTAGTTCAGTGTGCGGCGATAACAACTGCACCAGTTGCTGTACATTGTACGACAACGCCCCTAAATCAATTTCTACCCAGGCTCGTTGCGAGAACCACGCGTAGGTGTCGCACTGCTGATTAGTAACGACACCAGGGATTTCTTTGCGACTTAACATTTCTACTGACTCCTATCCCACCACGGCTAAACTTTCAAGTTATCTATCTATACACGCTCCTAGAAGCGATATCAGATTAAACAGGAAGTTTACTCTTCATTTAAGAATTGATACAAGATACCTGAAAAAGTAAAGCACGAGTTACGAGTTTTGCTGCCAAACTCTTCACTCTTACCTCATAACTTAATTCTGGAATTATCCTGAAAGTATAATTTATTCTCGTCTCCATAACAGAGTATATTTGTGTTAATATTTATGTAAAGCTAATACCCTGAGCGCAGATAAATGGGGAAGGTTTTAGTCTTAAACGCCTCTTACGAACCTCTCAATATAACGAGTTGGCGTCGCGCTGTGGTTCTGTTAATCAAGGGCAAAGCAGAACACCTAGAACACAACGGTAAGTTCTTGTACTCGGATTTCCCATTGCCGACCGTGATCCGGTTGCGTCATTATGTGCGCGTTCCTTATAAAGAAATTCCTCTAACTCGTCGAAATATATTGCACCGTGACGGTCATGCCTGTCAATACTGTGGTTATACAGGGGATGAGTTGACCCTAGATCATGTAATACCGCGATCGCGTGGCGGGGGCGATAGCTGGGAGAATATTGTAACAGCTTGTGTCCGTTGTAACGTCAAAAAAGGCAGTCGTACTCCCCACGAAGCTCATATGCCTTTGCGTCATCCCCCTCGCCAACCTTATAGTAGCCTCTATTTTGAGGTCAGCAAACATCTTAAAAGTGGACTACACCAAGAGTGGCAAAAGTATGTTATTGGTCTTTGACATGACCAAATAATTACTAATTCGTAACTTGTAATTAAAAGGGTAGTCACAGGTTCGCGTTCCTGCTTGCTTTTAGAGTTGGGCTAAAGCTGAGTTAGACACATTTGGCTTTAACAAGTTGTATGTTGAATCAGGTTTGTTCATAGATTGTGATGTACATTTTCCGGTAAAAGCTAACACAGTAGTACAGCAGCGGAAATAAAGCTACACTCAAAATCGGTGAGAAGCCTACTCTATAAGCTTTTTGACTTTTCACAAATGACAAACAGACGAAAATTTTTAAAAGGTGTAGCGGCGCTTTCTAGCTTGTCTTTAGCTAGTTGTGGCTGGAGACTGGGCCAAGTACGTGCTAATTCTACTACTTCTGGTCAACGTGACCAACTTTATATCTATACCTGGACACAATATACTGACAAACAGTTACTGAAAACCTTTAGCGCCCAAACTGGCATGAAAGTGCTAGCGGATGTGTATGATTCCAATGATGTCATGCTGGCTAAATTGCAAGCTAGTGGTGGTGGCACTTACAGCATCATCTACCCATCAGATTACATGGTGCAGAAGATGGTAAACAAAGGTTTGTTAACAGAAATAAATCACGATCGCTTAATTGGTTTAGAGAATTTATTTCCCCGGTTTGATAATCCTAGTTATGACCCCAATAATCGTTACAGTATCCCTTTTAACTGGGGGACAACAGGTTTACTTTACAATTCCGAAAAAATCAAAGATGCACCACAAGATTGGGATTACCTTTGGCAAAACCAAAAGCAACTTAATCAGCGGATGACCTTGCTCAATGATGTTCGAGAAGTCATGGGTGCAACGTTACGGATGCTAGGCTACTCTTACAACTCAAAAAATGAAGCAGAAATCAAACAAGCTTATGAAAAGTTGAAGGTACTAAAACCTGCGATCGCCCGTTTTGACACCGACGCTTGGCAAAATCAAATTCTGGCAGGAGATTTACTATTGGCAATGTGCTATTCAGCAGATGCGGTGAAAATCTCTCAAGAAAATCCTAAACTTAAATATGTGATTCCTCGTAGCGGTTCTTCATTATGGACAGACACTATTGTTATTCCCAAAACAGCCCCCAATTTAGCTGGAGCCTATGCTTGGATTAACATGATTTTACAACCAGAAGTAGCAGCTACAATCAGTGAACGTCTGAATCTTTCTACGCCTAATAAAGCCGGATTTGAGCAATTACCAAAAAAAATCCAGAACAATGCTAATCTGTTTCCCTCAGAGTCAATTTTAGCAAATTGTGAGCGGATCAGTCCTGCAGAACAATTTGAAGAGATTTATGAGCGCTATTGGACTGAATTAACTAGTAGCTAAAATAGTTAGGAGTTTAGAGGTAGGAGTTAGGAGTGATGGATTCCGAAAAAGAAGATATTTTCAAAATAGAAGAATTGCATCGCCCGCAAATAAGTTGGCTTCAACCATTAATATTGCTTGCACCATCGGGGATTTGGTTATTACTTTTGTTGGTGCTGCCAACTGTGATAATTTTCGAGTTAAGTTTAGTTGCAGACATCCGACCAGGAGATTTGGTTAATCCCAACGGATTCAAAAACTACATCCGAATATTTGATCCTCTTTACTTGCAAGTAATTGGGCGATCGCTATTTTTTGCGTTTAGTACCACAATTATTTGTTTAATTTTGGGCTTTCCTGTCGCCTATTGGATTGCTCAGATAGCGCCGCAACGTTGGCGGAATTTGCTGTTATTAGCCTTTATCTTGCCTTTGTGGACTTCCTCGTTACTTCGTTCCTATGCTTGGATTACAATTCTTCGTCCTACTGGTTTATTGAACAGTTTACTTCGCAATTTAGGCTTGCCTACTTTGCAATTACTTAACCAGAGTCCAGCTGTATTAATTGGCATGAGTTACAGCTTGTTACCTTATATGGTTTTGATTTTATATGCCTCTCTAGAAAAGCTAAACAAGCAGTTGTTAGAAGCGGCAGCTGATTTGGGTGCAAATCCTGTGCAAACTTTTTTCAAAGTAACTGTACCACAAATTTTGCCTGGAATTGCGGCTGCTTCTATGCTTGTATTCATCACAGGCTTGGGGGATTTTGTCGATCCAGAATTACTTGGTGGTGCTTCTAGTATGACGGCGGCGCGGTTAGTTTACAATCAGTTTCTTGGAGCAACGCAAAATTGGGGATTTGGTTCAGCCATAAGTATGACGTTAATTTTGCTTGTTAGTATTGCGATCGCGCTTTTGATTAAATTTGGTGAACCTGCACCCAAACGCTAAACTTTCGTCACTTACTTATAATAAAAGCATCAAACGCCAGCGAGACAACGGTCATGCTCTCACCTGATCTCAAAAATGCGTTACCAACTACTGACGAACAAAACTCGGTGTATTGTACTACGTAATTTATAACCCTGAGTTTTGGCGACGCGACCAACATCAACCTTTTGAAGTGTATAAGTTGATAGGTGGAAACTACCAACTACAAATAGGTGAACCTTATTTGATGCCAGAGGTGGGGTTAGGTATTGGGCGACACCAAGCAGTAATTGCTGGGATACAACAGGAGTTTTTATGTTGGTACGATCAGCAAGGAAACCGTTATTTGACAGATGGAGAACAGGCACAACAGCAGCGACAAAGGGCTGAACAGTTAGCGCAATATTTACGTTCTCTAGGTGTAGATCCAAATAATCTACCTTAGTAATTAAGGCGATGTCTACGACGGGCTATGCCTACGCATTTCCAAAAATATCAATGATTTGTCATTACAAGTAAATGATTGAAATCATCTGTATTACTGTCAATTAAATCATTAATTGTAGAAAGAAACTCATGCTCTAAATAAGGCTTAGTCAAGTAAGCCTTTGCACCCAATTCTTGGGCAAGCTGGCGATGTTTTTCAGCGCTGCGAGAAGTGAGAATCACTACAGGTATTTTTGCTAAATTTGTGTATTGACGGAAATTGCTCAACAACTCAAAACCATTCATTCGTGGCATCTCTAAATCGGAGACGACAACTTTAATTTCAGGATGTAATTGCAACTTTTCTAGAGCTTCTACACCATTTTGGGCTTGTATTACTTGATAGCCAGATTTTTGCAAAGTCAGAGAGAGAGTTTGACGTAGACTAATTGCGTCATCTACGACTAAAACAACTTTTGGTGATTTATTATCTGGCTCTTGAGAATAACTGGGTTGGGTTTCTATAGTTGTTGTGGAAGTAGATGCAGTAAGTAATGGTGTAGATGAAAAAGTATGTCCCGATATTGGCAAGGCTTTTTTATTTGAGGAAGAAGGTACTGGTAGCGCCCTGATATCAAGTGTTGTTTGTTGGATATCGCTAGACTTTACTAGCAATAAAGCATCAATCACTAAGATGAGATTACCATTGGCTAAACTACTACAACCATAAATGTATTTTGGCGGTGCGATCGCATTTCCTAAAGGTCTAATTACCAGTTCTTGTTCACCAATTATTTGGTCAACTTCTAAAGCAAACATTCCCTGATTTCGTCGTAGCAAAAGCACCGGATTTTTCGCTATGCTTGGCTCGTGACTATTTGACGTATTGTATGGAGTAGCACTATTAAAGAATGAACCATTATAATCAATCAACTTTGAAAGTTGATGGAGGCTGACCATAGTCTCATCATTGTCTGTATTCCAATGAAAGATTTTTTTCCCTTCAATTTCTTTAATCTGTTGTTCAGAGGGAATCAATATTTTTTCGATACTGTCCAAAATAAGGCCATAAACAACACCTTTGGCTTGAACTAGCATGAGTTTTTCTGTAGTCATAGAAAAAGGAATTTTGAGGATGAATATTGTTCCTTGGTTAGGCAAGGATTGTACTGTAACTGAGCCATTGAGTGCGTGCATCTGAGTACGCACAATATCTAAACCCATACCGCGCCCAGAAATTTCACTCACTTTATTAGCAGTAGAAAATCCAGGTGAAAATATCAAATCTAAAAGTTCAGATTCAGCCAGATTAGAAGCAGAACCTCTAGTTTTTTCTTTAGTTTCTATGAGACAAAATTCATCAGCTTTTCTGCGAATTCTATCTAAATTCAATCCCTGACCATTATCTCGAACTTCGATAACAGTTTGGCTACCCTGATGATAAGCGCAGATTTCGATTAAACCTTGTTCTGATTTACCAAGCTCTCGGCGAATATGTGGAGCTTCAATGCCGTGGTCAAAAGCATTACGCACTAAGTGTAATAAAGGATCGTAGAGCTTTTCTGCGATCGCTTTATCAACTAATACTTCAGTACCACTAAGTTTCAATTCTACAAGTTTGGCATAAACGTTCCCCAACTTATTAATCATGTGGGGGAAGCGATTCAGGATATTACCCAAAGGCGACATTCGTGCTTCGACTAAGTTATCTATAATATTAAGAGTTAAATTCTCTTGTTTATCACTAATTTGAGTCGCTTGCGTCACGAGCAAGTCAAGAGATTCTGTAGTTTCTTGTAGTTGCAGTGTTTCTTCTATTGTTTCATGCAATGTCATGTGAAACTCTGTATATACATCCATTTCTAAAGAATCAAACTTCACTGCAAAATCTTGCGTTTGTTGTAAGGAAATATTTTGTATTTGTAATGGTAAATCACGTAATTCATTTAAAGTTGTTTGGTGTCTAGTGAGTTGCTGTACTAATTGCTCAATTATTTCTTTGACTTGTTCATCTTGCAAACTACGGCGTTTTTGATAAATCAGCAATTCTCCAGCTAGATAATTGAGATGTTGCAGTCTTTCTGTATCTACTCGAATAAATGAAGGTTGGCGCAAATTTTTAGTTTGAACATACTGAGATTTGTCTTCTATTTCTTGGTTAATTTGCGTAGCTAAATCAGGCATAATTTCAATAGTTGTTTCAGAAACTACCTGTTCACTGATAGTTAATGAATCAAGCTTTTCTGAATAATCATCAGGCTGAATTGTCACGACTTCAACAACAATATTTTGGCTAGATTCTTCTCCCCATATTGCTTCTAGTAGGTGATCATTTGTTTCAGAAAAGACCGATTTAGATACTTCTTTAAAGACTAACAAGGTTTGTAACTTGGGACGATCCAGCCAATTTTTATCTTCGCCAGTCACAGGAGGATAATTTTTATATTCTTGTGCTAATTTATGAATTTGATTCTGTAATATTTTAATTACTGAGAGGTAGCTGTCAGATGCTTCAAGAGAATATTGAAATTTTGCAACTGCAAATAGGATAATTAAGATAATCCCACGTCGATAAATACAAAGACTTTGACTATCTTCTTGATTTTGGACAAAATTAAGAAACTTTTTTAGCCAATTTTGGATATAATCAAGCAGACTTTTTCTTTCTAATGTAGGAACCAGTAAAGTTAAACTGAGTTCTTCTGCCGGTATTTCCATCTCATGATGAAACCAGCCAAAAATGTAACGAATTACTTTTAAATAAAACTTGGCAGTTGTTGGGTTAACGGATTGATTTTTATTGTGATCAGATGTAGTGAGAAACTGGTAAAATTGTTCTTCATTGATAGTAAATGTACCAGCAAATGAATTATTTGGCAATTCTTCAGATGGCTGATTATTTGCTACTGTTGTGAGTTTTCGCAAACCTGGAGAAGGTTCTCCACCAGAAGTGCGATCGCCCGCTAATACTAATTGTTGTGCTTGTTGTAAATCTGCAAGGGCAATTTCTGCTATTTGCTGCACCTGCGTAGGATTTGCTTGCAGCGCTGATAGAATTGTTTGGGCTATTTCTCCCAATCCAGGTAAATTTAGAGATTCTGCCAAGCCGAAAAACACTTCAGCTTGAGACTGTAAAAACTCGATAAATTCGTCACTATTTGGTGGATTGTTAACAGCGTCAGCAATACTATTTAGACGTTGTTCTACACCCACTTCAAAAACGGACTGCACAATATCAAATCCCAATTCTTCAGAACTGGGAATATGAGACTCAGCACCAAAAGCATCACCCAGTTTTTCTTGCAACTGTGCAAACACTGAAGTTGCTCGATGTATGAGTTCTTCATTATTAATACTACTGCCTATCAACTCGGTATTTAATGCTATGCTAAGACATTCGTAAGCTTGTAACAAAAGTGTTTGCAATTCGGCATCAATTACTACTTTTGGATTATATAGAGCCTTAAATACATCTTCTAAATAATGGGCTATCATCTTAATTACTTCTAGTCCAACATTAGCCGCTCCACCTTTAAGTGTATGAGTAGCCCGCATTAAATTATGAACTTTAGCAATGCTATAACCTTCCGATAAGCTAAATAGTTCTTGTTCAATAATTTGGATTAATTCCGGGGCTTCAGCTAGAAAGTAAATGTATCCTTGTTCGCGGATTTCTTTATCTGTGATCATATTTTAGATTTTGGATTTGTTGCGTAAAGTTTTGATTGATGCAACTGTCATCAATACGCTTGGGTTAAGAAAAATAGTAGGTTGGGTTGAGGAACGAAACCCAACATTATCAACCATTTGTTGGGTTTTGCTATTGCTCAACCCAACCTACACCATGACTTACCACGACTAACTCCTAACTCCTAACTCCTAACTCCTAACTTTTTATTAGTTGACTTTAAACTTGCCAGCAGTTGTTAATAAGTCTTTTGCCATTCCTGATAAATCTTGGAACACACTAGCAATTTCCTGAGATTCAGCAAAAGTTTTATTGGCAATTCCTGCTACATCTTGCATTGATTTAGTTACTGTTACAGATTGCGTCATTTGTTTTTGAGTCGCTGCGGTAATTCGCTCAATTAGCTGACTAATTTCGGCAGTTGCAGAAACGATCGCATTTAAGTTTTGGCGGGTATCATTGACAAGATTTGTGCCTTCTACTACCTGTTGAATGCCAGTTTCCATCGCTACTGCAACTTCTCCGGTTTCTGTTTGAATCTCCTGGACTAATTTTTCAATTTCAATACTGGCTGCTGCTGACTGGCGAGATAAAGAACGGACTTCATCAGCTACAACTGCAAAGCCTTTGCCATATTCACCTGCACGGGTGGCTTCAATGGCTGCATTCAAAGCCAGTACGTTTGTCTGTGTGGCAAAATTACCAATCAAATTCACCACTTTGGAGATTTTTTGCGAGGATTCGCTGAGGCGTTTAATCTTTTTGCTGGTCTGAGCAACGGTTTCACGAATTCCTTGGATTGCTTTGACAGTCAGGTTCATCGCAGTATCGCCAGACTCTACAGTTTGATTGGCTTGTTGCACTGCTAGTTGCACCAATTCAGCATTCGCCACCACAGCTTCAGTAGAGTCCACCATCAGTTGAATTTCGCCTAAAGCTGCGGTAATTTCCTCAGATTGTTGTTGCGCTAAATTGGTCAATCCTGTTAGTGAAGCCTCGCTATTACCAGAAGTTTGGGCAACTTGTTGAGCAGCTCCCTGTACCTGAATAACGATTTGTCGCAGTGCTTGCAGAGTGCTATTGTAAGCATCAGCGATGGTGCCTAGCTCGTCTTCTGTAATCGGTGCGCGTACCGTTAAGTCGCCGGTGAGGGCGGGTCTAAGAGCCATTAAGAGTTGAATAGAGCGTTGTTGTAGTAATTCCTTGGCTGCCTTTTCTCGTGCTGCTGCTTCTGCTAATTTTGCTGACTGCGCTTGTACTTGTTGCAAATATTCGGCTTGTTGTAATGTCAGTCCTAACTGACCGCTAATGCGTGCTAACAAATTGACTTGCGATTCTTCCCAATCACGAGGGCTGGAATTTTGATAAGCTGCCAGCAAGCCCCACAATTGCTCCCCAAAGAATATGGGAACTATGATATAAGCTTTGGCTTCAAACTGCTCTAAAATTTCAATGTGGCAAGTAGAATGACCTACCTGATAAATGTCGTTGACAACAAAGTTTTCCCCTTGGGCATATCGACCTCCCTGAGTTTCTTGTAAGTGAGTATCTTCCCAAACGGTTTTGATATCGGGTCCTACCAGTTTTATCCAACCATAAGCTACTGACTCCGCTACAAATTCACCACTCCAGTCGGGATTGAAGCGATAAACAGCGACGCGATCGCATCGCAATAATTGTCGCACTTCTTGAGTGGTTATCTTGAAAATATCTTCCATATCAAAGATTTGCCGGATGCGGTTACTAATCTTGGTAACAGCTTTCTCTTGTTCCGCTATCTCAGCTAGTTTCTCAGATTTTACCCGCACTAATTCTAGATAGTCTATCTGTGATTTAGCTAGGGTAAATTGCAAGCTAGTCTGAACCAAAAAGTTAACTTCCCAGGTTTGCCATTCACGTGCTCCCGAATTTTGATAAGCTGCCAACAAGCCCCACAATTTATCCCCGAAGAATATAGGAACAATTATGTAAGCTTTGGCTTCAAACTGCTCTAAAATCTCAATGTGGCAGTCAGTAAGCCCTATTTGATAGATGTCATTAGCAATAAAGTTTTCACCTCTGACATACCTACCTCCCTGAGTTTCTTGCAAGTAGGTATCATCTAAAACGGTTTTAATATCAGGTCCTACCAGTTTTGTCCAACCATTACCTACAGACTCAGCCACAAATTCGCCACCCCAGTCAGGGGTAAAGCGATAGACTGCGACGCGATCGCATTTTAGTGATTGACGCACTTCTTGAGTGGTTGTTTTGAAGATCGTATCTACATCTAAAGATTGGCGGATGCGGTTGACTATCTTAGTAAAAGCTTTTTCTTGTTCGACTATTTGAGCTAGTTGATCAGATTTTGTCTGCACTTGCTCGACATATTCTTTTTGTGATACGGCCACACCAAATTGCAAGCCAATCTGAGTTAAAAAGTTTTCTTCCCAAGGTTGCCAATCACGCGGCCCAGAATTTTGATAAGCTGCTAGCAAGCCCCATAGTTTCTCTCCGGTGAATATGGGCGCAATGATGTAAGCTTTGATTTCAAACTGCTCTAAAATGTCAATGTGGCATTGAGCATGACCCATTTTATAGATGTCTTTGACCACAAAGCTTTCACCCGTAGCATAACGTCCTCCTTGAGTATCTTGTAAGTGGCTATCTTCCCAGACTGTGTAAAAATCAGGGCCGACCAATTTTGTCCAATTATTACCCACTGATTCAGACACAAATTCGCCACTCCAATCAGGTTTGAAGCGATAAACACCGACGCGATCGCATCTTAGTAATTGACGTACTTCTTGAGTGGTTGTTGGAAAAATCTTATCAAGATTTGATACGCGGAGAATTTTGTCGATGACTTTAGCCACCGATTTTTTTGCTAGTATCTGCTGTTGCTGCTCATTTTGGAATTCAAAACTCTGCAATTTGTAAGTTAATTCTGTTGTAATTTGAGATAGTAAACTAATTTCTACCTCTTGCCAATGCCGCACTGAAGAACAATTATTTACTACCAGCAACCCCCATACTTTACCTTCTACTACAATCGGTAAACTCAAACTAGCTTTAATTTGAAACTTCTCTAGTAGTTGCTTTTGATAAGGGGTAAGTTGTATCTGATTGATATCATCAATAACTACAGGTTCTATATAGTCTTGATTGGTATATAAGCCAAAAATAATTCCGGGAATATTTTCGCCTAAAGTTGGTGTCCAACCTAGTGTTCTGGATTCTGCTAAAACCTCACCTGATTCTAGGGAGGTAAACTGATAAATTAAGGCGCGATCGCAGCCAATCTTTTCTCTAATTTGCGCTACAGTAATTTTAAGTAGTGTATCAAAGTCTGGTGCTTGACGCATATAAGTTGCGATGTCTTGCAACTGTCGCCGCCAAGTTTTAAATTCTTGAGCGATCGCATTTAATAAAGATATTTCATTACTGGCAATATTCGCTATATTCGGATCACCATTAATATTTTCTACTTCTGAGATTAGATTCTCATTTTCCTGGCTATTTTTATACAAAAATGTCATTTGATTCACCTCAAAAATTGTGATTGGTAATAACTTGATATTTGGTAGAGAAGAATGATCTGGCTTTTGGTGATTCAGGATTAGTAATTGTTAAAATACTACGCCTAATCACCCATTATTAAATTTTCAATTATGAGTCCCCCACATAGGAGCTTGAATAATCGTTATAGCATCCAAATTAAAAATCATCTCCTCGGAATCATTAATAAAGTATCCCTGTAAAAAAGGTGAAATTTTCGGATAAAATAATTCAGGAGTTGCGGGTTTCATTTGCCTAGTATCTAGCCATTCAATATCTATCAGATGTCGCACCAATAGTCCCAAATACTTACCCTTGTTTTCCAAAACAATCCCCATCATTATTGAAAGTAAATTTGATCCTTGCGAAATTGGCGGATAACCTAACATTGCCTCTAAATCTATCAACCAAAGCATCTCACCGCGCCAGTTATAAATACCCAAGACGCTATTGGGCATCTGAGGAACGCCGCATATTTCAGGTAATGATACTTGCAAAACTTCTGTGATGTGTTGTAACGAAATTACGGCTGTATCACTTGCTCCCAAATTAAAACTTAAAAACTTTTCTTTGGTTTCCAAAGTTATTGAGCCTTTGTAATTGATGATTTCTTTTTAGTCATTATTTGCAGTTTATATTTAACTTAGAAGTAGTTAGTTTTATTGACTGTATTGCATTTTTACTTCTTAATCAATTGGTTCAATATTGTCATTAATTCCTCTCGTTCAATCGGTTTTGATAGATAACCATCAGCGCCCAACATATTACCCCAAATTTTATCTACATCAGTATTTTTGGTAGAGCAAAAAACCACAGGTATTTTGCTAGTGTTGGGATTGGTTTTCAATTCTCGGCAAATTTCAAAGCCACTTTTACCTGGTAAAATTACGTCGAGAAATATTAGGTCTGGCTTGTTTTTATCTATTTTGTCTTGAACCTCTTCACTGCTTGTGGCGCTAATCACAGAATAACCTGCCTGTTGCAAGTAACGGCTGATTATTTCCATATCTGTTAAGCCATCTTCAACAACTAAAACAGTATTCATAGCAATTACTCGTTAAACCTTTCTCACAATGTAAACGAATTAGACATACAAACCCTAAATGATTCCTTAACAAAGACATAGAAAGGACTAGAGACTAGCCGCTAACCTCTTTGCCCCAACCACTATTTCACAACTCACATAGAACTGCTATAAATACACAAAATTGTATTTGTCTAATTTTGATTCAATCTTTATGTATTAACCTCAGAAAAACTACGTACTAAACATAACTTAATATAGTAATCGTAAATTGTTTTTGAAAAAATCTAAATAGCTTTTTAGGGTTGTTAGACGAGAGTAAGGCAGCAAAAGCTTGGAATGATGCCGTACTTTCTGCGCTAACATCACCCTACACTTAATATTTTGTTTATAAATAAGTAAGTCGGCATGAATCATTAAAGGTTCATAGTAAGGGTGAAACCCTCATCCTATTAATTTTTGAAGATGTGCCTACATAACTCACGCGAAACTATATATGTAGGGGCAACTGATAAATTGTCCCTACATGAATAAAGTACAATCTTATATAGAATTGGTATTATTATGAGCCAACTTAATTAATTTTATATTGCGTAACATAGTTTGATTTATTCTTGCCGACTTACTTAGCCTCTAATTCCCAAATTACAAACCTCTTAATTAGAATTAGATTTATTCTTGTCAATGGATACACTTGGTATAGGTAAATATTTACGTATTATGGCCATTACCTTATCAGCCATTACGGGTTTTGTGAGAAAATCTGTAGAACCAACTACCTTTGCACGAACTCTATCTAAAAAACCATCATTTCCTGTTAATACGATTATTGGTGTGTTGGCAAAAGTAGATATTCGTCGCAACTGAGTGCAAATTTCGTAACCACTAGCAACTGGCATAATTAAATCCAAGAAAATCAGGTCTGGTTTCTCCTGAATGAGGGTTGGTAGAGCTTGTACAGCATCTTGAATTTTGATAAATCTCAATCCATTGGAAGTGATAATATCCTCTAGCATTTTACAGACTTGAGGGCTATCATCCACACAAGCTATTAAGGGAGCAGTCCGCTTCTTTGTTTGTGTGGTGGTGGAGTTATTGTTGACTTCAGTAACTCCTAAAGGTAAGTCAGGTGCTTCCACCAATTCAATGATTCCTTTAAGAATATATGGAAGTAACGAACGCGTGAGCGGTAGTACACTCTGCTTCATTTTCACGGCTAAATCTCGCAGAGTAAATTTGCCGTTAATTAAATTGACAAAGTTTTTGTAAATAGATGGACTTATCATCTGCTTAAGTTGTTCTGGTCGCCGCAGAATGGGTGCCAAGTCAGGAGAAAAATTTGCTAAACCAGCTTCTGACCAAATTTTCCACGAGTCTTCCATGTGCTTGACAGGCATTTCTGTACTCGTAAAACTCATTGGTGTTTCTAGGATAACTTCTTGACTGCGATCGCAACTCATAGAAGCAAAGTTTGCTTGCAGAGCTAGATCAAATAATAGTTCTGCTATCGTGCTTTCCACAATAGACTGAATCTGTTCCCGCTGGATTTTCTGCTTTTTATACAATATTTCTAAAAGGTTATAATCCCAGTAATTGATTGATAGGTCTTGCAAACGCACCTGCAACTTATCAACATCAATCTGAGGACAATTTTGCGCTATTTGTCTACGCCAGCGTCGGAAGGGATGAGTTCCCCCTGTTGCCCAAACTATCCGTCCCAGCCGATAGTAAAAAGTCCATTGGCTGCCTTTTGAACTCTTAATATTTAATTTGCCATTATATTGCAGCTGAGTACAATTTTTAAACTCATTTACTAAATTATTTGAAATAACTTCCCGGTGGGTCATATTTTATTCCTATTATTAAAAAGCCAGCCGTTGAAAAACCCACACTAACTGTATAGTGGTCACCAAACATATCAACAAGTGCAAATACATTTGGTATATAGCAGTCTAAATCAAGATTATTAAAAGCAAGGGAGATGGGAATGGGCAGATAGCAAAAACCTTTCTAGCAAATAAGTCATCTAGCACAGAGTTTCTTATTGGCAGACTTTACTTTTCTGCTAATATTTCATCACTCAAGTAGATTGCTATAGTCCACATCATTAAGATGCATTCAATATTAGTATCCTATTTTAATAATTTTAATACGGAATCATAACCGTATAAATTCTGAATTTTTGTTTAAAAAAGATTAGCAGCTTCTAGAGATTTTTGCTTCAATTATTGAAATTTGACATAAAGTTAAAAATATTTATTTAAAGTTATAATTCTTAATTTATATCAATCATAGATGAGTTTTTCTAGGAAATATTATCCTTAAAGAAGGCGTGCTAAACTGTTCATAATCTAGTTTTACAGGTCAATCTAAGGCAGCAAATGAGTTTAGGCACTAAACTGTTTATCCTTTGGGGGCTGAACTACAGCGCTTCCGGCTATTATGGAATATAGTTTTTCTCCTTGCCCCTCTCCTAGCATACCTTTCAGCTTTGAGGATGTACCCCATAGCTGCCGGAAGTGCTGTATCGAAGTAATCTTCAGTAACTTTTGCGATGAAGTCTCTTTTGCGGCTGCAAGTTAGTTTATTGGCTGCATCTTTGAAGGTAGATTTTATAGTGTCGGTAAGCATGAAAGAATGCGATTCCAATTCTAGAGATTAGAGCAGGCGCTGGCAGATCCGCGCTTCCTATTCTTCTAGAATGGCTGATATTTTATTTCTCTGCAAGTCCCTAAAGCGCTTACTTAACCGGCTGAGAACTAAACTCTCCCAATCCCCAATCCCTTTTAACCCGATTTTCACATCTGGTCGTATTTACGTAGAATCTTTGATAAAAACTCATATAAACTGTATATTTTAAAGTATCTTAGCAAATTATTCTTTAATTACTGCGAAAGTGAGGTTAGCGTACCTAACTCGGTGGGACTAATGCAAAAGCTCCCAGTGAATAGGCTACGGCGTAGCTTCTTGACAGACGAGATATTCTTGAGATGCCCGAGAGCTAATGATGACTGAAGCAATCCAAATCGGTAATCGTACAATCACAGCTAGTGAACTGATTTCTTTACTGGCAAATTACCAAATGCTGCCACAATTGCAGCGGGAATTGATCATTGATGAGGCAATTGAGCAAAGCTCACACGCTGCAAACGTAACAATAGAGTGTACTTCTGAGGAAGTAGCCCAAGCTAAACAGCAGTTTTACACTGAAAAACAGTTCAAAAATGAAGAAGATATCCAAGCTTGGATGGCACGTCAAGGGCTTATCCCTGAACAACTAGAAGTTATTACCACTCGTAAGCTGAAAATTGAAAAATTCAAGCAAGCCACTTGGGGTAATAAACTGGAATCTTACTTTTTTCAGTCCAAGGCAAAACTAGACAAAGTAATTTATTCTCTACTGCGAACCCAAGATGTAGGAATTGCCCAAGAACTTTATTTCCGGATTCAGGCAAAAGAAAACTCTTTTGCTAACTTGGCGCGGGAATATTCACTCGGTCCAGAAGCCCAAACTGGCGGTTTAGTAGGCCCGATTGAACTGAATGCACTACATCCGATAATGATGCAAATGCTCTCTAGCAGTCAACCAGGTCAGATATTACCTCCTAGCCGTATTGCTGAGTGGTTCGTGATTTTGCGGCTGGAAAGATTTATCCCCGCACAACTAGATGAATTGATGAAAGTGCGTCTGCTGAATGAACTCTTTGAAACCTGGTTACAAGAACAGCAAAAGCAAATCATGTCTGCACCACAGAGGGAGGGTAGCAGAGGAGGACAGCAAGAGGGCGATAAACCCTTAACCTAAGGCTGAGAGGCGACTCCTATGCTTGACTTTAAAACCGGGAGTGAGGTGAGGTAGATGGTCACGCAGAAAGTGATCTAACTTTTAAAAGCCACAAACTAAATGTTATCAGTTGCTACCAAAGTTTTTTTGTGCTTTAATTTTAAGCGTTTCAGAGTGCGGGACAAACTTGATATACTTACTTTTATTTCTGTGCGCTCTTTTATTACTTCTTGAATTTTTCGTAAATATATATCACTTTACTCTGTCACCATTATTTTTACATAATTTATATCAAAGCGATCGCTCATACTAGGAATACTAAGAAATCAGCAGCAAATCTTACTTACTTAGTATTCCTAATTACAAGTACTATCTAACTCAAGGTATGATGTCGCCGTCGGAAGCGTATTATCTCCAACACCGATTTAGCCGCAGTAAACTTTTTATCCTCTGACAAAATCTTTCTACCAGAGGTCTAGGTTTTGATATAGGTCTGGGTGATCGTGATCTACGTGTAGCCCCCGGATTTTTTAACTCTTGTTCTATAAGTGCCGCTTTATTTAAATCGGAAGTGGCTCTATATTCGTATCCCAGTTGAGAGCAAATCAGCCCACGATATTTATATGCGTCAATATAGTAAGGATTCAGACGAATCGCACGGGTAAAATCTGCGATCGCATCTTCATATCTTCCTTGTGTAGCATTTTCTACTCCCCAAGTATAGAAAGTTTCTGCATCTCAACGATCGACAGATATTTTTGGAGGATTTGTAGGCGAAGATGAAGGTGGATTTTTAGGAACAAAGGCGATGTCTACGATGGTCACTGAGCTTGTCGTACCCTTCTCCTGTCGGAGACGCTACGCGAATGGGATCTTGCTACGCGCAGCGCGATGCCCTAAGCTTGCCGTACCCCTGCGGGGAAGCAAGCTACGCGGAGCGTCTCGTAGAGAAGTGCGGGCTACGCCTACGCAGCGTTACTATACTATTGGTGCGTTAATCTACACTTTTTTTCGAGAACCCACTAAAGTCTTGATGTCTTCTAATTGACTAAATTAATCCATAGAAACAATTGTGAGGTAATGAATGCGTTGCATTAGATTTTGGGTATTTTTGCCCGTTACCGTGATATTCGGCTGCTCAGATCAAGTGTTTCAATCTAGCCCATCTGTAGCAAACTCTACCCCATCTCTAGTTCAACCAGCCAGTCCAATTTTGTTAGCAAAGGCGAGTTACCTTTCACCGTTGGAACAACAGGTAATTGTTGAAACAAATAAGGTACGAAGAAATCCCAAGGCATACCTCCCGATTCTAGAAAAGTATAGAAAGAGCTTTGATGGGAACCGAGTCAAAATTTTTAATAATACCTATTTGCAAACTCAAGAAGGAGTCAAAGCAGTTGATGAGGCGATCGCATTTATGAAATCTGCTCGTCCTCTAGGAACGTTGAGTGCATCTAAAGGTATGTCTTTAGGCGCAAAAGATCACGTAAAAGATCAAGGACCAAAAGGTGCTACAGGTCATAGTGGTAGCGATGGTAGCAACCCCTTTACTCGCATCAACCGCTATGGTAAGTGGCAAATAACCGCAGGTGAAAATATTAGTTATGGACTAAACACTGCCCAAGATGTCGTCATGCAGTTAATTATTGATGATGGTGTGCGCGATCGCGGTCATAGAACAAACATCTTTAACGGCGCTTTTAAAGTGTCTGGTGTTGCTTGTGGAGCTCACAAATCATATAGAATAATCTGCGTAATTAATTACGCTGGTGGATACAGGGAAAAATAACTTGAGGTGAAAGGTTATTTTTGAGGCAATACAGTTTTATTGATAAGGGAATAACGTAATACTTTTATCTCCGCTACCACTACCCACTGTCTTACCATCTGGGCTAAAAGCAACGGAATAAACCGCATCTTCAGAGCCTGAAAAAGTACAGAATTCATTGCCTGTATCCACTTCCCATAACTTGATAGTTTTGTCTTTACTACCGCTAGCTATTATCTTGCCATTGGGGCTAAAAGCGACAGAACAAACATGATCAGAATGCCCAAATAAAGTGCGGATTTCTTTACCACTTTCTACGTGCCATAGTTTAATCGTCTTGTCCCAACTACCACTGGCTAACATCTTGCCATTGGGGTTGAAAGCAACAGAATTTATCCCTCCAAACCAATCAGAATGCCCTGTAAGGGTAAGGACTTTCTGTTTATCCAAATGCCAAATCTTGATGGTTTTGTCATTACCAGCACCAGCACTGGCTAAAATTTTTCCATCTGGGCTGAAAGCAACGGATAAAACGTCATCTGAATGCCCTTTGAGTGTGTGTACTTTCTTTCCTGTCTCTATTGACCAAAGTTGGATCGTCTTGTCCTTACTGCCACTGGCTAAAGTTTTTCCATCCGTGCTAAAAGCAACAGAGTAAACCTTTTCTTCATGTCCAGTTAAGGTACAGATTTCATTCCCTGTTAGGACTTCCCACAATTTAATAGTTTTGTCATCACTAGCACTGGCTAGAATCTTACCATTAGGGCTGAAAGCAACAGAATTTACTCCTCCAGACCAAGAAGACTCTCCATGTCCCTTAAAGGTGCGTGGTTCATGGTTAGCTAAATGCCAAATTTTTATGCTTTTGTCATCACTACCACTAGCTAAAGTGTGTCCATCAGAACTGAAGACGACAGACATTACTTTATTTGAGTGCCCTTTGAGAGTGCGTACAGATATTAAATCTTGCATATTTAAGAATTAAGAAATCAGCAGCAAATCTTACTTACTTAGTATTCCCAATTATAAGTACTATCTAACTCAAGGTATGATGTCGCCGTCGGAAGCGTATTATCTCCAACGCCGATTTAGCCGCAGTAAACTTTTTATCCTCTGACAAAATCTTTCTACTAGAGGTCTAGGTTTTGATACAGGTCTGGGCGATCGCAATGTACGTGCAGCCCCCGGATTTCTTAACTCTTGTTCTATAAGTGCCGCTTTATTTAAATCGGAAGTGGCTCTATATTCATATCCCAGTTGAGAGCAAATCAGCCCACGATATTTATATGCGTCAATATAGTAAGGATTCAGACGAATCGCGTGGGTAAAATCTGCGATCGCATCTTCATATCTTCCTTGTGTAGCATTTTCTACTCCCCAAGTATAGAAAGTTTCTGCATCCCAACGATTGACAGATATTTTTGGGGGATTTGTAGGCGAAGATGAAGATGGATTTTCAGGAATGGGAGGCTCGGATGGACTTTCAGATTTGAGATGGTTGTAAGCTGCGTTGATTTCTTTGATTTTTTCTTCAGCTTCCTGCTTTTCCTTTTGCTCAAAAAAGCGATCGGGATGCCAAATTTTCACCAGTTGACGGTAAGCTCGCTTCACTTGTGCTTGTGATGCACCGGGTTTCAGCCCAAGAATTTCATAAGCATGATTGATATCGAGGTCATCGCGCATACTGAAAAAATCGCTAACTATATAAACCTATGTTAACTATTCCTGTAAATCCTCTCCAATCAACTCAAACACCCCATTCTGGTTATCAGTGGGATGGTAGTAGTCGCCGCTTCTTTGAAGGCTGGTATTACCGCGTCACTTTGCCGGAAATTGGGCAAACATTTGCCTTCATGTACTCCATCGAAGACCCCATTGGTAATCAACCCTACAGTGGTGGTGCAGCCCAAATCCTTGGCCCAGATGATGAGTATTTATGCCGGACTTTTCCGAATGTAAAGAAATTTTGGGGTAGTCGGAATGCTCTAGGTTTAGGTCATTGGGGTAAAACTGATTTGCAAGTTTCTCCCCTCTACCTGATGCCAGGAGAGTTTGAGCATCATGTTCAAGAAGGATATCAAGCCACAGCCACTTTAAATCAGGGAGTAATTTGCGATCGCGCCACTAATAATTATTGCCGTTGGCAGTATGAAATTCAACCAGTATACGGTTGGGGCAATCAAAACAGCATTCAGCAATCAACCGCAGGCTTGCTGTCATTCTTGCCGATTTTTGAACCCGGATGGCAAATATTGATGGCTCACGGTCTAGCTAGCGGGAAAATTGACTGGAATGGCAAAATCTATGAATTCACCAACGCCCCAGCCTACGGCGAGAAAAATTGGGGCGGTGCTTTTCCTGAAAAATGGTTTTGGATAAATTGTAATTCCTTCAAGGGCGAACCCGACTTGGCATTAACTGCCGGCGGTGGACGGCGGGGTGTGCTGTGGTGGATGGAATCTGTAGCGATGATTGGCTTGCACTATCAAGGCAAGTTTTATGAATTCGCTCCCTGGAATTCACAAGTAGATTGGAAAATTCAGCCTTGGGGCAGATGGCAAATGTTAGCTCGTAACTCCAACTACGAAATTGAATTAACAGGAACCACCCATCTACCTGGTACACCTCTACGTGCCCCCACACCCGATGGTTTAAGATTTTGTTGCCGGGACACCATGCAAGGAAAGCTAGATTTAGAGTTGCGAGAACTAAATGGAAGAAAACCTAAAATAATCTTGAAAGCCGAAAGTCTTCTTTGTGGTTTAGAAGTAGGCGGCGGATCTTGGGATAATTGTTGGCAATCTCGCTAAAACTACTGCTATAATTATATATGCTTCGCAGTTGGGGTTGTAGCTCAGTTGGATAGAGCGGACGCCTCCTAAGCGTCAGGTCGTGCGTTCGAGCCGCACCAGTCCCGTTGTTTTCAGCCAATTAATATAGCAACAATTCGTAGGGCTGCACCGATTTACATAGGTGTCAAGTTAACGTATAAGCTAGGTTTAGCAAGCGTTCTAGGGTTGCCCTAAACCCTTCTGCCGAGTTGGGAAAAGGGGAACTGGAGAATTTGCTCTCTCTTCCCATTTCGGGCTATCCATTAGTCACGTCTTTTTTATTTCCTCTGGCTTAATCTTTTGTAACGCAAAAAGCTCATTGATTTGTTTACAATTCTTGATTTTTAAATTTGACTTTTAGGATATAAAGAGTCTGATTGAGGAGTAATAACCAATTTATTTACAGTTCTTGCCTTTTAATTTCTTAGGTAAAGTTTATTGTATTTTGAAATGGATAGCTCCTATGGACTGTTAATCTGTTAATTAAGTAAGCAATGTTTGAGCTTTATATATGTGTTTCAACTATTTAACAAAGCTTAAAATTTGCCAAATTAGCGTTGATTTCATAGCAATTAATTAGTTTGTTAGGAATCTCTGAGAGATTATATTCATCAAGTACACAACTTTCACAAACCGAATTCCCAACCCCGATGATGAATCATTACTCACTTCAATGGATTGAGATATGGTGCCAAGAAAATGGCTGGACAGATTTGTTTGTCGAGCGACGTAACAACTATTGGGCTTTTCCACCGGGTGGGGTAATGCCGGAACCAATCCCAGTTCATGTTCTCAGATTGATTAAAGCCGAAAAGGGATTAACCTTTGAAGAACGATTATGGTCGGTGTCAGCAGTGATTGGTACAATCCTAGCTGTTATTTTTACCTTTTGGTTTCAGTCTCCAATGCCATTAGTTTTGGCTTTCGCTTTTAACGCGGTTACAGTGGCTCAATTTGAACTTGAGGATGCCTAAATTCTTCTTTTGGGCTTTTTGCTATTAAAAACTGCTCTTAATCTGCTACTTTTAGTAAAAGCAGTTTTTAATTTACTCGCTAAAAAAACTGGGATACTCCTGCTCCTAGTTTCCAGTCTTCAACTTAGAGCGTCTTCTTCAAAGGCTAACTATTTTCTTGTATAGTTTCTCACCCTTGACTATCTCTTCATAGTATTGTTCATAGGGAGTGAACCTGAGCGATTCTTGTCGTCCTAAACCCAAGATGCCAAAGGTACAGAGACTATTATAAAAGAGTTCATGTACCCGCTTTTGAAGTACCTGATTGAAATATATGAGGACGTTACGACAAAGGATGACATTAAACTCATTAAAAGAACTGTCAGTTGCTAAATTATGCTGGGCAAAGACAACGTTTTCTCTCAGGGATGCTCGAAAAATAGCATTGTCATAAGCTGCTGTATAATATTCAGAAAATGACTTTTTGCCGCCTGCTTTTAGGTAAAGCTGAGTATATTCCTGCATCAGTTTGAGGGAGAAAATGCCACTTTTGGCATTTTGTAATACTTTCTCGTTAGTATCAGTGGCATATATGCGGCAACGGTGATAAAGTCCTTCTTCTTGTAGTAGAATCGCCAATGAGTAGACTTCTTCACCGGTGGAGCATCCAGCGTGCCAGATGCGAATAAACGGATAAGTTTGCAAGAAGGGGATAACTTGATTTCTGAAGGTGTTATAAAAGCTAGGGTCACGAAACATCGATGTTACATTTACTGTCAAACAAAGCAAAAATCGTTCCAGATAGGTACGGTTGTGGAGTAACTGCTCTTGTAATGCAGAAACATTAGCTAACCCTTCTGAGTTTATGAAGCCTTGAATGCGACGCTTGAGTGAGGAAAGAGCATAATTGCGGAAGTCATAACCGTAGTACTGATACACCCCTTCTAATAGCAGATGTATTTCGATATCCTCCAAGGTAGGTTTGAGCAAGGTCATAATAATTTATAATTAATAATTGTTGATTCATAATTCTTACCCCAGGCATGAATGGGCTTTTTGAAATAACAATGCTGAACTTTTGGTCATTTCCATAAATAAATCAGTTTAACCAAGTGACTGTTACTCCTAAAACAGCGATCGCTATTATTGAAATCCCAGCTAGCCATCTAACTTGGTAGCGCAAATTTTTAATCTCTTGGCTCAAAGTTTCTGTTTGTGTTACAGGATATGGTTTAAGTTGTGTAACTTCAATAGCTACCTCTTGAGGCTGATTTTGGGGATTTCCAAAAGTGACCTGTGAGTGTAGCCAATTAGTAATCAGTTGGGGACAGTTTTTCTTAAACCAATTCCAGGCGAAGGCTCTAAAAACTGGTTTGGACATTCTGGCAATTAATTTCATCACCCTGTTGAAGGGTTGCAAGGGAATTTTTTGGTTGATCAGGTTGACTGAGCCAACATCGTAAAGACAATTTAGAATTAGTTTGACAGTCGCTTCTTCACTGTTAAACAAGTTTTGCAGTAATAACCGAATATCACGCATCCGCTCTGCTTCAATATATTTTTCTGCCAACGTTTCTGGAGGACTTACGGTTGTATTTAGAGTGTTTTGTCTTACTATTGTCATATTGTTAACATAGCAGCCATCATAATGTAAGTACTAGTATCCGCCGAGAGAAAGGAATTTTATCTCAAGAGATAACCTGATTATTTTATTACTGAAGTGAATTTTCTGTCATTGTTATCAAACAGAATTCAGGAGTCAGGAGTCAGAATGGGCTAAACCTTAGCTATCCGCTAACAGAATGAATTCTGTACGAGTGGCGGACTTAAGCGTGAGCGCTCAGTCGAACGCTGAATAACTGGGTTTAAGACCCCACCAAATTGGGGTCAAGACGCTCTCTACGTTCGCGCAGCGTGTCGCAGACAGACGCTAAAAGCGTAGCTTGCTTCTCTGTAAGAGTACGCGGACTCGCTACCGCTGCGCTATCAGTGGCGGGTCTGAATCCCCGACTGACTTGTACTGATCCTGTCGTTGGCGCAGCCTCTCGTAGAGAAGTATTGATTCTGACTCCTGTTAGCGATAGCGGGGCGATTAGCCCATTCTGACTTCTGAATTCTTCTTCAATGTTTCTACATTCTTTCACCACTCCCTACTTCCTTACCGATACAACCAAACCCGGAGTAATGAAAGCAGTTGCTCGGTATCTACAGGTTTAGTGATGTAGTCAGAGGCTCCAACTTCGATGCACTTTTCCCGATCGCCTGGCATGGCTTTGGCAGTTAAAGCAATTATTGGTAGTGAGCGAAACTCTTGTTGTAGGCGGATGGCGCGGGTGGTTTCATAACCATCCATTTCCGGCATCATTATATCCATCAAAACTATGTTAATATCAGGATTAGCTTGCAGCTGGTCTATGCCATCTCTGCCATTTTCGGCAAACAGCACTTGCATTTGATAACTTTCTAAAAAGCTGGTGATGGCAAAGATATTTCGCAGGTCATCATCTACAATCAGAATTTTCCGATTAGCTAGCACCGGATCGCTTTGGTGTAATTGCTCTAGCATTTGACGCTTAGGTGGGGGCAAATTCGCTTGCACCCGATGCAAAAACAGCGCAGTTTCGTCTAACAACCGTTCTGGCGATCGCACATTTTTAATGATAATTGTCTCTGCTAGTCCCCGCAATTGGGTTTCTTCTTGGCGGCTGAGTTCTTTACCTGTGTAGATGATGATCGGTAGTTTCCAGAGGCTGGGTTCTTGCTTTATCTGCTCAATCAGGGCAAAGCCGCTCATATCGGGCAGACCTAGATCCAGTACCATACAATCAAAGTGATGCGATCGCAAAACAAGCAGTGCTTCTGCTCCCGTACCCACTGCTGTACTCTGGACATCGCCATTCCCAATTAATTCGATAATACTTTGGGCTTGTACGGGGTCATCTTCTACCACTAGGAGATTTTTTATCTGACGCTCAATAAAGCCTTTAATGTCAGCCAATACTTGAGTTAGTGCTTCTGGAGAGACGGGTTTTTGGAGATAAGTGATTGCTCCTAGTTGTAATCCGCGTTGCTGTTTTTCATCAACAGAGAGTATGTGTACTGGTATGTGTCTGGTATCGGGATTATGTTTCAGACGATCTAACACTGTCCAACCATCCATTTCTGGCATATGGATATCTAGCATAATTGCATCTGGCTCAAACTGTTGCGCTAGTGCCAGACCTTGTTTACTCTGTAAAGCAACGATTGTTTTAAAGCCCTGCTGACGTGCCATATCTAATAAGATTCGGGCAAATTTATCGTCATCCTCAATTACAAGTAAAATGCGATCGCTTGCTTGAATTGTTTCTCGGTCATCTGCAACTTCGTTGGGGAACGTGGGAAGCACTTTCGCTGATGAAGAGATGTCCACAGACGTAGGTCTGCTTGCGAGGAGAGGGACTTCTTTGATAATCGAAGCTGCACGTAGCCCGCTTCCCCGTAGAGGTACGGAGGTGGTTGACTCAGGCGGTGCTATGGTGATATCTGTCTCTGCTTGTAGCTTGGGCAAATAGAATGTGAAGGTGCTTCCCTGCCCTGGTTGGCTGACTAGCTCAATTCTCCCTCCCAAAAATTCAGCTAACTCGCGGCTGATAGATAAGCCCAAGCCAGTTCCCCCATACTTGCGGCTAGTTGTGCCGTCTGCTTGCTGAAATGCTTCAAAAATAATCTTCTGCTTTTCAACTGGAATGCCAATGCCCGTGTCGCTGACTGCAAAAGCAATCATGGAATTATCAGCTTGGTCTGCCTTAATTGCCATGCTAATTTGCAACTTCACACCTCCCTGTTCTGTAAACTTAAAGGCGTTAGCTAGGAGATTTTTCAGTACTTGTTGCAGACGTTTGGAGTCGTTATAAATTGTCGAGGGTAATTTCTCATCTAGTTCAATAGTAAAACTGAGTTCTTTATCGTCAGCAACTTGCCGGAAAGTTTGCTCTAGAGATGCCTGCAAATCTGCAAAATCAATTTGCTGAATATTGAGCGACATAGTACCTGACTCAATTTTTGCCAAATCTAAAATGTCATTGATTAACTCCAGCAAATCAGTGCCAGCAGAGTAAATAGTCTGGCTATACTCTACCTGTTTGTCGGTCAAGTTTTTAAGAGAGTTATCCGCTAGCAGCCTTGATAAAATTAACAAGCTATTTAGCGGTGTCCGTAACTCGTGGGACATATTCGCTAGAAATTCCGATTTATATTTGGAAGACAAGGCCAATTGTTCTGCTTTTTCTTCAAAAGACTGCCTCGCCTGTTCAACTTCCTGGTTCTTACGGGCAACTTCCCAATTTTGTACCTCTAACAATTCTGCTTTTTCTTCTAGCTCTTCATTTAATTGCTGCAATTCTTCGTTAGATTCCTTCAGGAGAAATTGTGATTCTTCCAACTCGTGCGCCTGTTCTTCTAAGCGTTGATTGGTTTGCTTTAGTTCTTCTTGCTGGCTTTGCAGTTCTTCTGTTAAAGTAACAGACTCTTTAAGTAGTTGCTGAGTTTGCAATTGAGAGGCAATGTTATTTAAAAACACACCAACGATTTGACCAAATTGCTCTAGGAATGTCAGATGCAAATTGCTAAAAGACCCAAACGAGGCAAGTTCAATTACAGCACTCACCTGCGTCTCAAACAGTATCGGCAACACAATAATATTTAACGGTGGAGCTTCTCCCAAGCCAGAACTGATGCGGATATAGTCACTAGGAACTTTAGTTAGGAGAATCTTTTGTTTTTCTAAAGCGCATTGTCCCACCAGTCCTTCGCCCAAGTGAAACTGGTTTGCGACGTTTTTGCGTTCTTGATAAGCGTAACTACTCAATAACTTGAGTACAGGCTCGTCGTCTATTGAGTCCATCAGATAAAAAACGCCCTGCGCTGCCCCAAGCATCGGTGCTAAATTTGACAAAATCAAGCGAGTCACACCTTCCAGATTCCGCTGTCCTTGAAGCATCTGGGTAAATTCAGCTAAGTTAGACTTGAGCCAATTTTGATCTTTATTTTTTTGATTTGTGTTTCGCAGATTAAGGATCATTTGGTTGAAGGTGCGAGACAACACGCCAATTTCATCCTGGCGATCGCTATCTGGTAAAGTGACTGATAAATCCCCACCTGCCATTTTTTCTGCTAAATCAGAAACTTGCTTCAACGGTACTGAAATATGTCGGGTTAGCAAGAATCCAATTACAACTAAGATGATAAAAAATAGAGGAATACTAAAGAAAATATTAGCTATCGTTTGCTGGGCAGCAGCTTGTACTTTGTTAGAGCGCTGCTTTAGGAGTACATTCTCCTCTTTTTCCATCGCCACGATTACCTGACGAATTTCAGTCATCAGTTGCTTGCCCCAATCTGTCAGCACGACCTTCTGAGAAGCTTCAAAGCTTTGATTCTGGCGCAAGTCAATAGTTTGTCGAAGTTCAGCCAGTTTTTTAGTAATTAGTGGCTGCAAAATGTCCAGCCGCCGTTGTTGGTTGGAGTTATCTGCTGTTAACCGCTGAAGTTCCTTTACTTTTGGCTCTACAAGCTTAATGGCAGCGTTATAAGGTTCTAAATAGCGTTGTTCTCCAGTAATAATGTAACCGCGTTGCCCAGTCTCAGCTTTTGTCAGTTGCAAGTTGAGTTCTTCCAGCTGACTTATTACCTGATATGTATGTTTTTCTTGCTGTGAAGTTTTAATTAGTTCATTGGTGTTTTGGTAGGAGATTAGACCAATAGTAGTTAGAGTTGCCAAACTCAAGGCAAAACTAACTCCAATCTTGGTTCCAATCTTCAAACGTTTCAACATTATTTCAGACAGTTACTTAAATGATTCTATCGCTATGATTATTATTTTTTAATAATTCAACTATCATTGAATATCTGATTATGATGATTGAACAACTTTTGACCTGACAAAAAAACTAAATAGAAAACTCAAGCCGATGGATAGTAAAAATTAGGCTCACTCAACCATAATTTATAGAAATTATAAATGTTGTGGGTCTTGGCGTTGGATATAATGAAATCATTGACATGATATATCACTACTATACAGTTACACCTTAGTCTTAATTATCCCCAGTTGTATCTTGCAGGAAACTGCAAAAGGCAACCCATATTTATACGAGTGCAAAATTTATAGGAGAAGCATATTGCTTTTCCTATAAATTTTCAGGAATGTGTATAATTAAGATATATGACCAAACTTCTGCCAATTGACTTTGACGTTTAATTAAAAGTAAAGATTAGTATTCATAACATAGCGATCGGTTCTATTTGCATTACTTGTCGGTTGGCTATAAATACGAAAATGTTGAATCTTGTTACTCTCTAAAATAGCTCTCGCACCTGCAATGTAAATATCAGTGCCATTTAGCACTACAACATAATTGCCAAGCTTCACTTGGTCTTCATAATGTCTAGCCAGATCGTCAGGAATTCCTAAAGTGGTGTAGTTATGTTTAGAATTGCTAATATCTAGCCCACTTAGACCGTTAAGCGTGCTGATATCTTTAGCAACTACCGAAACCTGACTCATCGGAAAGCCAGCTGTTCTCAGTTCAGTAAGTGCTGCTTCTATATCTTGGCGAGCATAAAATACACCAACTCCATGTTTATAGCGCCTATTTTGCGACGAACATATTTGATAAATAGCCGATTGTTGAACACAACGACGATTAAAAATCCTCTCGACAAGACGAATTTCTATATCTATTCCAGTTACTATCACCAGATAGTAACCCTTGGACACTAAGTCGCTGTAACCGTGTGCTTGCTCTTCAGGAATTCCTAAACCTAGTAATGCCCCAACCAGAGTACCTGCGGTTACAGCGATCGCACTGCCTGCTAAAGTAGTAGCGATCGTTGTTTCTTCTAGTTCAGGTACCGTGACTGGATTGATATCAGCAATCGTCAACACGCCTAGACCAACTAATAAGCTAGTAAGACCACCTAAAGCACCTTGATGTGATGTATTACTAGTTGGCTTTTTAACTTCCACACTAGGAATATCACCCTGTTCTTTTACATTCCGTGCAATTACAGAAACTTTGTGCATTGGAAAATCAGTAGCTTTTAGTTCCTGAAGCGCCAATTCTGCGTCTAAATGTTTAGCAAAAATACCTAGAAACCTTCGTTCTTTTTCTAACGTCATTTTACTGTTTCTAGTTACTAGAAATGATTCCCCAAAGTATTGACCGAACTCAGGAAATTACACAGCGCGACGAGTTAGCAAACCCCAAAGGAAAATCAACAGCATGGCACCAAGAACTGCAAACAAAATGCTTCCAAGTGAGAAAGCACCTGCGGACGCTGCTGCTGCTGAACCACTTCCTAACAAAGTTTGACCTAAATAACCACCTACTACAGCTCCAAGAATTCCTAAAACAATAGTCGAGAAAATACCGCCACCTTGGGTTCCTGGATAAAATAACTTAGCTAACGCACCTGCAATTAAACCCAATACCAACCAAGCTATTATGTTACCCATAAGAATTCTCCTTTTGTGAAAACGTGGTTTGTTTGCTTTTGACTATTTCATAATAAAATTTATCTGCAAAATTTCTGATCTATCTGAAGAACTAATATCAAAAATCTTTAGATATCATTCTAATGGTCACAACGCAATGAAGAGCGTTTTCTTCTTAGATACCTGGAAACGAGATTTGCAAAGGTTTCACTTGAAGTTGATACAAATCGTAGATGTGCTATCCAAAGGAGAACTTCTAGTTTTCGCCAGCCACAGGTAGACTTATAGTAAATGTACTACCTTGCCCTGGCTCAGATATCACATCGATTGTGCCTTGATGTGCTTCAATAATGCAGCGAGATAGATATAGCCCCAAACCGCTACCAGAACGCTGGTGTTTACCTTGGCGAAATCGCTCGAATAAAATTGCTTGGTCTTGTTTAGAAATTCCTGATCCTGTATCTTTGATGTCAATAGTCACTGCCGCCAAAGCGACATGGCAATGAATATCTACAAAACCCTGGTCTGTAAATTTGATCGCATTACCAATGATATTTGTCAAAACTCGCCGCAGTTCTATGCGATCGCCCATGATGGTACTTGTAGTTTCGTCCCGATTAATGTTGAGAGCTAATCCTTTTTCTTCAGCTAAAGGAGTTAATTCTTGGGCAACTTCACTAACTAATTCTTGAATATTACAAGGAGAAATTTTTAAGGTTTTACAACCCGCCTCATGACGATAAACTTCTAACAAGGTATTTACCATTTCTAGCAGGTCTTGGTTACTGCCAATCATGGTATCAATTATTTCTTGCAATTGTGGTGAAACTTCGCAAAACCTCCCTTCTAACAATAATTTTAATACCCGGTTAGAGGCTACCAACGGTATGCGTAAATCGTGAGTAAAACGCGAGACAAAATCTGCCCGCAGGTTAGCCATCTGATCTCGTTCGTCGATACTATGCTTGAGGCGCAGGAGCGATCGCACTCGTGCATCTAGTTCATCAGGATCGAATGGTTTACGAATGAAATCATCTGCACCAGCATCGAGTCCTTTAACAACGCTCGACTCATAGTGAGCTGTGATTAGCAAAATGGGGATAAATGGCAACGCCTGATTCTGTCGGATGCGTCGAGTGAATTCATAGCCATCTATCTCTGGCATCATCACATCTAAGAGGATTAAGTCTGGTGGTGACTGCTCAACCATATTTAGAGCAATTTTGCTACTTTCCACCAAGCTAATTTCATAGTCCTTATCTTCTAGGACTGCTTCTAAGACCAGTAAATTGTCAAGAACATCATCGACAACGAGAATTTTATCTTTTTTGACAGTTTTAGTTAAAGACATGGCTAAATATAAATAAAAAAGAAGTGCTTGGCTATCCCTTGCAAATTTAGTAATAGCTTACTTCACCAGCGCTGAGATGATTAAAAATTCACGTTTTCGTATAAAGCTTCCTAAATTTAAAGATATTATTTTTAAGTAATTCTACTGAAATAGTATTTTTATGCATTAGTTAGTGCTAATATTTAAATTTTTACAAGTATCTTAACCAATGGTAGATGAAGTTAGCGAAATAATACCAAAGGCATTGCTTTTTGGATAAAATCCTGAACAGAAGAACAAGATTATTTTAATCTGTACTTTAGATAGATAACAGTAAAATTAAGCAACTATGAGTGAAATCAAGATCCTCGTGATTGAAGATCACAACCTTACAAGAATTGGCTTACGGGCTGCCTTGCAAACCCAGCCAGAGTTAAAGATTGTTGGTGAAGCAGCAAATGCAGCAGATGGAATAAAGCTTCTGAAAACTCTCAAGCCTGATGTTGCTACTATTGACATTGGTTTGCCTGACATGGATGGTATTGAACTAACACGCACATTTAGGCAATATCAAGCCGAGAATGAAGATTATACAACAAAGCTACTGATTTTAACTATGCAGAATAGTGAGCAGGCAGTTTTAGCAGCATTTGCAGCAGGTGCAGATTCTTATTGCATGAAGGATATTGAAAGTGAGAAACTGGTTGAGGCTGTGCGAACCACATACTCAGGTAGCTCATGGATCGATCCAGCGATCGCAGACCTTGTACTACAACAAATACGTCAAGATTTCCCCGATGCCAGCAGAGGGGCAGCAGGAAAAAGAGTCTTGATTGAAGGCATTGACCCTGATGTTGAGAAAAGTATAGTCGGCTATCCTTTAACTCCCCGCGAGATGGATGTTTTGGAGTTGATTGTCGCTGGGTGTGACAATGCAGAAATTGCCAAAAGGCTTTATTTAACGGTCGGTACTGTAAAAACTCATGTTCGAGGTATTCTCAATAAACTCTGTGTTGCTGACCGTACACAGGCTGCTGTCCGTGCTTTGCGTGCTGGGTTGGTATCCTGAGTAAGTAATATCATATTCGGCGAAAGACTTAATTATTACAGCAGTTTCCGGCGTTGCCTAAAATAGAGATGATTCTTGTGGGATGGGCATCCTGCTCACCTGGAAATACAAGGGAGGGGCAAGACTTCGACCCTTTGACAAGCCTGAGGAACCATTGAACGCTGCCCATCCCACAAATATGCAACGCCATAAAATTTTACAGACAAAAAGTTAATATTGACTCAATAGTAAAAACCCTACCTGGAATAACCCGATAACAAAACCCAAAACACCACCTAAAGTCACGATCGCCTGCAATTCATTTTTGACAATTCCCTCTATTGCAGTTTCTAAATCAGCCGCTGAAGTTGATTTTACACGGTCAACTATCACTTGATCTATCGACAAAATTGGAATCACCTGTGCCACAATTACTTCTAAATCTTTTTCTAAATACTTTTCTAAAATTAGAGCCAACTCTTGACTCATAACTTCTAAAGAAGTACTTACAACAGGTGAACTACTAAGACGATTCAGCAGCACTACAGCAATATTTTCCCAATCAACAGAATCAGTTAATCCTTGTAAAAAATCGCTGCCACTATTTTGCAGGTAATGGCGGACACTTTCACGGGTAGTTTTTCGGAGTTGGCGCACCGTCCCAATTGGCAAGTTTTGTAATGATAAATTTTGTAGTAATTTCCGAATGCGATCGCGTATTTGCAAATCTTGAGTCAATTCCTGCAAGCGAGCATTAGCAACCTCTTTTTCATCCAAACAAAAAGTCCGTAGCCGTGTGAGAGTATTACGTAAACCAAATAAATTTGCTACTACCCAATAAGTACCACTACTTTTTTCTCGAAAGCCTTCATCAATAATTTGAATTGTGCGATCGGTCAAAAAATCAACTATCGTCTGGCGCAGCAAATCAGGCGGTAAAACTACTTGCAATAACCAATCAGCAAGCCGCGTGGCTTGTTCTTCACTAAGTTGAAATTCCAGCAATATCTGGTCAAAAATTTGATTGATCTGCGCTTCTAAAAAATCTTCACGTCGCGCCAAAACTTTGAGTAATCGTGGTAATGATTCCCCTAGTAAATCCCGCAAAATTCCCGCTACAATTTTGGCACTTTTCTGGTTTTTATCTGTTTTGATTTGTTCGATGGCTAACCGCAACAACCAGATAATTGCTGCTTGTACCCGTTCTGTTTGCAACAGACGCTTTGCCAGATTTTGCAATTCTTGCGGTGTCAGCAGCGATCCCATGATTGTATCGGAAATGTTCAGAGCCAGACGTTCCTGGTTGCGGGGAATCAATCCAGGGGTGAAAGGTACTCTTCGTCCAGCGATATAAATTGCTCGGTAAGGACGGAACAACATTTTTATGGCTATATCATTTGTGAAATAACCAATAATTCCACCCAGTACCGGGGGAGACACATAAAGCCAAAGATGAGACCAGTCCACAGGGAAGAATTAAAAAAGTTAGGAGTTTAGAGTGAGGAGTTAAGAATGATAAATTTTAAATGAGAATTTATCACTACTGATAATTCATAACTTCTAACTCATCACTCATTTTTCTTGACTACCAGCACTCCCATCATATCGCTCGCAATGGGGTAGTGGGTAGCAACAGCAAAACCAACTTGACGCGCTAACTCTACTTGCTCTTTCCCGATGGGAAAACGGTCTAAGCTGGGACTGATGTAAGCATATTCTTCTTTTAAGCCTAAATGATTGGCAACTGGGACTACAAAACCGTCCAGATACCACTGTTGAAAGGCACGTAGCGCCGGATTACTCGGTCGATGAAAGTCTAAAATTGCGGCTTTAGCGCCTGGCTTGAGGACACGATATAACTCTTGAAGACTGAGGGGAATATCTTTAACATTTCTTAAACCATAGCCCATTGTTGCGGCGTCAAATTGGTTGTCATCAAAGGGTAAATTTAGCACATCGGCTTCTACCCAGTTGATAACAGGTTGGGGGTACTGCTTTTGGGAGCGTTCTCTAGCAGTTTTTAGCAGGTTTGGGGAAAAGTCCACTCCATACACCTGTCCTGTTGTTCCCAGATGCCGTGCCAAACGCAGGGCTAAATCACCACTACCGCAACACAAATCTAATGCAGTATCTCCCGGTTTAGCTGCACTCCATTTCACTGCCATTTCTTTCCAGATTCGATGCTGTCCCAGACTCAACCAATCGTTTAACTGGTCATAAACTGGAGCAATGCGGTTAAAAATGGCCTGAATTTCGTTAGTCATTGGTCATTGGGCAGAGGGCATTAGTCATTGGTTTTTGACAACGGATAAATGACTAATGACAACTATACAATGGTTTAATGGCAGCCACTACTCGTAAGAGCGATCGCTATTAGTTGCGCTGACAAATCGATTAGCTTTAATTCATCTTCTCGCAAAGTACACGGTTGTTTCCACTGTAGTGACAATACCCCCAACAGTTTATTTCGGTAGCTAATTGGGATAACTGAATGTGCTTGCACGCCAGTGTTTTGGTAGTGAATAGCATCATTTAAGTTAGTGTCTTTAGGTATATTTAAGGAAGTTTGGATTTCCCCTGTGGCGATCGCCTCTGTTGTTAATGGGTCTTGGGAGAGCCAGTTTTCTATTATACCTGCATCGCTGTAAGTTCCTTGAGCCGCAACCAAAGTATTTCCATCTGTAAGTTGTAGAATACAACCTTCCACAGCAAAAGTCTCACCAACGGCTCTAGCAATTGGGGCGAGGGTTGCCTCTAAACTAGAAGTTGTTTGAGTTATTTGTACCAAGACACTCACCAGTGCCATCTGAACGTGAGCACGGCGTAATTCTTCTGTACGTTGCTTGAGTAAGTCGTAGGTTTCTGCTGCTCTTTGTACCACCGCCTTCAGTTCCCCTGGGTCCCAAGGCTTAGTGATATATTTGTAGACTTGCCCAGCGTTAATCGCCTCTACCAAGTCTTCAATATCAGTAAATCCAGTCAGAATTATCCTTACCGTATCGGGAAACTGAGGTACAGTTTTGCTGAGGAACTCAGTTCCTTTCATTTCTGGCATCCGTTGATCGGAGATAATCACCGCTACCTCTCCTTCTGCTGCCAAAACTTGTAGGGCGTGAACCCCACTATCAGCTTTCAAAACATTAAAGTCGCGTCTAAAGGTGCGATAAAGCAGATCGAGATTATCTGGCTCATCGTCAACTACCAGTATTTTGAGCTTTTTTGGGCGTTCAAGAGTCATCACTTGAGACTGGACTTTATCAATTTCGAGACTAGGATTATCCATAAGATATTTCCTTTAAATATTCACTATCTTGTTATATTCCATACCCAGTTTAGTTGAGAATATTTCAGATGTATTAAGTGTTTTTACGGTCTTAATTTGCATTTTTAACTATGGTGGCTGTGAGTGATACAGAGATATTTGTCTGCTCAAATATCTGAATTAGAAAAAATTGCACCAAAAAAACCAACTAAATCAGCGTGAAATCGACGGATCTTAGTGGCTATAAGCCTTGTAAACAAAGGATTTTTGAAGCCAATGCTGAAAAAACTCTCAGCCATTAGTTGAGAATAAAGTCAATAATTGACCTATTCAGAAGTTACTGATTTTATTTTCAATAAGTTCAAGGATTTTTATAACCAGGCAGCGTTTGCTCCAATTCAAAATATGACCGGACAATCAGGAGCATTGTTGCAGTCAAGGTGGGTAGACATAGCCTGCCTGACTACCAGACTACAACCGAACGGCATCGCTCAAAAGCAGAACTCATGGCGAGCCAGGGCTATTTCATTCTCATCTAGCCCGCCTCAGAATGAATTCTGAGTCTAATAGCGAAAGTCGTCTAAAGACGACCGAAAAAAGGTTATAGTCCGTTTTAACGGACTTTAGCTATCAGAAAAGGAACTTTAGTTCTGGGCGGTTTATGCCTAGAATGAAATAGCCCTGCATGGCGAGCCATCATTCGCTCCACTCAAGAACACTTTTGTAGCAGCATTAGCCCAACATCTCTTCACGGCTACAATCAACTTAAGACCCAAAGGTTTGCTTCATTTTTGAAATAAGCTTCGAGATGGACTCCCCGTGAATAATAGAACCATGCATTGTTGCAAGGTACTTAATGGGTAGATTCTCTATTGCCTCAATCCCGCGAGTGAAGCTTTTGCCTTCAGACATAAATCCTAATTTTTGCTGAAACTTGATGATAGATTCTGTAAGATCCTTTTCGGTAACTGGTTCCTCGAACTGACCAGGATGAGCCGCAAGATCGGAACAAAAAAGGATCTCCTCTTGCGGCTGATAAAATACACAACTCTCCCATCCATGAGGGAAATGAGGAGTTTCAATCAGGATAATATCTCTTTTGCCAAGGGAAAGAGCAAAGTTATTTTTAAGAACCGTTGTTGGTCGCAGTGCAAAGTCATCGATGTTCGATTGATTCAGAGGACTCACAATTGTTTTCGCTTGCGGAGCTACTTCAAGCCACTGATTAAGCGCTCCGCACTCATCAGCCTCAAGGTGACAAAAGCCAATGTAATGAAGTTTTGAAGCATCGCAGACAGATGAAACAAGCTGATAAGTTTGCTCGAACCAATTTGAGCGACCCGTATGAATCAGCATCGGGCGCTCATCAAGGATGAGGAATTGACTGAAAACAAACTTTTTATTATTTGAGATAGAGAGCTTATATATATTAGGAACTATCTCATCGATCCGCGTGAACTTAGCATCGAAATGCGTAAACATCATATTTAGGGGTAAAAAAACATCTGGCATTTTTTCCCAAAGTCCAAAAAGTTAAAGCTGCTGAAATCGGGGAATTAGGCAGCAACTCAACTCATGTTACTACCTAATAGCTGTAGGTCTGGGTAGTTCATAGATTAGAATAAGACTTGCTCATGAGGTGTTAATCAACCTCTCAAGTTGAAGCTTGTACTGTGATTATGACTGATCTACCACCCAACGCTCAGAATCCCGAAGAAAATGCTACCAACGATGTAGCACAAGAATTACTGCGAAAGCTGAGGCAAAAACAAGGCAACTGGGTGGAATGGGGAATAGCGATCGCCTCGTTGCTAAAAGCCGGTTACAATCCCCAAGAAATTTTTGAGGCGACTGGATTTGAGCCAATTCAACAAAACCAGGTGGTTGTAGGTTCCCAAGTTTACAATTCTTTGGAAAACTCTGGAGTATCGGCAGCCACGCGATCGCACTATGCCACGCGCGGCAGTGATGTGTTGTACGAGCTGCGTTTGCTCACCCAAGAAGAACGCGCTGCCACTGCTGAACTGATCTTTGTTCAGAAACTCGACGCTGATGAAGCGCGGGATGTGGCAAAAGTAATTAAAGAGTTTTCCTATTTTCGTATTTTGCCAGAAGGGTTTTCTGCCCATCCTGGAGATGCCGTTGCTCACCAAGTTTGGAAACTGGCACGCCAAAACAGTGATTTACAACAGCGATCGCGCCTAATTGCCAAAGGTTTACGCTTTGCTCACACGCCAGCAGCAAGGCAAAAAATCGAACAGTTACTAACTGATTTTACTACCGTTCCTCAGCGTCCAGCTCCAATTTTACCCTTTTACCGTCTGGAATCTGAAGAACAATTACCTCGAATCGTCCCGGTAGTAGGCGAGTTGCCGTTGTCACGGCAAGACTTGCAAGCTGTACCTATAGTGACCGAAATTGAACCATTTCGGATGGTTAAGTTTTCTGGAGAACAAGCTTGGGTGTCGTTACCAGGTTGGCAAGTGCTGCTGGCGGCAGAAGATCCAGTAGTGATTTTAGCGAATAGCGATCGCTTCCCCATCCAAAACCAAAGCCGAATAGAACTCGTCGTCGTAGTGGTAGATCGTGCCCAACGACAATGGGATGCCTCCAGCTACTTTGTCGTTGAAAAGGGTGGTGAATTAGATTTTCAGTGGTTTGAAACTGAGCCAGAAATTCCTCTACTAGGAGAAATTTTGATCATTGTGCGTCCGAAGAAAATTTTGGATGAAGAATTAACTAAGGATTCCTGGCAGATTGACGAATAAATTTAATTTTAGACAGGACTAACGCCGTAATCTGATCTATTAAGACCATCCAAACAACGGATAATATGGGGCATTGGTTGAATGTTCTGTTTAGCTAATGCCGCCAATTGCTTTAAGGAGACTTAAGCAGAGCAACGCATTGCCCATTGGTGTCAACTTAAGCTAAAAATTGCTTATCTTTTGGCTTCCACGCTTGCCCAGAAATGAATTTCAGGGCTAATAGCCAAAGTCTATAGTTATCAAATTTTAAATAAATTTTCAAACTATTTTTAATAGAAAGTGCCGGTGACTACCGCCAAAAAGTCAATGATTCGGAATCAGCGTCGATGTGGCAGAGTCTTGCTTTCAAATCAAACTATAAAGCAGCTTATTGTGTAGCTGCTTGTCCAGCAGGAGAAGATGTGATTGGTCAATTTTTGAAGAATAAAAAAGGGTTTGTTCAAGAAGTAGTTCGACCTTTACAAGATAAGGAAGAAACTATCTATGTGGTTCCAGGTTCCGATGCTCAAGACTACGTAGTACGTAGATTTCCCCACAAGAAAGTCAAGCAAGTTAGCAATGGCATTCGTCCTGATTCTATTCAAGGGTTTCTCTTCGGGTTGCCTCTGTTGTTTCAAAGGAATCAATCAGTAAATCTGGATGCTATCTACCACTTCACATTCACAGGTAAGGAGGTATGTCAAGCGACAGTAATAATTAAAGATAAAACAATTCATGTGGAAAATAGTCATATTGGAACAGCCAATATTCAGATTATTGCCGACAGCTATACCTGGCTGAGGTTTCTAGCTAAGGAACAGAATATTGTTTGGGCTATAATCAGGAGGAAGATTCGTATTCGAGGATCATTGTGTTTACTTCAGGCTTTTGGAAAATGTTTTCCCTCGTGAATAACTGCGATCGCAGATTTGTGATAATTGAGCTAATACGAAGTAAACAAATAATTGAGGAATGATAATTGTTTGTAGTTGCGCTTTAGCGCTAAAGCGCAACTACAAACCTATCAAAGCAAAATTGACGGACTACTATTAGCAATCTAGTAATTTGAGATTAATAATCACAGAAGATTATTTATATCTGCGGTTTGGGAATTACATTTAATATCTATTCAAAATATAAAATTTTAATATGTCAGACTCTAAATTTACTGTTCCTGTGGCTCAAGAATCACTCCACTCAGAATTGTCTGAGCGATCGCCTATTCTTTCTTTGCGGGAGAAAATTCTCGCAATCCGCAATGGTTTACGCCCTGGACAACAGCAAATGGCTGACTGGCAATCTGGGCCTTTGGCAATTTCTGCCGTTCCTGGTGCAGGCAAATCTACTGGTATGGCGGCGGCGGCGGCGATCGCGATCGCCCGTCAGTATGAGCGTTCATCCTCCCGCCGTCACTTGGTAGTCGTTACTTTTACTCGCTCCGCTGCTGCCAATATTAAAGCGAAGATTCGCAAAGACTTAAAGAAATTATCTCTACCTCAGACGGGATTTTTTGTTTATACGCTACACGGTTTAGCATTGAATATTGCCAGTCGCCATCCTGATTTGTCGGGTTTGCAGTTAGAAAATGTCACATTAATTACACCAACTCAAAGTCATCGCTTTATCCGAACAGCTGTAGAGCAATGGATTGCGAATAATCCAGAACGTTATTTGCGCTTATTAGAAGGTCATCAATTTGACGGAGAAGAAACAGAAAGGTTACGTCGCCAATCGGTGCTGCGAACAGAAGTATTACCAGAATTGGCTAATACGGTAATTCATGAAGCAAAAAGTTCTGGGATATCGCCAGAATTGTTACGGGAGTGGAGTAAACAAACCACAGACGAATATGTAATTTTGAGCGTAGCGGCAGGGTTATATGAGCAATATCAAAACTTAATGCGATCGCGTGACTTCATCGACTACGACGATATGATTTTAGCCGCACTGCGCGTTTTAGAAAATGACAGCGCTCGTCGCATTGAGCAAAACCAAGTTTTCGCCGTCTTTGAAGACGAAGCCCAAGATTCTAGTCCATTACAGACGCAGCTTTTAGAAATTTTGGCGAGTGATACAGACAATGGGGATAACTCGTCACTCAACTTAGTACGAGTTGGCGACCCCAACCAGGCGATTAACTCCACCTTTACCCCAGCTGATCCGATTTATTTTCGGCAATTTTGCGAAGAGTGCGATCGCATCAAGCGATTGGCAACGATGGATCAAGCCGGTCGCAGTACCAGAATAATTATTGAAGCTGCTAACTTTGCCCTCAAATGGATCAATAGTCAACAGTCAGCAAAAACAAATAACAGACAACAGACTACTTACAAACCACAATTACCATTTCGCTTGCAGACAATTCGCCCTGTTGAAGTTGGTGATCCGCAAACTAACGCCAACCCAGCACCAGTAGGACGAGGACTAGAACTTTATACCCCGCGTGATATTCATCACACCCTAGAATTGTTGTCTCAAAGAGTGATTGAGTTATTCGGCGAAGACCCAACACAGAATAGTGCAGCGATTTTAGTGCGAGAAAATCGCCAAGGAAGATGGTTAGCAGAGGCTCTAACTACTGTGTGTAAAGAGTGTAAAATTATACTTTATGATGTGGGAGAACGCGATCGCCGTTCCCATGTTCCCCAAGAAATTTTAGCATTACTCCAATTTTGCGATCGGCCCCACTCCCCCGATTATCTCAAAGCTGCACTAGAAGCATTAGTACAGCGCCAATTAATTCCTACCCAAGACCTCAACGCCCTTGCTAGCTTGCCAGAAGAGTTTTTGTATCCTGGCCCCCTAGCAGCACCGCAGTCAGAGTCAGTACAAAAAACCGCACGTTTATGTCGCAATTTACTCCGCGCTCGGTTGGAATTGCCCCTATACCAGCTAATTTCTTTCCTCGCCTTGACGTTAAATTATGACCAAGCAGAATTGGCAACTGCTGACAAACTCGCAGAACGGGTAAACCAGCAGATAGCTAGCAATAGTTCGATGGGGGGAATGCTGTCAACTTTAAGCGAAATCGTCAGTTCCGAAAGGTTTGAACCAGTGGAAACTGAGGATTCGGAAGAGCGGTATACTCGTCGTGGTCAACTGACCATTATTACCATGCACAAAGCCAAAGGGCTGGATTGGGATTATGTTTTTATTCCCTTTCTGCACGAAAACTTGATTCCTGGGAGATTTTGGGTTCCTCCCCAAAGCCAGTTCTTAGGTGACTTTACTTTATCAGAAGTAGCCCGTGCCCAAATTCGCGCTACTCTCCATGAAGAGTCTATTATACCAGATGTGACTCAGGCATGGGAGGTGGCAAAGCACTTGAAAATATCTGAAGAGTATCGTTTACTCTATGTTGCTATGACACGGGCAAAGCGTTTAGTGTGGATGTCTGCGGCGCAGAAGGCTCCCTTTACTTGGAGTAAACCGGAGAATTTACAAGAACAAGCACCTTGTCCGGTTTTTCCAGCATTAAAGCGTCAGTTTCCTGAATGTGTAGTGAATTTAGGAGCCTTGATTAAATAAGCATTCGTGGCTGGTTATAGGCAACCCTTACCACCGAGGATTTTCCATAATTAATGCCTCTGCTGCCGAACTATTTAATGGAACAGAGAAAAAGTATCCCTGTCCATATTCACAGTTCAACTTTCTTAGAAGTGCTAGTTGCTCTTTTGTCTCTACTCCTTCGGCGAGTACATCCACACCCAGCTTGTCTGCCAATGTGACAATTATCTCAATAATTTCTACATTCTTACTATTAGTACCCATCGGGCTGATGAAAGAACGGTCAATTTTCAATACACTAATTGGAAAGTTATAAAGACGACCTAATGAGGAGTAGCCCGTACCAAAGTCATCAATTGATAACTCAATGCCCATCTCTCGAAGTTGTAAGAGTGCGGCAGTTGCCTTATCGCTATTTTCCACAATTATGTTTTCAGTAACCTCTAGCATTAGAGTGCCAGCATCAAGACCAGTTGAATGCAAAATTTGCCTAATCTGCTCAATCAAATCCGGTTGAAAAAATTGCTTGAGGGAGAGATTAACACTTATTTTCTCTAGTAAGTTGGAACGATGGCACACCCGCCAAGCTTGCATCTGGCGACAGGCTTCATACAATACCCAGTTGCCAATGGAGAAAATTAGTCCAGTTTCCTCTGCCAAGGGAATAAAATCTGCTGGATTAAGCAAACCACGCTCTGGATGTTCCCAGCGCAACAGAGCCTCAAAACCTAAAATAGAGCCATTGGTAAGCGAAACAATCGGTTGGTAATAAACTTCAAACTCAAGGCGTTCTATTGCTTGGCGCAAATCGGTTTCTAACTGCAATTTCGCCAAAGTATTAGCATACATATCTGAGTTGAATAGCTCATAACGCGCTCTGCCCTGCACTTTGGCTCGGTACATTGCTGTATCAGCATCTCTCAGCAGTTCTTCTGGCTGTTCATAATTTACGGTCGAACTCAAGGCAATGCCAATACTTGCCGTTATGAAAACTTCTTGTTCATCAAGCTCAAAGGGTAACGCCAGTTCCTGTTGAATCCGTTCGGCTACTGTGATGGCGTCTGACACATCTTGGATTCCCTCAAGCAGGATTGTAAATTCGTCTCCCCCAAGCCGTGCGGCTGTATCTATAGAACGTACACACACTTTTAGCCTACTTGCAGTAGTCAGCAGTAATTGGTCTCCATTTAAGTGTCCAAGACTGTCATTGATCGCTTTAAATCGATCCAGGTCGATAAATAATACAGCAAATAGATAATCTGAATGGCGTTTTGAATAATTGATTGCATGCCTTAAGCTGTTCATAAATTCAGCGCGGTTTGGCAGACCTGTCAGCGCATCGTGAAACGCCAAGTGCAGCAGTTGCGATTCGGACTGTTTACGCTCTATAATTTCAGTCAGCAATTTCTGATTTGCTTTTACCAATTCCGCTGTCCGTTCCGCCACCCGTATTTCTAACTCATCCTTAGCTGGATGCAACATTTCTTGGGCTTTTTTACGTTCATTGATGTCGCACAGTAGCCAACGCCAGCCAACTTTCTTTCTTTGTAAGTCGTACACCGCAGATGCCTTAATATTAACAGGAAAAGGCGTTCCTCTCCGTGGCTGTACGTTAATTTCCCAGTTTAGGAACTCCTGCAAATTGTTTATTTGAGAGCTAAAAAACTGACGGTCTTGTTGAGCAATAAAGACAATTAATAGTTTACCTGCTAGATACTTTTGGCGCACACAGAGTAAAGTTGCTGCTGCACGGTTAGCCTCTTGGATTGTCCCGGCGGTATCAGTTACTAAATAACCATCGGGAGCAAACTCAAACAATTCTTGATAACGCTGGCGCTCTTTTTCTACTGCTGCTCGTGTTACATCTAACTCTTCGGAGGCTGTTAATAATTCTTCCACTACCGTGTGGAGTTCTTCAAAAACCTCTGTTATTATCTCTTGTTGTGAGTTTGGCTTAATCGTACTACTTTGCAATAGTCGTTGTACGTGTGAGCGTAATTTCTCTATGTGTTGGCTAAATCCATCTACGTTCATATTACTTAATTAACAAAACTATGAACCGTAGCTGTAAAACAAGATAGCAGGGTAAGCAAACCCCATGCCTTTCTCGAAACTTCAAGTCCTGTTGAGTAGGGGAGCATCGGGTTTCTTGCGAAAGCAGACAGGTTGTAAATAAATATAGCAGAACTTGCTTGCTTAATAGTTAAAAATTTATCGATAACATTTCTAGTATTGTTAGAGCCAATCAATTATCTTGGCATTCTCTGGCAATGTAGCGTCTCTTTGCCCAGCAGTACGCGCCCTAGCAGTGAACAAACCAATGGGAGTATTTAAAAAATCTACAGGAGTCGCTCTACCTGCGATTGCCTTCTTAATATCTCTTGGTACTTCCTTTAATAACCAACGTAATAAGCGATAGCCGCATTCTTTGAGTGTAATCTCTCGCATCAAATCTACACCGTGTAGTTCGTGTAGGTAGCGATTTGAGCGTCCATACCGCCGCCATTGACTTTGCAGTTCTTTAAGTGTGGCACGATGGCGGTGCTGAACGATCGCCTCTGGGACAAATTCCAAACGCCCAATGTTTTCCTCTAAAATCCGCCAGCAAATGTCTGCATCACCTCCAGTAGTAAGATAGGGGCGAAATAAACCCGCTTTTTCTAAGGCGATGCGTCGAATCGCTAAATTAGCGGTTTGACCATAGGGACGAAAGGAATGGGCAAGGGTATGTTTTTGCGATAGAGTTTCTTCACGGTCTGCGTGTTGTTCTAACAGAGTTTTGCCTGGTAGCGCCAAAATTTCACCAGCGACCATTACCACTTCTTTGTTGACAAAAGGTTTAATTAATGTATCTAGCCATTGCGGTTGCGGACGACAATCAGCATCGGTAAAAACTATAATTTCGCCTACAGCCGCACGAATCCCAGTATTACGAGCAGCATAGGAGCTTTGAATGTGGTTTTCGCTTAACGGGTGAATTGTAATTGGGCAATTTTCGGCAGATGTTTTGAGGATGGTGAAAGTGCGATCGCTACTGTTATTGTCCACCAATAAGTACTCTACCCGGTCTTTTGGGTAAGTTTGAGATAATAGACAATTGATCAAATGTAGTAAATCTGTCTCACCGTTATAAATAGGAATAACCACCGACACCATTGGCAAAAAGCTGGTGACGGTGGTTGTATTAACTGGTTGATGATTCATAAATCTGAAACTTTGGAGATAGGATTACTAACTAGTATTCCCAGAATTCAGCAGTCAGAATTAATTAGTGAGAGATTGGGACTCACGACTTTCTTATTGACCAGTGACATACTCCTACACTGATTGCAAGCAATACAGTGTAGGCTTCTCAGCGACTCCCGGTATCCCGTCGGACATTAACTGAGCTTTGCTTATACTGCACGTCATGCCCTGGCGCACAGTTTGTAGCTTGCTTCCCCGTTC